>JBQTIE010000180.1:0-16563 GCA_052389315.1 Acidobacteriota bacterium
TTGACGCCGCGCACGACGCCTCGCATGCCGAGCCGGATCACGCACCAGTCGTGGCCAGGGGTGCGTCGGCGCCGTGATTCCCAGCCATCCATCCACTTCCCTCGCGACGTGTACTTGCCAGGGACGAAAATCGGCGGCTCGGCCTTGACCAGGTTCGCCTTCGACGCAAAGAAATCGTCGCTGGCAGCCACGGCTCGTCCACCGACCCTCGCGGACGCCAGGTCCGCCAGAGTCACAAAGTCCGGAGTGTTATGATCGGCGCCCACTCGGTTCTCAATCCTTTCTCCGGAGCCCGCCATGCTGGCAGACTCGGCCTACGGTAAATCTCGGGTTCGGCTCGTGCACGTCACGCGCGGCGACCGCCACTCGCTGCGCGACCTGACGATTGCCATCCGATTCGAGGGCGACTACGCGGCGTCGTATGTGGACGGCGACAACCGCGACGTGCTCCCGACCGACACGATGAAGAATACCGTGTACGCGCTGGCCGCGCGCGAGCGCGTGACCGATCCCGAGGGCTTGGGCCTTCGACTCGCCCGTCACTTCCTGGCACACAACCCGCGGCTGCGCCAGGTGCGGGTGGATCTGGACGACCAGGCCTGGCGCCGAATCGCCGTCGGCGGGCGCGAACACGCCTCGGCCTTCATGAAGCGGGGTCCCGATACGCGGACAGCGACCGTCGAGGCTTCGCGAGACCTGACGCGGGTCGGAGCCGGCATCCGCGACCTCGTCATCCTCAAGACATCGCAGTCCGCCTTCGCCGGGTTCCCGCGCGATGGCTACACCACGCTGCCCGAGACGTCCGACCGGCTGCTGGCCACGGCGCTCACGGCGACGTGGCAGTATCGCGGCGACACGGGAGACTTCGGCGCGCTCTGGCAGCTCGTGCGGCAACGCCTGCTCGAAACCTTCGCCGAGCACGACAGCCGGTCGGTGCAGCACACGCTGTATGCCATGGGGCAAGCCGTGCTGGACGATTGCGACGAGGTCGAGGCCATTCGTCTCGTCATGCCGAACAAGCATCACCTGCCGTTCGATTTGTCGCGCGTGGGCTTGGAGAACCGCAACGAAGTGTTCGTGGCCACGGACGAACCGTACGGACTGATCGAGGCGACCCTGACGCGGTGATCGGTGGCCATGAGCACGCTTCACATTCGCGGCGCCCGCGCCAACGCGCCAGGCCACGCCGAGGTCTTCACGGTCGACGACGCCGCGCCCTACCATCACCACCCCGTCACGCCATATGATGGCGTGCGGCTTCGCGGTCGCGTCAAGGCCACGCGGCGTCGCCAACCACGAACGAGGCCTGCGTCAGGCCGCCAAGCATGTGACATGAGTAGGGATGAGGCGGAAGTGATGAGTGCGATCACGACCCATGTGCTCGACACCGCCCGGGGCCGGCCGGCGGCTGGCGTGCCTGTGGCACTCGACCGTCGCGTGAGTGCCGGCGAATGGCAACGCATCGCTGACGGCGATACCGACGCCGATGGCCGGCTTCGCACGCTCCTGCCCGACGGTGCGCCGCTCGCCTCAGGCGTGTACCGGCTGACGTTCGACACGGCTCGTTACTTCGCCGCGTCTGGAGCCTCGTCGTTTTATCCGGAAGTGACGGTCGTGTTCGAATCGACGGGCGAGGCCCACTATCACGTCCCGCTCCTCATCAGCCCGTTTGGGTACTCGACCTACCGTGGCTCGTAAGACGCCGTTCGCCGGTTCGCTCGGCGCCTCCGATCTCCGGCCCATCAAGGCGGGCCTGGCTCGCGGCAACCAGCGCCTCGCCAGCAAGTACCCTGGCGAGGCCGCCGGCGCGCAACCGGTCCACACGTTCTATGGGGGAGCCCATCTGTTCAGGGCCGATTCGGTCGGCAAGCTCGGGGCGACCGCGCTCGCCACGCTGAACGAGTACGCGCCGAACGGCGCGGCACTCGCGGAGGCGCTTGGCCTGAGGACGGGATCCTCACCCCGTGGCTCGGCGAACGGCCTGCCCCTCACCGTCGTCGACCTCGTTCGGGCGCGCGTCGTCGCCAAGCTGCGCCGCGAGCCCATCGAGGACTTCCGCATCGATTTCGAGGACGGGTACGGGACACGGCCCGACGCAGAAGAGGACGGGCATGCCACCACGGCAGCGGACGAGGTGGCCGCGTCGCACGCCGCCGGCACGCTGCCACGCCGCATCGGCATCCGCATCAAGCCGTTGTCACGCGAACTGCACGACCGCAGCCTCCGCACGTTCGACCTGTTCGTGACGCGGCTCGGCCACCGATCGGCAGGCGCGCTCCCCCCGGATCTCGTCGTCACCATTCCGAAGGTCATGTCGCCGGAGCACGTCCAAGCCGCCGCACGCGCCTGCCACGTGCTGGAGCAGCGCCTGCGAATCCGGGCCGGGACCATTCGATTGGAGATCATGGTCGAAACACCGCAGTCGATCCTGTCCGCGGACGGATCGTCGACGCTGAGGGAGCTCGTGGCCGGGGGCGACGATCGTGTCATCGGCGCGCACTTCGGCGTGTACGACTACACAGCGCTCTGCGGCATCACCGCCGCCTGGCAGCACCTGCGACATCCGGCCTGCGATGTCGCACGGGCGTTCATGCAGGTGGCGCTGGCACAAAGCGGCGTCCAGCTGTCCGACGGGGGGTCGCACGTGATGCCCGTCGAGCTTCATCGTGCGAAGCGGGGCTTCGAGCTCAACGACGAGCAGCGTCGCGAGAATCGCGACGCCATTCATCGCGCCTGGAAGATCCACTACGACGATGTGAGGCACTCGCTGATGAACGGGTACTATCAGGGCTGGGATCTGCACCCGGCTCAGCTCGTGACACGTTATGCGGCTGTTTTCGCCTTCTATCTCGAGTCGCGGGCCGCGGCTACCGCCAGGCTGCGCGCGTTCCTCGACAAGGCGGCACAAGCCGCTCTCGTCGGCGACGTGTTCGACGACGCCGCCACGGGACAGGCCCTGCTCATTTTCTTCGTGCGCGGGTTCAACTGCGGCGCGCTGACGCTCGAGGAGGCTGCCGACGCGGGGCTGAGCCACAGCGATCTACAGGGCAGAACGTTTCTGGAGATACTCGATGCTCGTCGCCAGCGCGACGGAAGCAGGACACAGGTCGAACGAAAGACAACAGGAGGCAATCATGCTAGGTGACAAACTCGCCGACTCCAAGGGTCGGGTGACCGGTCGCAGGGTGCTCCCCAATCCAGGTGGAGGCCCCAAGATGGAGACCTCGTTCGAAGGTGGTGCCAAGCTGGCCGGTGTGGAGGCCAAGGAAACCGGCACCTACGAGTCGTACGTCCGCGCCGACGGCACGCTGTTCGGTTCGGGCAACGGCGTCGTGATGGGCAAAGGTGGCGAGCTGGCGACCTGGGTCGGCAGCGGCGTCGGCAAGGTCAAGAAGGACGGCAGCGTGAGCTATCGCGGCGCGGTGTACTACGAGACGGCCTCCGCGAAGTGGAAGCGTCTGAACAGCGTGGCGGCCGTGTTCGAATACGAGGTGGATGCGCAGGGGAACACCAGCGCCCAGATCTGGGAGTGGAAGTAGCAGCGTCCGTGCGCGGCGGTGGGGCGGCCAAGCGGCTGTGCGTCTTCTGTGGCTCCAGCCACGGCAACAGTGCCGTCTACACCTCCGCCGCGGCCACGCTCGCGACGGAGTTGGCGTCGCGCCGCATCGACATCGTCTACGGGGGCGGCAACGTCGGCCTGATGGGCGTGGTGGCCGACGCCGCGCTCGCCGCGGGCGGGCGCGTGATCGGCGTCATCCCGCACGCGCTCGTGACTCGCGAGCTGGCGCATCGGGGCCTGACCGATCTGCACATCGTGGACTCGATGCACGAGCGCAAGGCGCTGATGGCCGACCTGTCGGACGGCTTCATCGCGCTGCCGGGCGGGTTCGGGACGCTCGAAGAGTTCTGCGAAGCCGTGACCTGGACGCAGCTCGGCGTGCACGCCAAGGCGTGCGGCCTGCTCAACGTGGACGGGTTCTACGACGCGCTGCTCGCGTTCTTCGAACGCGCGCTCGATGAGGAGTTCCTGCGGCCGACGCACCGCGAGATCGTCGTCGCCGACGCCAATCCGACCACGCTCATCGACCGCGTGCTGTCCTGGCAGCCGCCGGCGGTGACGCGGTGGGTCGGACGAGCGATTCAGCCGTAATCGCCCGCGCCGCCCCCAGCGGGTCCCGCGCGGACCCTCCTTCAGCACAGCGATGGTCTCCCCCACTGCCGTCGCACGCCCCTCACCGGGCAGCCGCACCGGCCAGCTCCACCACCGCCCAGTCCCCGGACGACAGTTCCCGCACGGCGAACTGCCACACCACCACGCGCTTGCCGGTGAGCCGGTCGTTCGATCCGGTGACATCGCGCGCCAGCAGGCGTCGCGTGGCCACCGCCCCCTCGTCGTTCTGGACGATGCGATCGACAGGTCGCTGCAGGGCGAGGCTCAGGTGCTCGGCCAATCCCGCCGCTTCTCCCCACCCCATCGTCGCCAGGGAATAGATGTTGGTGAAGCTGTCGCCCAGCAGCAAGACGTCCGCACTGCGTGAGGGACGCCACGGCTCGCCGTCAGGGCCGAGGACGAAGTCGAGCCTCACCCGCTCGGGTCGATAGCGCGTCTGGCTGGCGGGCAGATCGAGCATCGCCGCGATGTCGCCCTGCTGCTGCGCCTCGCGCGGTTCGACGCGATAGCCGGCGGCGGCCACGGGTGGCAACGGCACCTCCGCCGTGATGAAGGCCGCCAGTGCGCCAGCCACTCGCTGCATCGCGTCGGGCCGCCAGTGCGTATCGGTGAGCAGATACTGCGCAGCCCCCGAGGCGTCGCGCGCGCTCATGAGCGCCGGCGCCGGATCGAAGACCAGGATGCCGTCCCGCCGGATCTCGTCCACGAACCCACCGTATGAGGCGTTCTGCGCGGGCGCGTTCCCTTCGAGCGTGCGTGAGCTCAGGCGGTCGGGATGGACGCTCGGCTTCACCGGTGTCGGCATCAGGATCAGGGTGATGCCTCGGGCCGACAGGTCGCGGGCAAATCGGCGGATGGCCGGCCGCGGGTCCGGTTGCGGGGGAGAGTCGTACTCACTTGCGCCGGCGATGCGCCGCGCGATCTGCCGGGATTCGAGGAACCCTCGGCCCGTGACGTAGTCGACGTCGGAGCGGAAGAACAACCACCCGTCGCGCCCGATGTACGCGCGCTCGTTGCCGGCGCCGAGCCAGCCCGACAGCAGCGCCTGCGCCGGAGGCCGCAGAAGGCCAGCCACGGCAGAGGCGTCTTCGAGTCCGCTTTCGAAGCGGCTCAGGCCGGACAGCACCGCGCGATTGGCCGCGACGAGCCGGGTCCATGGCGATGACTCGGGAGCGGCACTCGCGTTCACGCGCGCCTCGGCCACCGCGGCCGGCAGATCCGCCAACTGCGACCACGCCCCGCCTCCAGTCGCCCCGTCCGGCCTCGTCTGCGAAGGAACCGCAGGGCCGAATCGCTCGACGATTGGGAGCAGGGCCAGGGTGACGATGAACCAGGCCACCAGCAGCCGCGCCACGCGTGGGCTGACCTCGGTCTGCCCCACCTCGATGCGCGCGATCTCCTCGCGGTCGAGAGGAGATTCCACAGAGTCATCAGTCATCCACAGATTCCGCAGATTTCCACAGAGTCATCACGGTCAGTCATCCACAGATTGCGCAGATTTCACAGAATCACGATCGCCGGTCATCAGTCATCCACAGATTGCGCAGATTCCACAGAGTCACGATCGCCGGTCATCAGTCATCCACAGATTGCGCAGATTCCACAGAATCACGATCGCCGGTCATCAGTCATCCACAGATTCCACAGATTTCACAGAGGCATCGTCACTCTCGCTACTCAGAAGATGAAATAGATGAACGGGTTGAACGCCTGCGTCGTCAGCGCCACCGCCGCCAGCAGGAAGGCCGCCGCCGCCGCCACCGCCTTCGCCGGCGTGAGCGTGCGCGACCAATCCCACGTCTGGGGACAGGTCCAGGTCACGAGCGCCGCGACCCCGAAGGTCAGCAGGTAGTACGGCTGGTAGACCACGCCCCCGATGAGCGCCGCGCCCGCGTGCGACTCACCGAGCCCGGCCATCGTTGCGAGGTAGCGCCCCGCCGACGGCAGATCGGGCGCGCGGAAGAACACCCAGGTCACCAGCACCAGTACGAAGGTCAGTGCCACACGTGCCTGTGCGGGCAGCCGCGCGTAGGTCGCGGCCTTGCCTCGCGCCCGCTCGAACGCCAGGAGCACGCCGTGCAGCGCGCCCCAGACCAGGAAGTTCCACGCGGCCCCATGCCAGAGTCCGCCGAGCAGCATCACGACGAAGAGATGCAGATAGGTGCGCGCGGGGCCTTTCCGGTTGCCGCCGAGCGGCACGTACAGGTAGTCGCGGAGCCACGTGGACAGCGAGATGTGCCAGCGGCGCCAGAACTCGGTGATGGACTGCGACAGGTACGGAGAGTCGAAGTTCTTCGGGAACACGAAGCCCAGCATCAGGCCCAGCCCGATGGCCATGTCGGAGTAGCCGCTGAAGTCGAAGTAGATCTGAAACGCATACGCCGTCACGCCGTACCACGCGTCGATCGCGTGGAGGCTTCCGGCCTCGAACGCCAGATCGGCCACCTTCCCGCAGGGGTTCGCCAGCAGCACCTTCTTCGCCAGCCCGACCGACAAAAACGCCACGCCTCGGGCGAACTTCGTCACGGTGTGTGTCCGCGACCTCAGCTGGTCCGCCACTTCGGCGAAACGGATGATGGGTCCCGCAACCAGTTGCGGGAACATCGAGACGTAGCAGGCGAAGTCGATGAAGTTTCGCACCGCCGCCGCGCGACCGCGGTAGACGTCCCAGGTATAGCTCATCGACTGGAACGTGTAGAAGCTGATCCCAAGCGGGAGCGTCACCTTGAAGGCGACATCGAGCCGGAGGGCATCCAGTCCCGTCGCCTGCGCGAACGCGTTCAGGTTCTCGACGCCGAAGTTGAAGTACTTGAAGAAGCCGAGCAGGCCGAGGTTGGTCACGATGGACACGGCGAGCGCGGCACGGGCGCGCGGGGGTCGCGCGGCGATGATCAGGCCGCACACGTAGTCCACGACGGTCGAGGCCAGCAGCAGCGGCACGAAGAGCGGGTTGGCCCAGCCGTAGAAGAGATAGCTGAGCGCGGTGAGGATCAGATGCTGCGCGCGGCGCGGCACCGCGTAGTACAGCGCCAGGGCGAGCGGGAGGAAGTAGAAGAGGAAGAGGTAGGAGCTGAAGACCATCGCGGCGTCAGGGCAACGGGTGGCGTGAACCCGGTACTTTCGGGGCGCGAGCGATTCGGGACCGCCGCGGCGGGTCCTGTCCGAGGACAGCCCCACGGTGCTCGGCGCCAAGGGCAGTGTTCACGGCTCAGGCGCCTCCGCGCCGCGGGGCGCCCCGTCCTCGGCCACCCGCAAAAGGCGGTCGGATGCGGCAGGTCGGGAACGGCGGGTGCCCACCGGCGTACCTACCGGGTGAATCGTGCGTTCGTGCCGACGTCGTAGTACAGCGGACCCGCTGCCACGGTCGCCTCTTGAATCAGCCGCTCGCCCTCGAGCTCCGGGTGCGCGTCGTAGCGCTCCACGGTCAGGCGATACACCTGTCCCGCCGCTCTCGCCGCGTCGCTCAGCACCCGCCCGTCCCGAATCGCCCAGTGCGCCACCAGCAACTCTCGCGCCGCGCCCGGGCCTTCTACCGTGTTCACCACTTCGTAACGGCTCACGACAAGCGCGTGGCGGTAGGGCGCAATCGACTCCGGGGTCGGAATCGGCGCGCTGCTCACGAGCCGCGCCTCCACGACGCTCCGATCGGCAGTCGCCTGCTCGTTGGCCGCTCCGGGCCCGATGCGCCCGCTCGCCCGCGACGGATACGGACACGACGACCGGTCGATCCACACATCCGGATACGAATCGGCGCGCGCGTTGTGCGTCGCGCGGGCCCACGCCTCGATGCGCGTGAAGTCATCGCTGAAGCGGCCGATCCAGATCTCCGACTGGTTCCCGCCGCTCCGCACCTGGTTCGCCCCACCCTGATCGTACGGCCCCGACAGCGTCATGAACCGCGGGTGCGGCGTCCATCGCGGGTGGTACACCTCGGGATTGGCGAAGCCGGGGGCGCGGTTGATCGGGACCGTCCATCGGCGATCGCGCGTGAGGTCCACCATCAGGAGGTTGCGATGGGAGCCGTCGAAGTACCAGAAGAGCGGCGAGCCGGCGTCGTTGAGCGCCGTCCAGCAGCCATCACCCAGACGCCGCCATTTGCCGGTGGACAGATCCGCCACACCCGCGTCGGGCCAGGGGAACAGCCCTCCAGCCAGCCGACCGTCAGGCGATACCTGAAAGGTGTCGAGCGACACCATGCCGTGCTGCCAGACCTGCTCCCGGCGCGACGGCTGGTCGAGGCGGACGCGTGTAATGGTGCCGAAAGCAAACTCGCGGTTGTCGGATCCAATGTAGATCCACTCGCCCCCGTCGCTCGGGTCCTGCCACACCGCCAGCGCGAAGCCGCGGTCGAATCGGCGGTGGCCGGTCCCATCGAAGTTGACGAGATGGACCGACGCGTCGCCGAGGCCGGGGTGCGTGGAGTAGACCACCCGGTCCCCGCGCGGGGTGAGCATCGGCTTCACGTAGCTCCCGGGGTCCTTCAGGATGACCCGCTCGCCCCGGCCATCGTCGGTGTCGAGGCCCATGAGGACGAGCTGGCGGCCCATCGCGAACGGATCGGTGCCGTCGTGCTGCACCCAGACGACGCGGGTGTGGGTGCCGGTGAGGGCGTGGACGTCGGCGGCGGGGCCTTCACGAGCGAGGCCTGGGCTGCAGGCCGAGGAGGCCCACGCGAGGAGCAGGAGCAGCAGGAGGTGGATAGCCACGCCTTGAATTCTAACGAGGCCCTGCCTGAGACCAAACTCGTTTGGTCCGCCGGGGGTCAGCTCCGCTGGTGGACGCCTCAGACCGTCAAGCATGTGACATGCGTAGGGCCTCGTGAACAGTGTAGGCTGGCCCGGCCTCCGGCCGGGCGGGAAAACTTGACTCAAACGGTTGGAAATCTGCAGAGTCGAGTCTTCTAACGAGGCTGGCCCCCGGCATCTTGCTCAATAATCAACCGTCTGGGAGGCGCCATGAATCGACGTGAGTTCGTGAAGCTGGCGGGCTCTGGCGTGTCCGTCGGTGCGCTGGCCGAAGCCGTGGTCTCGGCGCAAGTGGCCCGCGCGCCGGCCCAACCGGTGGCGTCCGGCACGCCTGTCCTGAAGGCCCGGATGAAAGTGGGCACGCAGCACGGCGATTCAGAGGACATTCTCCGTGCGTGCGCCGCTTTCGGCGTGAACCACATCTGCAGCAGCCTGCCATCGGCGACGCTGGATGAGCCCTGGTCGGTCGACGGCCTGTCGAGGCTCCGCGACCGGGTCAAGGCCCACGGCATCTCGCTGGACATGGTGCCGCTGCCCATGAGCTCGTCGGAAATCTCGCAGGCCGAGATGCCCGCGATCTACCTGGGCAAGAGCCCCGAGCGCGATCGCAACATCGACGACATCTGTCAGATGATTCGCAACTGCGCGAGGGCCGGCATCATGAACGTGAAGTACAACTTCACGCTCATCGGGATCCCGCGATCGGGCACCGCCCAGGGGCGCGGCGGCGCCCGCTACAGCGAGTTCATCTTCGACCGCGCCAGGCAGGACCCGCCGTTGACCATCGCCGGCAAGGTGGACGCCGACACGTACTGGGAGCGCATCACGTACTTCCTCGAGCGCGTGGTGCCGGTGGCGGAGGAACACAAGGTGCGGATGGGCTGCCATCCGCAGGATCCGGGCGTGCCGAAGGGTTCGGGCTGGCGCGGGGTGGACGCGGTGCTGGGTTCGCCGGACGGCCTCAAGAAGTTCGTGGCGATCAAGGAGAGTCCGTTCCACGGCCTGAATTTCTGCCAGGGCACGGTCTCGGAGCAGCTCGAGACACCAGGCGAGCAGATCTTCGACGTGATCCGCTACTTCGGCTCACGCCGGAAGATTTTCAACGTGCACTTCCGCAACATCGACGGCGGCTTTCTCAACTTCCGCGAGACGTTCATCGACAACGGCAGCGTCGACATGCTCAAGGCGATGCGGGTCTACAAGGAGGTGGGCTACGACGGCATGATGATGCCCGATCACGTGCCGCGGGTCGAGGGCGTGGGGAGGGACCAGGGCTTCGCCTATGCGTTCGGGTACATCAAGGCGCTGATCGCCGCGGTGTCGGCGGAGGGTTGAGGGGCTGAGGGCTGAGGACGAGCGAGGCTCCGCCTCGGACCGGCGAGCATGTTGGATTCGGCTCCGCCTCGCTAGCTAGCGCAGTGTTGGTCTTGCCCCGCCTCCGGCCGGGCGGTCGCCTTGACGGACAAACTTGACTCATCTGGTCAACCTTCGGGGCCGTCAAGGCTCCCAGGCCGTCGAGAGGTGGCAGATGACGCTACCAGTTGAAGCGAATCGCCAGCTGTCCCAGGCGGCCGCCGGGGTCATAGGTATTGTTCAGATCGCGGTACGCCGCATCGGTCTGGAAGATGCCGGCGCCCGATCCCGGGGTCCGTGAAGTGTCGGTGACCGTGAAGTTGACGTTGTCGAACACGTTGAGGATGTCGGCGCGAATCTCGATGCTCCGGTTGCCGCCCACTGGAATCTTCTTCGTGAGCCCGATATCGAAGCGCGTGAACCAGGGCGACAGGAGCATCGTGGTCCGCGGCGCGCAGTCTCCCGACTTGAGCTGGATGCAATCGGCGCTGTTGGCCGGGGCAAAGTAGCGCCCCTCCGGCACGCCGAGCGCGCTGTAGCCCGTGCTGCTCGTCGCGCTCACGCTGAACGCCCGCCGCGTGTTCAGAATCACGTCATCGGGCATCGTGAAGACCGTGGGGAGGCCCGTTTGCGGATCGGGGCGCACCTCGAACCTGTAGAGCTTCTGCGCTTCGGCTTTCGTCATGCCGACCAGCCGCACGTTGCCGAAGTTGGCCGTGCGCTGCTGGACGCGGCCGGCGCCGTTGAACTGCCACCCGCCAACGAGGGCGTTGAGGACGCCGTGCAGGTTGCGGCCGTAGCGCTCGTTAGGTCCGACGGGGAGCGTCCAGTCCCACTGCGCCTTGATCGCGTGGCGGACGCTCGCGTTCGACGGATCGGACACCCGGCCAAAGTGGAATCCCAGGAACGCCGAGCCCTCTTCGAGCGCGTACTGGTAGCTCCCGTTGAGCGACAACCCTCGTGACAACCGGCGCCGCACTTCGATCTGCAGCGCGTGATACGAGCTGAACGCGCCGCTGTCACGGACGTTGACGTTGTTCGCGTTCGGATTGACGACGAAGAAGTTCGCGGGCTGTCCGGCGCGCATGGCGTTGTCGCGAAACGTCAGCGTGCCGTCGAGATCGCTGGCGGCGCCGTTGGGGTTCGGATTCGTCTGGACGAGCCGCCCGGCATAGGTCGCATTCGACCAGGTCGCCGCCCCGCCCGTGTACGCGGCCGGATTCCCGGCGTCGCTCCTGCCGTTCAAGTAGGACAGATAGATGGGAAGCGGCGTCGTGCCGGTGCCCGTTCCGAAATAGGCAAACGACCCTGACCGGCTTCCCCCGGCCGCGTTGTTCGCGCGTAGATTCGCCATCGCCAGCCGGAATTCGTCGATGAAACCGTTTTCGATGATGTTGCGCTCGTTGTAGTTGAGCGTGGACCATTGATTGACGCCCCGCGTGCCGACGTAGCGGATCTCCACCGCCATGTCCTTGCTCAACGACCGCTGGAGGCCGATGGTCCACGACCGCGCCGAGGCCACTTCGATGTCCGGGTGAAACGCGTTGATGTTGTCCGCGCGATTCGGACGGATGGGAATCGGAAACGTCGGGGTCTCCGGGAACGACGCCGGGTAGAGGCGATTGGCCTCGCGCAACAGGACGGGCCACGTCTCGCCGGGACCGACCAGTCCGGTGTTGGCATCCCGCGTCAGGCTCAACGTGCTGCCTGGATTGGGCCCGTAGATGCCCGTGAAGCCGCCAATGCCCTGCCGCTCGTACGCCACCGAGTAGCCGCCTCGAAGCGTCGCTTGTTCCGGATCGCCCAGCAGCCGACGGAGCCACCCGCTCTGCGCGTTCGGCCGCCACGCCACACCCACGTTGGGCGCGATGTTGTTCCAGTCGGTGTTGTAGCCCCTGGTGCCGCTCGTGAACTGGGCGAAGGCGGGGACCTTGCCGCCGTGCGCGCCAGGCGCGTAGAAGTTGCAGGCCGTGTAGATGCCGCCACGGCCTATCCCGGAAACACCGCAGATGTCGGCCAGGCTCGCGGTGGTCATGGTGTCGTTGGACGGCGCAAACGGCATCTGCACGTCCCACCGCAGCCCGCCGTTGAGCGTCAAGGTCGGCGTCAGGCGCCACGAGTCCTGGGCGTAGGCCGAAAAGACGTCGAGCTTTCCCGCCCGGCGCCGTCGTCCCAGGTACGTGTACTGGTTGGTCTCGGCATCGAGCGCCGCAAGGCCCGTCACCGCGCCGACGCGGCCGGTCAGCAGGGCGTAGAGGTCGCGTGCATCGGTGAGCTGCGCAGCCGACGCGCCCGGGAAGTTGGCGGTGGTGAACAGGCTGGCCGCGGGATCGTTGGCCGTGTCGAAGCGCAGATCGATGCCGGGCGTCAGCTGCTGGGAGTCTTCCCATGCTCGTCCGAGAAAGGCGCTCCCCCCCAGGGTGACGCTGTGACTGCCCTTCTGCCAGTTGAGCGTCTCGTCGAGCGTGTACTGATACCCGCTGCGCGACGACAGCGTGTTGGCGATGTGCCAGTTCGTGAGGCCGATGTTGAGGTCCAGATCGATCGCGAGCCCGCTGGTGTCGTCGAAGGTGGACGCGCTCGGCGCGTTCCTCTCACCCCGCCCGAAGAACAATCGCTCACCTCGCGTCACGCCGCCTCGCAGTTCGCTGACCAGGTTGTTGGACAGCGTGGATCGCAGGGCGACCGACCGGGTCGGCCTCGTCGTCCGCACCTGACGGTAGTTCGGCGAGCTGGGGAATCGGCGATCGGCGCCGTTGATGTGGTCCTGCCCTCGGGCTTCGAAGAAGTGGTTGTAGGTGCCGGTGAGCCGATGCCGGTCGCTGAGGTTGTAGTCGATGCGGATGGCGGGCTGCTTCTCGTTCTGGTCGCCAGGATTCAGGAAGAAGTAGCTCATCAGCAGCGGGTCGCTGGCCGGGCTGATGGTCCCGGCCTGCTGCGGCGACGCCTGGATCGCCTGCAGGATGCGCATGACCAGCGGATCGGTCGTCGCGATCTGCTCGCCGGCGCGGGCAAGGTCCATCACGTTGACCTCGCGCACGGTCTGTTGGCCGGCAACCGTCACGTTGTAGCGGAACCACCCGTCCAGAGCTCTGGGGTGGAGCACCGTGCGGGTGCGAGGCTCGGCATTCGGGTTGCGCACTTCCTCGAAGTGGACGAAGAAGAAGGCCTTGCCGCGGATGATGGGTCCGCCCTGCCTCGCGCCGTACTGGTTGAGGCGCACGGCGCTGCGCGGTTGACCGTTGCGCTCGTTGAACCAGTAGTTCGAGTTCAGGCTCGTGTCGCGATAGTAATCGTACGCGCTGCCGGTGAAGCGGTTGGTGCCCGACCGCGTGACGAAATTGATGGTGGCCCCGCCATGCCCGCCGACCTCGGCGCCGCCCGCCGCCGTCGTCACGGTCACCGCCTCCACCGCATCCTGGCGCGGTCGGACCGGTGAAAAGAAGCCGTCTCCGTTCTTGTTGAACGTGTCGTTGTTGCTGACGCCGTCGAGCGTGAGGTTCAGGAACGACTCAGGCAACCCGTTGATGGTGGACCCGCGCATCGTTCCGGCCGTGTTGACGCCAACGAGGAAGGTCACCGCGTTGAGGGCGTTTCTCGTCGGGGTCGGAATCAGCGCAATCTGATCGACGTTCAGCGTCGCCGTGACAGCGGGCGTCAACGTGTTGATGAGCTCCGCGCTGGCACCGCTCACCGTGATGGTCTCGGACAGTTCACCCACGCCGAGCGTGGCGTTGAGCGTCGTCGGGATACCCAGTTGAACCCGTACGTCGTTGATCTGGGCGGTCTTGAACCCCTGAAGCGACACCGTCACCGTGTAGACGCCCGCCGAGAGTGCCGGAACGGCATACGTGCCGGTCTCATTGGCCACGGCCTCGAACTTCGACCCCGTCGCATTGCTCGTGACGATGACCGTCGCGCCGGGGAGCACGCCGCCCTCGGAGTCCTGGACGATACCGGTGATGGCGGATGTCGAGCCGCCCTGTGCCCGGGCGACGGCCGCGGAACCGAGCACGCACGCGATGACCACGAGCAGACAGGTGACTGCCTTCATGCGACTTCCTCCGTAGCACAGGCGAGCAAACGAACAGTCGTTCAGGGGACGCGCGGGCCTAATCTAGTCGCTTGTCACCAGCGGGTCAACGCGAAAGCGGCGGCTGTCCCGAGGGGCGCCAGACCGCCAAACGCGTAACGAATGAACCAAGTGTGTCGACCGGCCATCGAAGATGTCCGCCCCGACGGGGGCGGGGCCCAGCCCTCGCGATCCTGTCGTGCGAGGCAATGGGTTCTCTCGTCGGATCGAAGGATCTCCCGTCAGGGCACGGTCTTACTCGGCACACCTGGAGGCACCGACATGCGCCGATACCTGAGCCCGTTGCCCTTGCTGGCCGTGGCCCTGATCGCCCCTCACGTGGCCGTCCCCGCCGCGACGATGACCGTTCAGTCCGATCGGATCGAGCCCTTCAGCGAGGCTGCGCTCTTCATCGAGCTCAACCACACCGACGGCGATCTCGGCATACACGCGTCGATCGACGGCGGCCCCTGGACCGCGCTCCAGATCATGAGTGGCACCGGTCGGGAACTGCTCGAGATCGCGAGCCGCGGACGCCTGCAACGCCAGGGCCTGACGCAACTGTTTTTCGAGAGCGCCGAACCGTCGTTCGACGAGCTCGACCCAATGGACTTCTTCAACCGGTTTCCGGAGGGCGCCTACGTCATCACGGGGCGCGGCGAACGCGGCGCCACCTTCGCGAGCACTGCGGTGCTGTCACACGTGCTTGCCGCGCCGCCCCAGAACGTGTACGTGTCCGGCCTTCCCGCCGCGACCAGTTGCGATGACGACCCTCTGCCGTCGGTCGTTCCGCCCGTCGTGATTCAGTGGGACCCAGTGGTCGCTTCCCATCACACGATCGGCGTTCCGGGTACATTCGCCGTGCGTCGCTACCAGTTGTTCGTGGAGCGGAACATGGTCGAACTGGCGCTCGATCTGCCGCCGACGATGACGGCCTTCGAGATCCCCGAGGCCGTGACCGCCGTGGGCGACGAGTTCAAGTTCGAGATCATCGTCCAGACGGATATGGGCAACAACACGGCGATCGAAAGCTGTTTCCGCGTGCTGCCATGACACACGCGTCGCCGCCTGTTTGCCCCGAACCGGCGGTCCTGCGCGACTGGACATGTGCCGGTCAGAGCGGTCGGGCCCCAGGCCCGGCCGTTCATGAATGGCTCAGCGGAGTCCGTACTGGAACTGGATCGCTGACCCGTCCTTGAGCGCAATCCGATATACGTAGGTCCGCCCGATCGACAGGTTCTTCGTCGCGATGTTGAAGATCCACTGCTGGCCGGTCGTGTCCCACCGGAACGTGGTGTCTGGCGTCGTTGATTCGACCGTTTCGTTCGCGGTCGTGCTGACCGTGCCGTTGATGACCTGGATGAGGTAGAACCCCGCGACGACGCCCGGCGTGCCGACCGAATTCCCCGCGGCATCGCACACCCGGAACTTGGCTGGGACCGTGCTGTTGCGCTTGTAGACGCTCGTGCCGTCGGCGTTGACTGGCGGGAGAATCGCGTGGCCGGCCGCTCCCTGACACGCCGCCGTCGAGTAGAGCACGCTGATCGACGTGGAGACGGGCACGCTGTTGTAGTTGTCCGCATCCGCAGGCGTGAACGTCGCCGACAGGGTTTGACCGGGACCCACGTCGAGCACCGTGCCGGCGACTGGCGAGTAGGTGAAGGTGCCGGGCACGCTGGATGTCGCGTTGAGCTGGGCGGCACCGAGCGGTGTGCCGACGATGATCGGCGCCGGCGCGGACCATGCCGCCGCAGGCGTGGCTTTGCCGATCACGAGCGTGCCGTTGGCGGCGGCCGAAGTGTAGTTCTGGTGTGTGAGCGTGGCGACCACCGCGTAGCTGCCGGCGTTCGTCGGCGGTGTCGGACTGCCGTCATACGTGATCGATACGCCCACGAGTCCACCCGGTGTCGTCGTCACTCCTGCGGCTTTCGGGGTGGTGTCGAACATGTGCATGAGGTTGGTCAGCGCCAAGGTCGCTGCCGCCGGCGTGATCTCGATCACCGCCGTGTTCGTGGAAGCCGGCGCGTAGTTCGCGTTGCCCGCGAACGACGCGACGACGTGGTACATGCCGGCATTGACCGGGACATCCGGCGCGCCGTTGTAGGTGAACGTGGGCGCCCCGAGGTTCGCGCCGCCCACCCCCGTCACGCTGCCCGTCGCCCCGTGCGGCTCCCCGTTGAACGTGAACGTGCCACCACTGACGTTGACGGCCGGCGTCGCGA
>JBQTIE010000181.1:0-20995 GCA_052389315.1 Acidobacteriota bacterium
CGGCGCTCGTCGCCGGCTGTGCGGGTGTCACGATCTTCTTCACGGCGGCGTACGCCCGGAACATCGCCAGCGACACTTCCGTCGCCATCAGTCGAAAGGCGGGAACCGCCACCTGATGCCGAGGACCTTCGTCATCGTCGCACGCAGCGGCCGATTCGCAGCCCATCTGAAAGGATCCACCAGGGATGTCCACCCACCGCCAGAGCTCGTCATCGACGCGGGTTGGTGGAGGTGGAGGTGGTGGCGGTGGCGTAGACACAGACGCCTCGGGCTCTCGCGAGGAAGCCTCGCGTTCGCGCGAGGCCGCCGCGCGCAACGTCGCCAGTTCTGCTTCGAGCGACGCACGAGCGGCCGCCTCCCGTTTGATCTCGCCGAACAGTTCCCGGAAGTCGGCCGGCAGTCTCGGACTGGGTTCGTAGGCCGGGTCGTCTGCCAGCAACTGCCGGATGGCTTCCGTCGCCCTTGCGATCTCTCCCAGCGCAAACGCGCACACCGCCAGCATGTCCCGCGCCCGGAGTCGGTCGTAGCTCTCCAGGCCTGCAGCCAGTGCGCGGTCGAGCCGGACGACGGCCTCCTTGCAGTTGGCCTTTTCGAACAGTTGCGTGCCCGCCCGAAGATCGGCCTGCGCGGCCGGCTGCTGGGAAGCTGGAGCGGAGATCCAGAGCATGACCGCGGATGCGGTCAAACAGAGCGGGCGGCAGAGGCTTGCCCTCCGGAATGGGGAACCGTTGCCCATCCTACCGGACCACCCAGCTGCCGCTGGCAAAATTGTAGGCGAGCGAGACCAACGAGTCCCGACCGGCGCGAATCTGGACCTGCGTCATGAAGTCAGGATAGCCGCGGCGCGCGATTCGCATCGCGTACTGGCCGGCGGCGATGGGCGAAAGGGAGCCTTCGGTGACGTTGCCGAACGCCTGATGCTCGACGGTCACCTCGGCCGCCGGAGTGATTTCGAATCGAAACCCGCCCGCCGGAATCAGGGTGGAGAGCTCGAGCTCGGCTCCCGCCGTGAGCTGAAACGGGCGGCGCTGTGGCGGAACGGCAGAGCCCCTGGCCGGAGCGAACTGCGCAACGAGCGTCGTCGCCAGCGCCCGCGCGGACCCCGTGATCGCCACTCCTTCCACCGTGACGGACTCGAACGGGAAAGGGAGCTCGCCTGCCCGCACAGCCCCCACCGCCACCTCTGGCGCGACGGTGCGCGTCTCGCCCGAGGCCATCCGGATCTGCTGCCGCAAGGCTCCCAGAATCCCGGGCCGGCGGACGACCAACTCGTGCTCCCCTGGAGAGACCACGGCCTGCAGGGACGTTCGGCTTCCATTCAGCGTGGCCTCGATCTCGACCGCTGCCTGTATCCGGAGCACCGTCTCCGCAGGCACCGCAACAACCGTCTCACGTGGTTCGAGCACCCTCTCTGCCGGAGGCGCCGAAGGCGTGTCCGGTTGGGCAGGCGCGCTGACGGGCTTGGCGGCCGCCAGGGGCTCGACCCTCGTGGGCGGGGGCGGGCTGACCGGCGGCCCCGTGGACGGTGGGCTGACTGACGCCGGCGGGCTTGGAACCGTCTCAGCCGCACCGAGCGGTCGGTCCGAGACCACTCGGGAAACCCGCCCCGCACCGACCAGGCGCTGTACACGGCCCCGGCCGCGAGGACCGCGACCGTGCCGAGCCGGGCGAGCCACCAGGCCGGAGAGTGCCCCAGCCCTTTCGCGGCGCGTTGCTCGTTGGCCAGCGCGCGCAGCCGGGCAGTATGTAGGGCGGCCGCCATCTCGCTGGCGTCTTGATATCGTTCGTCCGGCTCCTTGCGCAAGGCACGGTCGACGATCTCGATGACCTCCGGGTCGAGATCCGGCACCAGATCGCTCAACGGTTCTGGCTGCTCGTGGAGTAGCTTGTGCAGCAGGCCCTCGTGGATGGCGCCGGAGAATGCCCGTTTGTACGCCAGCAGCTCGTAGGACACGAGCCCCACGGCAAAAATGTCCGAACGCTGGTCGGCGCGCTGTCCCCTCACCTGTTCCGGCGCCATATAGGTCAGCGTGCCCACCAGCGCACCCGCCCGCGTGGCCCCGGAATCGGCCACCCGGACGATACCGAAGTCGACGATTTTCACCGAGTCGCTGTCGCTGTCCACCATGACGTTGGCCGGCTTGATGTCACGGTGGATGATGCCGGCTCGATGGGCATAGGCCAGCCCCTCGCAGAGCTCTTCGATGTAGCGGAGCTTCTGAGAGAGCGCAAGTTGCGGGCGTCGGCGATTTTCTCGGCCAGCGTCTCGCCAGGGATGTACTCCATGGCGAGAAACGGCGCGCCGTCGTGCTCCCCGCTGTCGAAGATCGTGATGACATGGCGATGCCGCAGGGCGCCAACGGCTTGCACTTCTATGCGAAACCGTCGCCGGTATTCGTCGTCGTTCGTGCGAAGCACCTTGATCGCGACGTGCCGGCCGATGGCGGGATCGCGCGCCAGGTACACGGCGCCCATCCCGCCTTGGCCAAGACGGCGTTCGACTTCGTAGCGACCGATCGCGGGGGGCGGGGAGGTCACGGGGGAACGGGTGAGGCGGATTATAGCGCCACCGCGGGCCTCACGCGGCGGCCCTTGGCCGAAGCCGCCGGCTTGCCCGCCCCGAGCGCCGCCTCTCGCCGCCCTCGGACCGATTCCCGGCTCGCGAGACGTCTTGAAAGCCCAGAACTCATACGGTCGAGTCAACTTTCGAGGGCGCCCTTTCAAGACGTCTCGCCCCGCGGAGCGGGGCGAGACAACACTGCCTCTAAAGAGGCGAAGCCATCCCGCCATGCTCACTGGTCTCGGGCGGAGCCTCTTTAGAGCAAGTGTGAGATCCTGTCTTCATGAAGCCGCTGCTGCGCTCCTGGCTCCGCGTCAACGAGCCAGACGGCTCCGATCAGCACCGCGCTCTGCGAGACCTGCTCGACGCCCTCGACCGCATGGAGCCCGCCCGCGCCCGCTACCTGGCGCAGTTTGCCTATCTGCTCGGGCGCGTGGCGCATGCGGACCAGCACGTCACGCCCGAAGAGACCCGGACCATGGAAGCCATCGTGCAGCGCGAGGGTCACTTGGCCGCCGATCAGGCGGTCCTCATCATCGGCCTCGCGCAGACCAGCAATCGACTGTTCGGCGGCACCGACAACTACCTCGTCGCTCGCGAGTTCGCGGCGACGGCGTCGCCCGAGCAGCGTGTGGACCTTCTCCGCTGTCTCTTTGCGGTCTCGGCCACCGAAGGCGGGATCTCGATTCTCGAAGAGCAGGAGATTCAGCGGATCGCCCGCGAACTGCGCGTCGAGCAACCCGAGTTGGTGGCGCTCAGGCTGGAGTACCGCCAACTGTTGCCTGGGGTGAGACGAGGCGAATCGTGACACACGCATGGCACTGGTAGGGCGACGGGCGCTCGTCCGCGCCGGCCTCGCATGGGGCGCCGCCGGCTCGCTGGCCGGCTCGCATGGCCTCCTTGCCCGGCTCGCCGCGCAGGGCTGCGACAGCCCGCCGCTCGGAGAACTGGTCGGCCTCGTGCCACTGCACGGCGACCGGCCTCGCGGCACCCCGCTCGGCACGCTCGTCGGCGGCCCGGGGCTCGACGCGCGTTTGCTGACCGATCTGTCGACGCTTCAGCCGGACCGGCTCCTCACCCCGACGCCCGAGATGTTTGTGCGCACGACGGCACCGCCGGCCCTGCGCCAACCACCGGCCAGCTGGACCATCGCCCTGACGGGTTTCGCCTCGTCTGGCCCCAAGACGCTCGACCTGGCCAGCCTGCGCCGGCAGTCCGCGCCGATGGGCGCGCATCTGATCGAGTGCTCTGGCAACGCCGACCCGGACAACTTCGGCTTGATGAGCGTGACGGACTGGGAGGGCGTGCCGCTTGCGCCACTCATCCGAGATCTCGGCCCTCGTCCATCCACGGCGGGCATCCTGGTCAGCGGGGTGGACGATCACGAAGGACCATCGCGCACCTCGACGGCCGGGGCGAGTTGGGTGTTACCCCTCTCGACGCTCGACCGCCTCGGCGCGTTTCTGGCCGTCGGGATGAACAAAGCGCCGCTCACGCCCGATCACGGCGCCCCGGTCCGCCTGGTTGTACCGGGGTGGTACGGGTGCGCCTGGATCAAGTGGGTCAGCGAGATCGGCACGGTCGGCGCCGACGAGCCCACCACCTCCCAGATGCGCGAATTCTCGCAGCGCACTCACCAGGGCGGCGTCCCGGTGCTGGCGCGGGACTACGAACCGCCGGTGATCGACCTGGCCGCCACCCCGGTTCGCGTCGAGAAACGCCGTCTCGACGGCCGGCTCGAGTACCGAGTTGTCGGCATCGTCTGGGGCGGGCAGCGTCCTGTGGATCGCCTGCTAATTCGATTCCGATCCCGCGACGCCGCGGTGCCGTTTGCGATCTGCCCTGTGCCGCAGTCACATCGGACCTGGTCGCTCTGGGACTATCGCTGGCGCCCCCCGCAGCCTGGCGTCTACGACATCGTCCTTCGAGCCGGCGATCCCACCATTCGCACACGCCGGCTCGACATCTCCTATTACCTGCGTCGCGTCATCATCGACGAGGTGTGACGTTGTGAGTGTTGAGTCGTGAGTGTTGAGCCGTGAGGATCCCCGACGCAATTGCATTTACTCAATAGGCCATCCGATGGGGCAGCCACTGCAGGCCGAGCGTCATGATGCGTTCGAGCAGCCGCCCGTATGAGAACCCGACGGTCTTGGCGGACTGCGCGAAATCCTCCTCTTGCGCCAGCTGCGGATTGGCATTCGCCTCTATCACGTACGCCTTGCCTGAGCCGTCCAGCCGCAGATCGATGCGCGCGTAACCGTTCAGGTCGAGCGCGCGATACGTGCGCTTGGCGACATGTTGAATCTTGGCGGCCATGCCCTCCGGGAGAACGGCTTGCGCCGTGTCGATGCCGTGTCGCTTCTGATACTTCACGCTCCACTTCACGCGCTCGGTGGCGATATGCCACGAGGTGTCGGGCATGTTGGCAAACGACATCTCCCACACCGGCAGGACACGAAGGCGCTGATTGCCCAGGATGCCCACATAGAGCTCGCGGCCGTCGATGAACTGTTCCACGATGGCAGCCGTGAGAATGGTGTCGTGAATGTATTTCACCCGCTTGACGAGCTGATCCTCGTTGGCGACCACCGATGCCTGCGAGATCCCGGTGGACGACTCGTAGGTCAGCGACTTGACGATCAGCGGGAAGGCGAATCGCTTCGGCACCCTGGCTTTGCGTCCCAACGGCACGACCGCGAAATCGGGTGACGGGATGCGATGGTAGGCCAACAGCTTTCGAGCGAGCGCCTTGTCGCGCGAGAGAATCAGTCCCCGGGGATTGCACCCGGTATAGGGCACCTGCAGCAGCTCGAGAAAGCTGACGACGTTCTGATCGAACACGCCGATGTCGGCGAAGGCCTCCATCAGATTGAAGACAATCGTCGGTTTGAAGCTGTCGATGGCTTGGCGAATCGGCGTAAGGTCGTCGTGGACGCCGGTGACGAGCAGCTCGTGGCCTAGTTTCCGCAGCGTGGTCACCACGTCCCACTCCATCCGCCATTCCGGGTTGACCTCGGAGGAGTGGACGCGCTCCTTGGGCACGAGGTCATGGTGGACCAGCACGAGCACGCGGTATTTCTTCACAGCGCCACTCGGTGTCGTCCGCTGTGCAGGTAGTTCATCGTCTGGACGGTGAGCAGCACCGTGAACTCGTGGCGGGCCTGGTCTTCCGGCACGGCGAGGCGCAGCTTGAGCTCGCGGCAGCGTGCGATCATGTCCTCCATCACCCGATCGATGGTGTATTGGTAGATGCCCGTCCAGTTGGCGACGACGCGGCGGAGCGGGCGGCGCAGCCGGCCGAGGAACCGCGCGGCCGTCATGTTGGCGGCGAATGCCGGCGCATCGGAGAACAGACGCCGCAGTTCGCGATCGTAGAACTTCGGATGGTCCACGCCATGTCGGCGGCGCTTGCGGCGATAGTGGCTGCGGAGCGTGTGCCGCAGCCGCCGCAAGGGGTCCACTTCGTCAAGGTTCTCCACCAGCGGCTTCCTTCCCTTGAGGCTGCCCATCAGCGCGTCCATGTACTCGAGCTTGGCCAGCGCCGGCCATCCCGCATAGCGCCGCGGCCAGTTGGACTCGGGCGTGAGCCAGACCGCAAAGGTCTCGGCGAAGTCCTCGTCTGGATGGCTCTGCGCGTACCAGGGATCGATGTGCTGCACGAAGCTCTTGCTGTAGGGCTTCGGGGCATAGAACTCCGGGTAGGGTTCGGACGACTTGCCGAAGACCGTTCGGCGCTGGCGGCGGCGCCGCAACTTGTAGACGTTGTCGAGCACATGTCCGGCCTCGTGGCGGAGGATGCGCATGCACCACTGGTGGTCGCCGCCCTCCACTTCCAGCATCTGTGCCTTCTCCAGGCGCTCCAGTCGAGGGTGGGTGAGGTAGAACGGCACCGCCATGACGGCCGTGTCGTCTGGCGTGAACCACTCATCGGAAATGTAGAAATGCAGCGGGAACCGCAGGTCCTTGGCCTCGAGTTCCTCGCGAAGCTGGTTGATGCGGCCCTCGAGCACGCTGCCTTCCACCTTGAGCCGGAGATCCGACAGCCGGACGTCGAGCAGCTGCTCATCCGGCAGGTCGGCCCAGTCTGCAGGCGCGCGGCTCATCACCGGCATCATAGTGGCCGGTCCCGGTGGTTTCCAGCGAACCGGTATAATTTCAACATGCACGTCAGGCTGCGGTGGATGTCTCTGTGGCTCGTCCTGGCCCTCCCACTCCTGGCCGTCGGGACGTCAACGCGCGCGCAGGCTCCAGCGACTCAACCGACGTTCCGGGTCGACGTGAACCTCATGACGCTCGACGTCATCCCGCGGACCTCCAGCGGCCAGTTCGTCTCGGATCTCCGCAAGGAGGAATTCGAAGTGGTCGACGGCGGCGAGCCGCAGGACGTCGCGTCGATCGTGCTGGTCCACGGCGGTCGCGTCTTCAACGTGCTTCAACCCGCCGCGACTTCCGAACCGGCGCCAGAGGGCATCATTCTGCCCAAGGCGACGCGCAGCGATCCCACCGCAGGCCGCGTGTTCGTCATTCTGATCGACGACCTCCACTTCACCGCCACCGACACGCCGTTCGTGCGCGCTCTGCTGAAGAAGATCGCATCCACACTGCTCCACCCCGGGGACATGTTCGCGGTGTTCAGCACGGGACCTTCCTCCATCGAAATCCCGATGAGCTATGACCTGTCGCGCCTCACCCAGGCGATCGGCCAGGTCCAGGGGCGCGGGATGAGCTATCGCGACGTCATGGACTCCCGCGACGGCGCCCAGGGACCGCAGGGGCTTCGGCAGAACGCGCACGTCGCCTTCAGCACGGCCTACGCCATGGTCAACGGCCTCGAGCGGGTACGCGATCGCCGCAAGGCCGTGATCCTCATCAGCAACGGATATGACTTCGACCCCTTCCCTCAGGGTCGCGCCGGCACCGACCAGGTGTTCGGCGGCCGCTACGGGACGCCGTGGGCCGATCCCGAGCGCGGGGAGCGCTTCATGGGCCTGGGACAGCAAAGCAACCGGTTCGCCGATGCGGACCTGTCCTCGGAGCTGGCAGCCCTGGCGGGCGCGGCCAATCGCGTGAACGCGGCGTTCCACACGATCGATCCGCGCGGCCTGGTGACCATCACGAGCGTGGCCGATCAGGTCGACCCCACCGAGATGCGCAGCCACATCGGCAAGACCACGAGCAGCCTCCGGCTCCTGGCCGAGGCCACGGGCGGCATCGCCGTGGTCAACGACAACGACCTCGACGGCGCCTTGAAGCGCATCGACGCGGAGACCAGCGACTACTACATCCTCGGCTATTACCTGTCGAATCCCGATCCGAAGCGGCGCACCCGCACCGTGGATGTGAAGGTTCGGCGACCGGGCGTCGAGGTCAGGGCACGGGGCTGGTATCAGACGAAACCGCCGCCCCCCTCATCGCCACAGCGATGATTCGCAAGGGCCAGGCTTCCGGGCCGCGCCGCTGGCGGCCAGTCACCCTCGTCTTCCTGTTCGTCGTCCTGGTGTGCGCCTCCGCTCGACCCCTCACCCAGTCAGTGACACATCCTGACGGCCTCGGGTCGATTTCGTTTCCGACGTCGGGTTCGGCTCCGGCCCAGCGCGAGTTCCTGCGCGGCGTCGCCGCCCTCCACAACTTCGAGTACGAGGAGGCCAACGAGGCCTTTGTGAAGGCACAGCAGCTGGACCTGGCCTTCGCCATGGCGTACTGGGGCGAGGCGATGACCTATCACCAGACGCTGTGGCGCCACGAGGACCTCGTGGCTGGCCGCCGCGTCCTGGCGCGCCTGGCTCCTACTCCGCCGGCCCGCTCCGCCAAAGCAGGCACTGACCGGGAGAAGGCCTTTCTGGCCGCGGTCGACGTGCTGTTCGGCGAGGGCGATGAAACGACGCGCCGGGCCGCGTACGCGCGCGCGCTGGAGAAGATGCACGCCAACATGCCCGGCGATCCCGAGGTGGCGGTCTTCTATGCGCTGGCCCTTCTCGGGACGATGTCGAGGGGGCTGATCGGCGCGGCGGAAGCCCACGAAGGCCACAGCGCGGGCCTGGCGGGCAGCGACGTGCAGGTCAGGGTCCGCGAGATCCTGGGGCGTGTCCTCCAATCGCACGCGAACCATCCCGGGGCGCTCCACTATTTGCTCCACAACGAAGATGATCCGGCCCACGCGCGGCTTGGGCTCGCCGCCGCGCGGGCGTACGCAACCGTGGCGCCGCAGTCGAGCCATGCCCTCCACATGCCCGCGCATATCTTCCTGCAGCTCGGCATGTGGCGCGAGGCGGCTGACTCGGATCGCGCCGCCTACGACGCGTCGGTCGCCTGGGTGCAACGGAAAGGTCACCCGCCGGCGTTGAGAAGCTTCCACGCGCTGTCGTGGCTGCAGTACGAGCTGCTGCAGCTCGGGCGGTACCGCGAAGCGTGGGGCATCGTGAACGAGATGATTCCCATCGTGAAGGCGTCTGGCCAGCCAACGATCGTCAGCGACTTTGCCTCGATGCGCGCGCGCTTCGTCCTCGAATCGCGGCGGTGGGACGTGCTGGCCCAGGAACGGGACTTCGGCAACGTCAACGAGCTGTTTGCCATCGGGGCCAGCGCGGCGCGCATGAAGAGCGCCTCCCTTGCCCAGCTCGCCCGACAGGGGCTCGCGGCCAGGGCTGAGTCACCTCAGGAGGGCGACCTGAGGCCTGCGATCGCCATCATGGAGCGCGAAGTGGCGGCGCTCATGGCCCTGGCGGAGGGCAGACACGAACTCGCCGTCGAGATCCTCCGGGCGGCGACTGCGTCCGAGATGAGCCTGCCGCCACCGCTCGGGCTCCCCAATCCCGTCAAGCCCGCCCCCGAACTGCTCGGCGAAGTCCTGCTCGAGGCCGGGCGCCCTCGAGAAGCGCTGGAGCCGTTCACGCAGGCCCTTGGAAGGAACGCCAATCGCACGTTGTCCGTGCTCGGCCTCGCGCGAGCCTATGCCGCGCTCGGCGACACGGCCGCCGCGAAGGAGCATTACGAGCAGGTGCTGAACAACTTCGCGGGCGCCGATTCAGACCGACCCGAGCTGGCCGAGGCGCGCAATGCCCTCCAAGGCTCCGAGTCGAGCGTGGCCGGCGGCACCGCTCACGCACGTGGCACCCCCATCGTGATCGGCGTGGTACTCGGCACGGCAGGTATCCTCGTGCTGGCCTTTTTCGCACAGAGGCGCGCGGCGAGGCGCACGGCCAAGGCCGACCGCGGACCGCGCCCGCAGGAACGTCTGGCGGCAAAGCGCCGTCGCTGATTCCACTCAGAAAAAAAGAGGGCAGACCAGATGGCCTGCCCTCTCGGTTGGCGTCGTCGGGAACCCGCTAGAAAACTTGACGCTGCAGATTCCCGCACCTGCGTCAAGTTTTCTCGCCCCGCCGGAGGCGGGGCAAGCCAAACACTGTGACTAGCGAGGCGGAGCCGCGTCGGCAGCGGCTCCTCTCGCCGGTCGATGCGGAGCTCGCTAGAACTTGTAGCGGAAGCTCAGCTGCCAGATCCGCATGAACCCGGCCTGCGCGGTGATGCGTCCGAAGCTGGCCTGGTCGATCGCGGTGTTGTCAATGCCGCGGAACTTCGCGGTGTTGGTGAGGTTGAGGATCTCGAAGCGCACCTGAGCGCTCTGGCTGCCGAAGGAGACGTCCTTGGTCACCACGAGATCGACGTTCTTCCGGAACTGGTAGCGGGCGTCGTCGATCGCGCGCGGCGCGTCTCCGAACGTCCCTGCCCCAGGATTGGCGAACGCCGCGGCGTTGAAGTAGCGCGCCGAGGGTTGATTCACCGTCGCGACGCGGTCGCCGTCGCTGCCCGAGGTGTTGGCATCGCCGACCAGGTTGGGCCGCTGGCGGCCGCCGAACAAGCCCAGGTTGTTGTTGGACACGCCCGAGCTCAACACGGCGTTGAGCGGCGACCCGCTGACGAGCTCCACGATGGCGGACGCGCTCCAGCCATCGAGGATCCACCGGGCGCCGCCGCCCGACGAATTCGGGAACCGAACAATCGGCGCCAGGATGATGCGATGCGGCGAATCGAAGTGCGCCACGCCGTATTCGGCATCCAAATCGTAGTTGTTCTGCGGGGTCGCCACGCGGCTCTGATACGTGCTGCTCTCGCCGAACTGGTTGTCCCGTGTGCGGCTGAACGTGTAGCTGTAACGGCCGCCCCACCAGCCCGTCGTGCGCTTCTCCAGCATGAAGGTCGCGGCGTGGTACTGCCGGCGGCCCCCGTCAGTGCGCTCGAACTGGTTGAGGTCGCCGAACTGCGGGAAGGGCCGCAGGAGCTGGCCAGCCTGGATGGTGGCGCGTGTGCCGAACTCGCCCGTGCCAGGCACCCCGAAGAACGGGTTGGGCACCGAGGCGAGCAACGCCGCCGGGTTCCACGTGCCGCCCGGGCCGGGGAACGCCGCACGGGCAACCGCCGGATCGATCTGGTTGATGTTGATGGCCACGTTGTTGGTGCCGGCAAAGCCGATGTCTCGACCGGTCGCCCCCACGTAGCCAATCGTCACCGCCATGTTGCCCGGCAGTTCCCGCTGCACGTCAACCGAGTACTGGTGGACCTTCGGGTCCCCCTTGTTCTGATCGATGAAGTTGACGTTGCCGCCTGTACTGGTGAGCAATCCGAGCGAGGAGCCCACCGGCTGGACGAGGCCTGCCGGGAACGGGTTTTCGAGCGTGGTGATGGGCACGCCCGTGCGCGGATCGGTCTGGTTCAGCGACGTGGAGCGCGCGAACCCGACCGCCCCGTGCTCGGAGGTGCTGTAGTTCCACGGCGCGTAGAACAAGCCGTACCCGCCGCGCAGGACGGTCTCGCGATTGAGGCTGTAGCTGAAGCCTCCGCGCGGTGCCACCTTGATCGCGGCCGGATCGCCCTGGTAGGTCGGCGCGCCATCGACGCCGGCGAAGATCAGGCCGCCGCGAATGGTCCGGCCGGCGAGCAAACCCGTCTTGGGCACGCGGCTGTCGAGCGGGCTGACGACCGACTGATCGAAGCCCACCGTCTGCTTGTTGTCCACTTCGCGCAGGCCGTCCTCGTGCTCGAAGCGCACGCCGAAGTTGATCGACAGGCGCTGATTCACGCGCCAGTCGTCCTGGATGTAGCCGCCGTAGTAGTTGGTGTACCACTCACCAAAGCCCCGGTTGAACGGCACCGAGCCCGAAGCGGGCACGCCGAGCAGGACGCTGGCCAGTTCGTGACCGGCCACACCGGCGTTGCTGGTGAAGAGCCGGTTGAAGCTGAAGGACCCACCCATCAGGCTCTCGGTGGCCACTTCGACGGCGAGCTTCCGCACATCCGCTCCGGCCTTGATGCTGTGATTGCCCCAGAGCTTGGACAACGTGCCGTTGATCGAGTACGGGCTGTTCCAGCGAACCGGACCGCCGCCCCAGCCGCCCACACTCGCCACCTCTTCGAAGTTCAACCGCGGGAAGATGTCCTTCTCCGACAGCGCGTTGACGTAGTTGGAGCTGAACCCGAGGCTCCCGATGCCAGCGCTATACGGCTGGGGATCGCAGGAGTCCTGCCACGTCGAGAACCCGTAGCGCAGCGTCAGCACCGTGGTGTCGTTGAGAATGTTGGTGTTGTTGACCACCGCCACGTGCGGCCGCCGCCGCAGCGGGCCGAAGAAGTTGGCCGTGCTGGCGATGTACCACTCCTCGGGCCGCATGATCGTGCTGCCGGGCTCATCGGTCTTGTTGTAGATGTAGAGCCCGCTCATCGACCAGGTGTTGGAGAAGCGGTGTTCCGCCTTGACCGTGAACATGTCGGCCGAATCGATGATCGGACCGGTCGCTTCGGCGTTGGGCTCGTTGTTCTCGTTGCTGTTGATGGCGCCGGCAATGGTCTGCGTCGGCCACGCGCCCAGCAGCGCGAAGCCCGCCGGATTTGCGGCCGGATGCGTGCGTGGGATGACGGCATTGGTGAACTCGCCACCCGTCGCGAGCGATCCGGTCCCGGTCGCCGGGCACTGCGCCGTCGCCACGCCGCCGCGGCAGAACGGATTGAAGATGCGCACCGGCGCGCCAGCCAGCGTGGAGGTCGAGAAGTCACCCACCCGCTGCTTCAAGCTCGGCCAGATCTGCCGCTCGTTACGCGTGGTGTTCGAGCGGTAGCCCTCGGTGGCCGTCCAGAAGAACGTGCGGTTGCGCCAGATCGGGCCGCCGACCCCGCCGCCGTACAGGCGGTAGTAGGTGCTCGACAAGCCGCTCTGGTCCTTCGTCAGGCCCTGAGCTTTTGTGAAGAAGTTCTCGCTGACGCCCCAGACCGGGCGCGTCTGATAGAAGCCGGTGCCGTGGAAGTCGTTCGTCCCCGACTTGGCGGTGAGGTTGAACACGCCGCCCCCGGTGCGCCCCATTTCGGCGTCGTAGGTGTGCACCTGCACCTTGACCTCCTCGAGCGACTCGATGGTCGGGTTGAGCACGGCGCGGCCACGCAGCTCCGTGATCGGCACGCCGTCGAGCAGGTAGTTGTTGGCGCGGATGCCACCCCCACCAAGCGAGATGCGCGACGCGTTGGTCTGATCCTGCTGGCGGTTGAACTGCGGGTCGCCGACCGGCATCACCGTCGGAATGGTGATGCCGATCAGGAAGGCATTCCGCCCCGGGGCCGGCAACGATTCGAGCGCTTGCCGATCGAGCACGCCACCCGTCGACGCGGTGGAGCTGTCGATCAGGGGCGCCTCGCCGGTGACCGTGATGGTTTCCTGAATCGTCCCGAGCTCGAGGGCAATGTCGAGCTGTACGAACTGCTGCGTGGCGACGCGGAGACCGGAACGCTCGAACGTCTTGTACCCACTCAGCTGCGTCCGGATCGCATAGGCGCCGGGCGGAACGGCCGGGAAGTTGTACTGGCCGACATCGTTGCTGACGGTCTCGCGCGCGACATTGGTGTTCTCATTCGTCAACGTCACCGTGACGCCGGGAATCACACCGTTGGCGTCTCGCACGACGCCCCGCACGCCTCCGGTGAACGTCTGGGCCGCAGCCGTACCGGCGACCGCGAGCGCCAGCGCGACCACCCCCACAATCACCCTGGTTCCACACTCCGGGCTCCTCATACTCGTCCCTCCACACCTAACCGACGTAGGCGCCACCTCAATCGAGCCAAGGTCGCACCCCAACCGAGTCAAAGGCAACGTACACGGGAAATGCTGGCGAGTTTACGGCAGAGGGCGCCTGGGCGCAAGAGCCGGCAACGCAATCCGCGAGGAAGCTGGGGCCAATGGTCGGCTCGGCCAGCCGACGGGCCACCGCCCCCCGCCCGGGCCCGGTCCCGCCCCGGAGCCCGTCAAGGTCACCTCGGCTCGGCGCTGCCCTATGCGGCCCCGGGGCCCCGGCGCCGACCCCGCTTTCCTCTCTTTTCACAACCCCTCCGGCTCTGCTACTATGCGCGGCATTCCGGGGGTGGTTCCATGGTTGAGCTAGGGACGGCGAGTGATCACTCGCGACGGACCTTCATCAAGGGTGTGATTGCGGCCGGGGCCACTGTCTCGGCGTCGGCATATCTGTTTCGCACGACGATCATCGGGCAGAACGACGCGTCTCTGCCAGGGTCGGTCGAGCGGCTGATCACACTCGACGTCAACGGGCAGCAGCGCCGCGTGGATGTGCTGAAACACGAGACGCTCGCGACGACGCTCCGCTACAAACTCGGCTTGACGGGCACCAAACTCGGCTGCGACCGCTCCGAATGCGGGGCCTGCACCGTGCTCATCGACGACGTGCCCCATTACTCGTGCTCGATTCTGACCCACAGCGTCCGCGGGCGGAAAGTGCAGACCGTGGAAGGGCTGGCGAGCGCTGATGGCCGGTTGAGCCCCGTTCAGCAGGCCGTCGTGGACGGCCAGGGCTTCCAGTGCGCCTTCTGCATGACCGGGTTCATCATGGCGACCACCGGATTCCTCAAGACGAATCCGAATCCCACGCGCGCCGAGCTGGCGCACGGCATCTCCGGCAATTTGTGCCGGTGCGCGGATTACAACAAGATCCTCGACTGCATGATGCACGCCGCGGAGCTGGCGAGGAGGGCGTGATGGCAGAACAGCAACCCACTCAGCGACCAGGCGCGCCGAGCGCCGCCGGCGGGCGCCCTGCGGCCCCCGCGCCGACGTTCCCACCGGTGGACCCGTCCAAGTTCAAGCTCATCGGGCACGACTACTCGACGCAGGATCTCGTCGCCAAGGTGACGGGCAAGGCCAAGTACGCCGAGGACTACCGCGCCGAGGGCATGCTCTTCTGCAAGCTCATGCTCAGCCCGCGCCCGCACGCGCGGGTCGTCAACATCGATGCCAGCCGCGCGCTGGCCATGCCGGGGGTCCACGCGATTCTGACGGCCGAGGATCTGCCCCCGCCGCCCGCGCCTCCCGCGCCTCCGGGCGGACCCCCGGCTGGTGGCGCGCGTGGCGGGGCTCCGGCTCAGGGCGCGCAGGCCGCCCCCGGCGCCGCTGCGCCTGCCGGACAGTCGGCTCCAGCCCCGAGAGGCGGTGCGGCCCCGGCCGCCGCCCCGGCGCCTCCGCCACCCCCGCCGATTCCCGCGGAATACGCGCTCGCCAAGGAAGCACTGTATGAAGGTGAGCCGATTCTCGCCGTCGCCGCCGACAGCGAGGAGCTGGCCGCCGCGGCCATCGAAGCCATTCGAGTGGATTTCGAACCGCTCGATTTCGTTATCGACCCGATCGATGGCCTGAGGCCGGGCGGACCCAACGGGCGCACCGAAGGCAACGTATTTGTCGGGGGCGAGATCAAGACCATCAAGTGGACGCCCGAACAGTTCGCTCAGATCAAGGCCGGGACGTTCCCCACCGACGCCGAGGCGGGTGAGACCACGGTGTGGGGCGACGTCGACGCCGGGTTCAAGGAAGCCGACCTCGTGCTCGAGCACGTGTCCTATCAGCAGTCCACCGTGCACCAGCCGCTCGAGTCGCGGACCGCGATGGCCTACTGGCAGAACGGCAAGCTGTACCTCCACGGCTCGACGCAGAGCCTGGCCCGCACAGTGGCAGCCCTCGCCGGCTGGGTCGGTATCCCACAAAGCGATGTCGTGCTGATCAGCGAGTACACCGGCGGCGGCTTCGGCAGCAAGATCCCTGGGACACAGACCATGGCCATCCCGGCGCTGCTCTCGAAGAAGCTCAACGGGCGGCCGGTCATGATGCGCATCTCGCGCGAAGAGGAGACCTACATCGGCCGGACGCGTCCGGGCTTCCAGGCGTGGGCCAAGATGGGCTTCAAGAAGGACGGCCGCGTCACGGCCATCGATGCCTTCATCATCGAGGACAGCGGGCCCTATCGTCGTCAGGGCGATCACGCGCAGGCAGCGAATCTGTCGACGCTGGTGTACACGGCGCCGAACGCGCGGTTCCGCGGCCTCTCGGTGGCCACCAATACGCCCCCACGGGTGTCACAGCGTGCGCCAGGGGGCCTGCAGAGCACCATTCTCTTCGAGCCGATCGTCGCGCAGGCCGCCAAGCAGCTTGGCATCGATCAAGTGGCGATCAGAAAGATCAACGCGCCGGTGACCGGGACGCAGTACGGCCTCAACCCCCCGGCGCAGGCCAATCGTCCGAGAGCCAAGGTCACGAGCGCGTTCGTCAAGGAGGCCCTCGATCGGGGCGCTGAGCTCTTCAACTGGGAAGAGCGCAAGAAGCGCAGCGGTCAGCGCCGCGGCACGAAGGTGACGGGCATCGGGGTCGCCATCAGCACCTTCACCGCCGGGTCCACGGGTGTGGACGGGCTCATCACGATCCGACCCGACGGCAAGTTGTACGTGCAGCACGGCATCGGCAACCTCGGCACGCACTCCGTGTTCGACACGGCGCGGGTCTGTGCCGAAGTGCTCGAGTTCCCCTGGGACAAGGTCGTCGTCACGTGGGGCAACACGAGCCAGCACGTGCCGTGGAGCTCGATTCAGGCGGGCAGCCAGACCGTGCACGCCCACACCCGCGCCAACTACGCGGCAGCGATGGACGCCAAGCGGAAGCTCCAGGAGTTGGCAGCCCTCGAGCTCGGCGGCTCACCCGAATCCTATCGCGTCGGCAACGAGCGGGTGTCAGGCCCTCGTGGGAGCCTCACCTTCGCCGCGGCTGCCGAACGCGCGATCAAGCGCGGCGGCAAGTTCGACGGCCATGAGCTGCCGGGCGACATCAACGCGATGACCAAGACGTCAGGGGCGGCGCTGGCCGGCCTTGGATTGATGGGCGTTGCGCGCGACAGTTATCCGCGCGATGGGAACACGATGTCGTTTGTCGCCGGCTTCGCGGAAGTCGAAGTCGACGTCGAAACCGGCATGTATCGCATCGTCGATTACGTCGCCGTGGCCGACGTCGGCACGGTGTTGCACCCGCGCGCCCTGGGCGGTCAGATTCACGGCGGCGCGGTGCAGGGCTTCTCGCACACCCGCAGTCAGAAGCTGGTCTACGACACGCAGTACGGCGTCGCGATCGGCAAGCGGATGTACCACAACAAGCCGCCGACGATCCTCGACAATCCCATCGAGATGAAATGGGATGCCGTCAACATCCCCGACCCGGGCAACCCGGTCGTCGGAGCCAAGGGAATCGGCGAGCCATCGGTCGGAGCCGGCGGCGCCTCGGTGCTGTGTGCGCTCGCCGACGCGGTCGGCCACGACATCCTGCGCCGCACGCCCGTCGAGCCGGAGCAGATCATGACAGCACTCAGGGAAGGGCGGATCACCTACGAACCGCTCACGGCGTACATCTAGGGAGGAACGACGATGCCAGTCATTCGCGATGTAATGCCGGCGTTCGAGTTGTTCCAACCGACCTCGATCGCCGATACGCTCGGCCTGCTCGATCGACACCGGGGCGCCTGGCTCATGGCCGGCGGGCTCGACAGCTTCGACTGGCTGAAGGACCGGATCAAGCGGCCCTCGGTGGTCATCGATCTCGGCGGCGTCTCCGAACTGAAGGGGATCCGCGAGGTCGACGGCGGCCTCGAGATCGGCGCGGGCACCTCCTTGACCGAGATCGCCCGGCACGCCGTCGTACGGGAGAAGTTCGGTCTGCTCGCGGAGGCCGCGGAGCTCGTGGCCTCGCCGCAGATTCGCAACCAGGGGTCCATCGGCGGCAACGTGTCGCAAGACACGCGCTGCCACTACTATCGCGCCGGGTGGCCCTGCTATCGCGCCGGAGGCAACATCTGCTACGCGGACACGCCGACGGCGGTCAACCGCGAGCACGCCATCCTCGACGCGGATCGCTGCGTGGCCGTCACGCCGTCGGATACGGCGCCGGCCCTCGTGGCCCTCGACGCCGAGATGGTGGTGCGCAACCTCGGCGGCGACCGCGTCATTGCCGCGCGCGACTACTTCATCGGTCCGGGGCGCGACATCATGCGGATGACCGAGCTCCGGCCGACTGATCTGCTCGTGTCGATTCGCATCCCCGCCACCTTCGCCGGCAAGTCGTTCTACTTCGAGAAGGTCCGTGACCGGCAGGTCTGGGACTTTGCGCTGGTGAACATCGCGTCCGCCATCTCGACCAGCGGCTCGACCATCGACGACGCGCGTCTGGTCGTGGGCGCGGTCGCGGCGAGGCCGATGCGCCTGGACGCCGTCGAGCAGGCTATTCGCGGGAGGGCACGCAACGAGGAGACTGCACAGATGGCCGCCGACATGGCCACGCGCGGCGCCGTGACGCTGCGGCACAATGCCTACAAGGTGCCGCTCATGCAGAACCTGGTCAAACGGGCCATTCGAGGGGTGGGCGAATGGACTTCGTAACGTGGGCGCGCAGCCCGTGGGGTGAGGACATCCTCACCCACATCTCGTGGAGTCTCTTCTGGGCCTCGCTGGTGGGCGGATTCCTGTTCCTCGTCGCGCATGGCGGCTACATGCTCTTCTCCCGCCACGACAAGCGCGATCCGAAGGAGGTGGAGGATCTGGAGCGGGCTTACAAGAGCCTGCCGCCACGCATCGAGCGCCACAACTCGGTCGCGCGCGTATTTCACTGGATCATGGCCGCCTCGATGCTGATCCTGGTGTTCTCGGCGTTCCTGCCGATCGTGGGGATTCAGTTCGCCTGGGTGCAGTGGCACTGGATCGCCGGCATCGTGCTCACCGGATCGATCCTCTTCCACATCGTCCACGCCTCGTTCTTCCTGGACTTCTGGTCCATCTGGGTCGGACCCAAGGACATCCCGGAGCTCAAGGCCGAAATGCTGCGCGAGATCGGTAAGGAACCAGGGGGTCCGCAGCCAGGGAAGTACCCGCTCGGCAACCGCCTCTATCACCTGGTCGTCATGCTCGCCGGCCTGGGGGTCATCGCCACCGGCCTGTTGATGATGGTCCGGATCCGCAATCCCCTGGTCGATCGCAACCCCTACCTGCTCTCGGACTCGGCCTGGGGCGTGACCTACGTACTCCACGGCCTGACGGGTGTGGGCTTTGTCGGGCTGATCATCGCGCACATCTACTTCGCGCTTCGGCCGGAGAAGCTGTGGATCACCAAGTCGATGATCTTCGGCTACATCACGCGCCGCCAGTACCTCGAGCACCACGATCCGGACCGCTGGAAGACCACCGCCGCCTCGCAGCCGACCGGGCCGCATGCGGCCTGATCTCGCATCTCTCCCGAATCACCCCGAGCTCGGTCGATGAGCGACGTCACGACCGGCTCGGGCTCTCCCACGGGCGGCGAGAGCGCGGCCCGGCAGGAACTGGCGCGCCGCGTCGACGCCATCGAGGCCGGCTACGAGCTGATGCTGGCCTATGCCGCCCAGGGCCTGCCCTCCGACACGACGGCCGCCAACGGCGCGCAGCTGCGCGAATTCCTCCGGCGCTTCGACGCTTCCCTCGACGGCATGGGCGATCTGTACCGGAAGATGCTCGCAGATGAGGGGCATGATTCGTCCGTGTACGAGGCGTTCCTCGGCGTGCTCGATCGCGACGCGGCCGCCACTCGCGCGGGACTCCGGGTCGTGCTGGCACAGCCGAGCATCAGCTCACAGCTCATCGACAACCTCAATGCCTCGATTCACGTCCGTGCGCTCTTGACGGATGTCTTCCTCGTGGACGAACTTCTCAAGGGCTAGGGGATCGCCATCCTCTGCAAGGCGTGACCGGATGTTCCTCCGTACCGGCTGGCGGACCCGGGCTGTCTCGGCCGCGCTGCTGCTGACCTTCGTCTGTCTCACCTCGCCTCCTGCCGGTCTCGATGCGACCTCAGGTCAGGTCGTCCTGCCGATCGGCGTGTTCACCGAACGAGCCTATCTCAAGGCATCGAACCGATCTGAAAGCCTCGAACACCAGCCGGAATCATCGATTCGGAGACTCGGTGTCAGTGTCGGGGGATACGGTCGTCGTAGGCGCGCCGGGTGCAAGGGCGGTGTACGTCTTCTCCCGCGCGAGCAACGTCTGGAGCCAACGTGCGGAGTTGCCCGCCATCTCCGGAGGTGGGTTCCGATGCGGGCGCGGCGTACGTCTTCAGCACCGGCGCGGCGCCTCCGCCCGGCGGTCCGCCCGGGGCCCCGGTCTTGACGGGAGCGGTCATCGCCGACACGGCCACCCTGCGCTGGACACCAGGGCCGGGGAGCGCGCCAAGCTCGTACACGCTCCAGGCGTCGGCCGACCAGGCGTTCACGCAGATCTTCCTGGACCTCGCACTCGGCCCGGCGACCGAGATTGCGGGGAGCGTCCCCGCCGGATTCGTCGCGTGGGTGCGCGTCATTGCCCGCAACACCGCCGGACAGGCGACGTCGAACGTTCTGCTGATTCAGTCCGCGGGGGGCTGCACGGCCGCACCTCCCTCACCCACGGGCGTGCAAGTCAACAAGACGGGGAACGCGGCGACGGTCTCGTGGATCGCCGTCCCTGGTGCAACGGCGTACCGCGTCGAGGCCGACGTCAACGGCGTCGTCAACATCTTCACCGCGAACGTCGGCGCGGTGACTGCGATGAGCGGTACCAATCTCGCGGCCGCTTCGTACGCCGTACGTGTGTACGCGGTCAATGCGTGCGGAGAGAGTGGACCGGCCAGCGTGATCTTCGCCATCCCGTGACCGATGACCGGCTCGACCGCAGATGACCCCATCGCCAGTCGACGCAGATGGCAGGGGCCCGCCGACGCCTGGACGCGGCGCCGCGCCGGCTCTCACCGTTACGATTTGGCCGTCGGTTGACCGCCGCTCGCCGGCACCGCGCCGCGCGGCGAAGTGGAGTGTGGCCGCGCCCTGCCGTTCGCACGGCGCGGCCCGCTCGATTCCCGCTCGCCCGGCCGGAGGCCGGGCAAAACCCATACTGCCACTAGCGAGGCGGAGCCTCACCGCCCAACATGCTCGGCGGTCTGAGGCGAAGCCTCGCTAGGAGCCCGTCCGAGTAATCAACTATAGCGGTCCGCTCGTATTACGGGCATGGCCAAGACGTATCGACCGTATCTTCCGGAGCAGGACTTCTTGCTGCCGCCGACGCTGCGCGAGTGGC
>JBQTIE010000182.1:0-4635 GCA_052389315.1 Acidobacteriota bacterium
CTCCGCGACTTGACGACGAAGTCTTTCAACACCTTGTTCAGGGCCGTGCCGATATGGATTTCGCCGTTCGCATAGGGAGGCCCGTCATGGAGCACGAAACGCCGCGCGCCCGCGCGGGCCCGTCGAAGGGCGCCGTACAGGTCCATCTCTGTCCAGCGACGCACCGCGTCTGGTTCCGCCTGCTGCAGGTTGGCCTTCATCGAGAAGGCGGTGCGGGGCAGATTGCAGGTTTGCTTCCACTCGGGCATGGTGGCTCAGTCTATTGTAATAATGGCTGATGCCCGTGTCGCGTGTGGATATTGGCGCGCCTGCCGTGCGAGAGGCGGTGCTCGACAACGGACTGAAGGTGCTCGTGCAGGAGGTGCACACCGCGCCCCTGGCGTCGGTGTGGTGCTGGTATCGCGTCGGGTCGAAGGACGAACGTCCCGGCACGACCGGCGTGTCGCACTGGGTCGAGCACATGAATTTCAAGGGCACGCGAAACATACCGCGCGATCAGGTCAAGGGCATCATCGAGCAGTTCGGCGGAACCTGGAACGGATACACGTGGATTGATCAGACAGCCTACGTCGAGACCGCGGCGCGCGACGCCCTGGATCGGATGCTGTTCATCGAGTCCGAGCGGATGAGCGCGTGTCTGTACGATCCGGAGGACTGCGAGTCCGAACGAGCCGTCATCGTCTCGGAACTGCGAGGGGGGGAGAATGACCCCGAGCAGCTGCTCGACATCGAGCTGACCGCCTCGGCGTTTCGAATCCACCCGTACGGGCACCCCACCATCGGATGGATCAGCGACCTCGAGACGATGACTCGAGACGATGTCTACCGGCACTACACGCGCTACTACATCCCCAACAACGCCACGCTGGTCGTCGTCGGCGACGTTGACACGGAGGAGGTGTTGAAGCGCGTGGAGCGACATTTCGGCGGCCTGGTGCCTGGTGAACGTGAGCCACGCCTCAGCACGACCGAGCCGCCGCAGCTGGCCGAGCGCCGGGTCCATCTGCGGCGCGAAGGGACCACGGCGTACTGGCGCGCCGCCTTCCATGCGCCGGCCGTCACCGATGCGGATTTCTTCCCCATGCTGTTCGTCGATGCCGCGTTGACCGGCGCCTCTGGGCTCAACGTGTGGTCGAGTCACAGGGTTCCCACGCCTCAGCGCAGCGCCCGGCTGTATCGTGCCCTCGTCGATGGAGGCCTCGCCTCGGCGGTCTCGGGCATGCTCGTTCCGGCTGAGCACCCGTTTCTGTATTACATCGGGGCTACGGCCGCGGAAGGCCGGACGCTCGCGGCCCTCGAAGCGGTCGTCCTGGCCGAGCTGGATCGGCTGGCGCGGGAGGGCGTGACCGAAGCCGAGCTCCGCAAGATCCGGGCACAGCTGCGCGCACGATTCGTCTACGACAGCGACAGCGTCACGGACATCGCCCACCAGTTGGGATTCTTCGAGACGATCGATCAGTGGACGACGTACCCGTCGTTGGTCCATCGCCTGGACGAGGTCACCATCGAGCACGTCAACGAGGCGGCCCGACGGTACCTGACCGCCGATAACCGGACGGTGGGGTGGTTCGAACCGGACATGCGCACCGCCGTGCTGCGCGTGCACACGGGTCCGGCAGGATGACGCGGTGGCACTGAATCCGTCCCGCTCGACGCTCCCCAACGGCAGTGTGGTGCTGGCCAAGGAGACGCGCACCACCCCCGCGGTGACGATCCTGGTCGGGGTGAAGGCAGGGGCGTACTACGATCCGGACGGTGGCGAAGGGACTGCCGCCCTCGTGGCCCGTGTGCTCGATCGAGGCAGCGAGACGCGGTCGGCCAGCGCCATCGCCGACGAGCTCGACGGGCGCGGGGCATCGATGTCGGTGATGACCGGCCGACATCTGCTGACGGTGAGCGCCACGTGTCTGGCCGAGGATTTCCCGACCATTTGCGCGCTGGTCGCCGACGTGGTCCAGTGCCCGACGTTCGAGTCCCATGAAATCGAGACGCGTCGCGCTGAGCTGCAGACCGCCATCATGCAGGACGAGGACAGCCCGGGTGCGGTGGCCGTGGACGTCTTGATGGAGCGCCTGTATCCCGCGCATCCCTATGGACGCAGGCCGCGCGGGACGATACCCACGGTGCAACGGCTGTGCCGCGAACATCTCACTGAGTTCCACCGTCGCTGGTTCACGCCACAGGGCAGCACCATCGTGGTCGTCGGGGACGTCGATCCGTCGCTCGTCACCGACGTGACGACCGCGGCGTTCGCCCGGTGGGAGAACCCGCGCGGCGCTGAGCCGGTCGTCTCCGACATCTCGCGTCAGACCCGCCGAGACCTTGCCCGGGTGCCCATGATGAACAAGGCGCAGGCCGACCTCGCCTACGCGTTCGTCGGCGTGCGCCGTGCCGACCCCGACTACTACGCGGCGTGGCTCATGAACAACGCGCTCGGCCAGTTCGCGCTCGGCGGGAGGCTGGGCGACAGCATCCGCGAACGCCAGGGCATGGCCTACTACGTGTACAGCAGCCTGGATGCCAGCCTGGCCGAAGGGCCGCTGATGATTCGGGCCGGCGTGGCAGGCGCCAACGTCGAGCGGACGCTGGCCTCGATCGACGAGGAGCTCACCCTGGTCCGCGAGACCGGCCTGACGACGCGCGAGTTCGATGAGTCGAAGCGTTACCTGATTGGGTCGATTCCGAGGCAGCTCGAGACCAACGCCGGCATCGCCGGCTTCCTGTTGAGCGCCGAGCTGCACGGGCTGGGCCCGGATTACGACCGGACGCTCGCCGGCACGTTGTCCGCCGTGACCTCCGACGACATTCATCGGGTGGCCCGGCGGCTGCTCGATCCCTCGCGCGCGATGATCGTCGTCGCGGGCCCCTGGCACGGTCCTTTGAGCGAAGCGGTGGCGTGACCAGCCGTGCCATCTTCTTCGACGTCGACTTCACCCTGATCTTCCCGGGGGCGACGTTCCAGGGCGAGGGCTACGCCCAGTTGTGCGCGGCGCACGACATCCAGGTCGACGCCGCCCGATTCGGCCCCGCGGTCGACGCAGCGTCCTTCATTCTCGACGACGTCGAAGACCCCATATACGACGCCGCCCTGTTCGTGCACTACACCGCCACCATCATCGAACACATGGGAGGGCGCGGCGCCAACGTCGTGCGCGTCGCCGAACACATCTACGACCAGTGGGCGGCCAATCACCATTTCGAGATGTACGATGACGTGGCGCCGACCTTGACCGCGCTCGCAGCTCGCGGATTCACACTGGGCGTGATCTCGAACTCCCACCGCAGCCTCGAGGCCTTCGCGCGGCACTTCAAGCTCGACTCGCTGATCACCACGGCGGTCTCGTCGGCCGAACACGGGTACATGAAGCCGCATCGCAGCATCTTCGAACGGGCACTCACCGAGGCGCGCGTGGCGCCGCACGAGGCGGTCATGGTGGGCGACAGCCTCCGTGCGGACATCGAAGGCGCCCTGGCGGCGGGAATGCAAGGTATCCTCCTGCGCCGATCCGGAGAGGTGCCGGCGCGCGTGCCGCGCGGAGTGACGATCATCACGACGCTGGGCGACCTGCTCGCGACGGTGTCGAGGACGACCGATGAATGAGGCGATTCGTATTCGCGACCTTCGCGGGCTAGACGACTATCGGGCGGTCGTCGAGCTCGAGCGCGAGATCTGGGGCTACACCGACTCGTCCGATCTGGTGACCGTGCCCGTCTTCATCATCACGGTCAAGCGGGGGGGCATCCTCATCGGGGCATTCGACGACCTCGACCGACTGGTGGGGTTTGCCTTCTCGATCGTCGGCGTCAAGAACGCTCGTCCCGTGCAGTGGTCGCACATGATGGGCGTCGTCGCCCAGCACCGGCGGGGAGGCCTCGGCCGGCGGCTGAAGCTGGGCCAGCGCGACCGCGCCATCGCCGCCGGCTTCGATTTGATGGAGTGGACCTTCGATCCCCTGCAGGCCCTGAACGCTCATCTCAACTTCGCGCGACTCGGCGTGGTGTGCCACGAGTACGCCAGAAACCTCTACGGCGAGTCCACGAGTGCCCTCCACCGAGGCACATTCACAGACCGCTTCGTCGTCGAATGGTGGCTGCAAGAGCCGCACGTTCTGCGGCGCATCTCGAGCGGGGGAACCGTCGCCGTCCGTGCTCACGAGGCGACCGCCGCGCCGCTGGTGAACCCGACGGTCGATGCCGGCCCATGGCGACGCCCCGGCGGCGCCGACCTGACACGAGAGGAGCCGCGTCTCTGGGTGGAGATTCCCGCCGGCTTCACGGAGATGCAGCAGGAGGCGCCCGAGCTCGCGCGCGAATGGCGTCTCGCCACCCGCGAGGTGTTCGAGGCCTACTTCACCCGAGGGTACCGCGCCGTGGATTTCGAGCTGGAGCTGTCGGGCAGACGGGGCCGGTATCTGCTGGCGCACGCCAGCGACCAGGAGGGCGCGTTCGACCCGCCGCGCCCGTGACCTTGGGCGTGGCCCCGCCGCGGGCGTGTCAGCCCGGCGGCCAGGCCATCGATCGGCCGCCCAGCACGTGCAGGTGCAGGTGAAATACCGTCTGGCCGGCGTCGCGATTGCAGTTGAAGACCGTTCGATAGCCGCTGGCGTGAAACCCTCGGGCCGAGGCGATGACGGA
>JBQTIE010000183.1:0-16560 GCA_052389315.1 Acidobacteriota bacterium
AAGCTCGCCTGCAGGTTCTGGGGAATGTGCGCCAACTGGCGCAGCGGCCCACCAGCCAGTCCACTGTGAAGGTAGTGATGGTAGTGGCCGTGCGGGTAATGAGGCTTCCCAAACGTCACGCGATAGCTGACCACGTAGCGTGTTCGGTCGGTGCGGTTGACCTCGGACCCATGGAGATGGTGGCTGAGGAACAGAACCGCATCCCCTGGTGCAAGGTCGAAGCTGAGAGGCTTGTGGAGACGCTGGCCATTCAGGATGTAGCCGTCCTTGAACGCAAACCGCGTCTCGTAATCCTGTGTGAAAACCGTGAGGCTGTTGCCGTGACGGACCGGACCGACCGCAATCCAGATGTTGATCGCGTTGGAAGGACAATCCACCCACTGGTCCCGATGGGGACCGTGCGCCGCGATCTTTCCTTGACCCCGTTTTTCGGCAAACTTGTCGAACTCCCGCCGGTAACGCGCCGCGTGATCAAACGGGATGTGAAAACGAACGTTAGGGCTCTTTTCGTAGTAGAACCGTTCAGCGCCCGGGAACACGCGCGGGACAAGCGTCTGCAGATGACTGTGCGCTCGAGGGGTCAAGACGGCGTACACCGCATCGGTGACGCCCGGAAGGTCAAGCGGGCTCAGCCACTCATGTATCCGATCGAATCCGCCTTCTCTCACCTTGTCGGCGACTTCCCGGCCCGCTGAGGCGCAAATCGCCTCGAGTGTGCATTCCACGAGCGGTTCGAACAGGCCCACCTGTTGCAGCCCACGGCGAAGGACGAACACCTCGCCATTCAGGATTCGACCGGCCAGGTCGCGCACTTCGCCGACGCATTTGATATCTATGGGTAGGTGTCCGGTCATTCTGTAGTCCGTCCCGATGCAGCCACCGTCGCCAAGCACGAAGGACGACGCCCATGCCGGAAAAGCAAAGCGCGTGCCCCCGCTGCAAGCCGCTCACGTGCTCGTCCGACGGGGCGATACGGAGGTCGGCTTGCGCGGCCAGCCGACCGGGGGCGACTCGGGCGGAATCCTTGGAACCGACGACCATAGTCCTCCCGGAAGGAGACAAATGCCGGAGGTCCTTCCAGTACCGCGGCCGCCCATGGCACGGCGGCGTCGAACTGAGGCCCCCAGATGGCCGGGCCCTTGCAGTTTAGCGTCCGAATGGGTGCGACCGCCGTCAAGAACCAGCCTCGTCCGATGGCATTTCGTACCGCCGCCGAGCGCATTGCGAAGCACGCGCGCCTGAATTGGCAGAACCTGGCCGTGCCCGACGTGCCAAGCCCTCCGTTCCTGATTCTCTTCATCAACTCCATCTGCAACATGAAATGCGAGCACTGCTTCTACTGGGAGCAGCTGAATCAGAAGAACGACCTCACGCTGGATGAGCTCGTCGCGCTCTCGGAAGACCTCGGCCAAATCGAGAACCTGAACCTGTCCGGTGGCGAGCCCTTTCTGCGGAAGGAGTTCGGCACGATCTGCCGTCAATTCATCCAGCGAAACGGCGTCAAAGAAATCTACGTGCCGACCAACGGATACTTCACCGAGCGAACGATCGACGCCCTCCGCCAGGTGTTGCAGGAAAGCAGCCTCAAGCTGTTCGGCGTCGAGTTGTCCCTCGACGGCATGCCCGAGTTCCACGACGAGTTCCGGAAAGCGAAGCACTCGTTCGAGAAGGCGATGGAGACCTACGACGCGCTGGCCGAACTCCAGAAGGAGGACTCGCGTCTTCAGATCCATGCCATCTCCACGGCCACCGAAGTCAACATGCGGGAGATCCGGCTGCTGACGACGTTCCTCTTCGACCGCTGCCCGCGTATGACGCATCACAACCTGGCGATCATCCGCGGCGATCGGAAGAACCCGACGCTGAAGGGACCCGCGCTTCAGGAGTACAAGGATCTCTACGACTACGTCCGTCGATTGTGGAGTGTGCGCGAAGAGGGGCGCTACGGCTCGATCGTCGAGCCGATGCTGCAATATGCAAAGCTGCAGGCCGCCGAACGGCAGACCCAGTACGTGCCGTGCCGGGCCGGTGTGTTGAGCGCCGTTGTTCACGCAAACGGCGACGTCGGCGTCTGCGAACAGCGGCCGCCCATCGGCAACCTGCGGCAGCATTCGTTCATGGAGATCTGGCGATCGCACGTCGCCAAGACGATTCGCAGATCCATCAGCAACAACGAATGCTACTGCACCAACGAGATCTTCATGTGGCCGAGCATCGTCTACCAGCCGGCGCAGCTCGCCAAGTCCATGGTGGGCGCGAGGGTATGGGAGGGCGTCGCGCCGCTCGCGGCCGACGAACGTGCCGATTACACAGAATCGGCCGCCTCACTCCCGCGAGGGCCGAAGTAACGGCGATCTCGGCCACGGGCTTTGGCAGGCACCGCTCTTCAGGAAGACCTCACCCACCTTGAAATCCGCGTTCGCGGCGCGGACGTGCCGCCAGCCGGATCCCTCGCAACGGTTCTCGCGGCGCTGCCGGCAGTACGGTCCCTGACCGTCCTCTTCGAAGGGGTGCCGGATACCGGCGCCGTGGAGGCCGTGAGTGAGCTGCATCGCCACTGCCGTGAACGCGGTCTGAACGCCTCGGCTGCGTTCGTCCTGGCAGGCGACGCCGACGCGTCCGCCGCGCTCGGCCGGCAGGACACCTCGCTGCGTCCGACCGTCGCCGTGTCACGTGCCCTGACCATCAAGGGAGTGGCGGTTCGGTGGTGGATTCCAATCGTCCGGCCATTGGTGTACCGCCTCGAAGCGCTCTTCTCGCTCGCCCGGGACGAACGGATCGACCCACTTCTCGTTCCCGCCAGCCTGGCGACCCTCACGGGCCCACCCGAGGCAATGACGCTTGACGGCGAAAGCGTGCGCTTCGTCCACGACTTCGTCGTCTGCCGACTCCTGGCCGAAGAGCGCTCGCGTTTGACAGCGACGCGGGCGCGATTCTACCAGTCGGTGGCCGATTCCCCCGGCGCCGACCCGGAGATTCGAGACGACGTGAGCCGGATCGCCGTGCTGGAGCGTGATGACGATGGCGACTGGCAGGTGCGCCAGGAACCGAGACCGTCGTTCACGCTGCCACTTGATGCGGACGAATGGCACACGCCGGGACAACACGATCGGCGAGGGCCCGGGGGCAGCGGGCACGTCACGGACATCTTCGGCGTCTTCGCGGAAGGTGGGTGCGCACTCGGCCAGTGGGCGAGAACCACCATAACCGGAATGCGGTACCGAGAAAGCCGATACGGCCCCGATCGGTCGCTCGCACGTGTGCTGGTGATCGGGGCCTACGGCGGGGATCACATTGGCGATACGGCGATCGTGGGCGGTGTGCTCCTCCGCATGCATCGACGCTATGGAACCAAGCATGCCATTCTCGTGAGCCAACGGCCCGAACACACAGCCCGGCTGACCGCCATGCTGGACGTCCCTGTGAGCGTGACGGTTCACGAGTACCGCCAGTCCACCGTGGCGGAGTTGCTGGCGCAAGTCGACGGGGTCGTTTTCGCCGGGGGTCCCCTGATGGACCTCCCCAAGCAGCTGGTCAAGCACCTCTATGCCGTGTCCCGCGCGCGCCGTGACGGCAAGCCGTTCATCATCGAGGGGATTGGCGCGGGGCCGTTCATTCGGCGGCTCTCCGCTTGGACAGCGCGTCTCCTGGTGCGCATGGCCGACGAGGTCACCGTACGAACGTCGGTCGACGCCAAAGCGCCCCTCGTGCGGGGCTTGCGGCCCAGGGTCGGTCGCGACCCCGCGTTTGACTATCTCGAGACCCGCGGTCCCGTCCTCACGCGCATGCCTGATGCCGATCGACAGTGGCTCGAGCGATTGCTGACGCAGACCGAAGGACGCGTGACGGTCGGAATCAACCTCCGGCCGCTGCGACCGGATTACACGGCGGGCGCGCCTGCGGCGAGGCGTGCCGAGTATACGCGCTTCGTCGAAGCCCGGTTCGAAGAGCGTCTGGCCGAGGCGGTGCGGCAGTTTCACAAGGCCACGACGCCGTCGCCTTGTTTCGTCTTCTTTCCGATGAATGCCATCCAGTTCGGCTCATCGGACCTCCGCAGCGCCTATCGGATCAAGCGGCTGGTCCGCGGCGAAGTCGACTTTCACATCTGGGAGGGCGACCCGAGCATCGATGGCGTGATCGCGCTCCTGCGGCGCGTCGATGTCGCGATCACGATGCGCTTTCACGCCACGATCTACGCCCTGTCCCAGCGGAAGCCGGTCATCGGCATCGACTACCGGCCTGGCACGCGTGACAAGGTGGCGGCGCTGCTCGCCGACGCGGGCGCCGGCCACAATTGTGGTGCCATCGATACGATTACCACGGAGTGGCTCGTCCAGCGTCTGACCGAACTGACAGGGCCGGCGGGCCGCGGAACGATGCCCGGCGCCTCAGAACGCTGACAAGAGCGGCAGACGCGGCGATCCGAGTCCCGCGTCATGGTGACATCGCCGAAACGATACTTCGGCGAGCTCTGCCGCGCGTTCCCACGTGAACGTGCGCGCCCGACGCAAAGCGATCTCGCGGAGACGCGGACGCACGTCCGGGTCATCAAGAAACTGGAGCAAGCTGCTCGCGATGGCTGGAGGGCTTTCGGGATCGAAAAACAGACCAGCGTCTCCGACCACCTCCGGCAGACTGCCGCGACGGCTTGCGAGCACGGGCAGACCACACGACATCGCTTCGACGGCCGGCAAGCCAAACCCCTCCCAGAGGGACGGGAACACGAGGGCCGCAGCGCCGTTCATCAGCTCGACGAGTTCCGGGTCAGCCAGGTACCCGGTGAAATGCACGTGTTGGCCGAGCGGCGGGTGCGTACGCACGAACTCTCGAAGCTCGGGAACGTTGTCCCAGAATCCCTTGCCGGACGTGTCTCCCACGATGGCCAGATGAGTGTCTGGCCGCTTGGCGACGACTTCAGGCAATGCCCGCAAGAGACCCAGAATGTTCTTGTGAGCGTTCATCCCTCCGACGTAGATGAACAACCTCGCGGCGGCGTCGATCCCGAGTCGAGCCCTCGCGCTCGCCGCGACGGCCGGATCGTCGATCACCCGAAAGACAGGATCGGCGGCCTCGGTCACGACGTCGATGCGCCCGGCAGGAATCCGCAGAATCCCCTCCAGGTCCGCCGCCGATGATTGGGAGACGGTCATGGCGCGCGTCATTTGAAGGCGGGCCAGCGCCGTTTTCGCCTGCCACAGGCGTCGATTCAGCGTTGTCGGGAACAGCAGGTCCGGCAGGCGTTCCGCGGTGGTGTCATGGAAACAGACGACGCAGGGCGTGCGGCCAAGGATTGGGAAATACGAGTACACCGCGGGGAAGAAGAACAAGTCGCAGCCCGAGCGACGCACGAGCCGTCCCATCTTCCACAGGTAGCGAACGGATCGTGAGTGCGTGCCGACAGCCGATTCGGCCAAGTGTTGCTTGGTCTGCGCGCTGACTACGTCAATGCCCGCGGGGATGGGGTCGGCAGGCGGCTGATCGAAGAACAGCGTGTAGCGGAATCCAGCCTTGCGCGCCGAGAGCGCGGTGACGAGCTCACGCGTGAATCGACCGAACCCACGATCGTTCCGCCAACTCGTGGCGTCGATGCCGACGTGCAGGCACGCTGGCGCGTCAGCCATAGTCGGCACGGTATCAGCGGCCTGCCTGGCTCACGAGTCGCCCTCGATCGAATGGCCTGCCTTCGGGGTGCCGGAGGCGCGGTCCCGATACCAGGCGATCGTGCGTTGCAAAGCATCATCAAGCGTGAAGGCCGGGGACCACGCCAGGACGCGATGCGCCTTCTGCCAGTCGAGATGCTGTTCCAGGATCTCATGACTCGCCTGTCCCAGGATAACTGGCTCGAGATCCTCGCGCTCCATGAGGCGGAGAATGGCGGTCACGATCTCGATCACCGACAACGGTTGGCCGGTGCCGAAATTAAAGGCCTGTCCGGTGAGGCCCAACGGCTCCAACTGCTCTGCGAGCCGCAGGTAGGCCAGCGCCGCATCCTCGACATAGAAGTAGTCGCGGATCAGCTTGCCGTCGCTTCGAATGATCGGTCGCTCGCCTTTCAGCACGGAGCGGATCGTTCCAGGGACGATCCGGCTGTAGTTGAGGTCTCCCCCGCCGAAAAGGTTCCCGCATCTGGTGATGGCCACCGGCAGCCCGAAGCTTGCCGCATAGCTGAGGGCGATCAAATCAGCGCAGGACTTCGACACGTCGTAAGGAAACCTGCCCTCGAGCGGCGCGTCCTCCGTGTAGGGAAGCCTGGCGTGGTTCCCGTAGGCCTTGTCGCTCGACGCCACGGCAATCCGCTTCACGAGCGCACCGCAACTGCGACAGGCTTCGAGCAGGTTCCAGGTCCCCCTGATGTTGGACTCGAAGGTGGAAAGGACCGAGCGGCTGGCGGTGCCCACGATGGTCTGGGCTGCGAGATGGAAGACCGTGTCGGTCTCGTACTCGTTGACCGCCCTGAGAACAATCGCAAAGTCCTGGAGGTCTGCGTGGACGACGTTCACCCGCGAGATGGCGCCACTCGAAACGATCCGCGAACCGGGCACCGCATCCCTCACGAGGCATGTAACGTTCGCGCCTCGATCCAGGAGCATCTCGACGAGCCAGGAGCCAAGCAGGCCCGTGCCGCCCGTGACGAGGACGTTGCGGTCCTGCCAGAACTGATTCACGCCCAGACCTTCCATGGGGCGTTCCCCTTGTCCCAGAGGGCATTCAGGGCCTGCGCCTCCTTGAAGGTATCCATGCACTGCCAGAAGCCATTGTGGGTGAAGAGGGCCATCTGCCGTTCGGCGGCCAGCCGCTGGAAGGGCGTTGTTTCGAGGATGCAATGATCATCGTCGGAGAGGTAATTGAAGATCCGCCGGTCGAACACGAAGTACCCTCCACTGGTCAACTCGTTCATCAGCGGCTTTTCCTGGAAGTGGTACACGACACCATGATCGTCCGTGCGGATCACACCGAACTTCGAGTGAGGATGGAACCCTGTCAGCGTCGCCGTCTTCCCGTGCAGACGATGGAACTCGACCAGGGCGGTGAGGTCAACAGTGCTGAGCCCATCGCAGTAGTTTGCGAGAAAGTAGTCCTCGTCGATCAGCTCCCGGATTCGGAAGAGGCGGGCGCCGGTTTGCGCGCTGACACCGGTGTCCACGAAGGTAATCTGCCACTCTTCTCTGGACGCGCCGTGGGGAACGATGGTCGGCGTGGTTCCAGACATCCGAAGGGTGAAGTCGTTCGCCATCCAGTGATAGTTGATGAAGTACTCCTTGATCATGTTGCCTCGGTAGCCGAGGCAAAGGATGAACTTCCGGTAGCCGTAGTGGACGTAGTGCTGCATCAGGTGCCAGAGCACGGGTTTCCCGCCGATCTCCACGAGGGCCTTGGGGCGGAACTCGGTCTCCTCCCGCATGCGAGTGCCCTGGCCTCCGCAGAGGATCACGACGGGCTCTTGCCGCACACCCAATGGTCCAACCGGGCGACTTGTGACGTCTGTACTCACGCCAGGATCCTCGGTACAGGTATCGGCACGAGGAAGCGGCCGCCGTTCGACCGGTAGTCCCTTTCCTGAGCGACGATTTCGTCGCAGAGGTTCCAGGGAAGGATGAGGGCGAAGTCCGGGCGATCCGCCGCCAGGTGCTCCTGGGGAAGCACCGGGATTCTGGTGCCGGGAGTGAACTTTCCGACTTTCAGGGGGTTCCGATCCACCGTGTACGAGATCAGATCGGGCCCGAGCCCGCAATAGTTCAGGAGCGTGTTGCCTTTTGCCGGTGCGCCGTAGGCACCGACCTTCTTGCCATCGTCCCGGAGGCCTTCCAGGAGACCTCTGAGGTCTCGGCGGTTCCGGGCAACGCGCCGGGCGAAATCGATGAACACGGCAGGCTCGTCGAGGCCCCGTTGCTTCTCGCGTTCGCAGGTCTCCGCCACGATTGGCGCGTGCTGGGCCTCGGGTCTGGCGATCACGCGGATGGTGCCGCCGTGGATGTCGTGGTGTTCCAGCTCGAGGATCCCCAGGCCCGCGCGATCGAACGCCGCACTCAACGCCAGCACGGAAAAGTACGACAGATGCTCATGATAGATGGTGTCGTACTCAAGACGATCCAGGAGGTGCACGAGGTAGGGAACCTCCACGCTGACAGTGCCGTCCTGTCCGGCAAGGATCCGAAGGCCTTCCAGGAATCCCGGAAGGTCGGGGACATGCGCCAGGACGTTGTTGGCGCAGGTCAGCGACGCCGGTCCATGTGCGGAAACCAGGGTCTGGGCGCAATCCCGGCCGAAAAACGCATTGACGGTTTGAATCCCGTCACGGTTAGCGGCAGCCGACAGGTTTTCCGACGGTTCAACGCCGAGCGTGCGAGTGCCCAGGCGGCGGAATACCGACAGAAGGCTGCCATCGTTGCTGGCAATGTCGACCACGAGGCTGTCGGCCCCGAGGGCGAGGCGCGCCTGATGTTCGCGGGCCAGCCGATCGTGATGGCGGGCCATGGTGGCCGACGTGCCCGTAACGTAGATGTAGTTGCGGAAAAGAGTCTCCGGCGGCACTCGCTCCGAGAGCTGGACCAGGCAGCACTTTTCGCAGAAGACGAGCTCCAGAGCAAAGTGAGGCTCTTCCCGTCCGAGATCATCGACGGAAAGGAAGGCGTTGGCGAGCGGCGTGCGGCCGAGAGAGAGGACGGACTCTGAAGTTCGAGCGCCACAGGACAGACAGGCAGAATTCGAGGCCATCCTGGCTAGAGTTGGTCCTGGCGCCCCAGCGACTCGATCCGCAGCCGGGCGCGACGGATGGCTTGTGGAAGGTCGTCGGGCGGGCACCATTGGGTGGCGGCAAGCAGACGACGGACCGGAACCGGCTCATGCTGCATCTCGTCAGCAGCTTGCTCAAGATCGCCGAATCCCAGGCGATCGGTGGCCACTCCGAACTCCATCGCGACGAGCCTAGCATAGTCGGCGACGGAGGTGAGACGCCCGGAGGCGAGGTTGATCGACGGTGCGTCGAACGGCCATTCGCAGGAGAGGACGCGCTCCGCGGGGAGTGAAGCAAGCCGCAACAGCCCTTCGGCAGCATCCTCGACGTAGGTCCAGTCTCGCCTTTGAGTTCCCATGCTCAGAGGGATCCGTCCGCGACTCTGTGCGGAGTCCACGAGCGTCGGGAACAGCCGTCCCGGCCGTTCCCCAGGACCGAATACGGTGAAGAGCCTGGCCGTGACTCCAGGCAGCCCGCGGGAACGTCGCGCGTCGTCGACTGCCAACGTAGCGGTGAGCTTCGTCCGACCGTACTCCTCGAAGGGCCGCGCGACTGCCATTTCATCGAGCACGCCGTCCGTGCGACCGTACTCGAGAGCCGATCCAGCCTGCACCAGACGCGGTCCGTGGAACTCTGACGACACTGTCTGCAGCGCTTCGAGGATCTCCGTGACGACACCGACGTTCGTCCGAAGGCGCACCTCGTGATCACGTTCGTGTTTGGCGACACCATAGCCCACAAGGTTGAACACGATGTCGGGCCGCACATCCCTGATCGTAGCAGCCGCCGAGTCCGGGACGGCCAGATCGCGAACGATGACCTCTGCCCAGTCGTCGCCAAGAACACCCAGTCTTCGGGATCGGTCGCGGACGACGCCGAAGACGAGAGCCCCTCGCGCGGCGAGCGCGGAAGCCACCCACCGGCCGATGAAGCCTGACGCCCCGGTCACGATTGCGCGTGCGCCGCACAGGGTGATGGCGTGCGATTCGTTCATCCCTTGCCGATGCCTTCGCGCGGGCCTGGTAGAATACGAGAGGGTTCCGACACCACTCCGCGCACGTACCCGACTCCTTCACCTGCGCTCCACGCCGCCAGGAGCAGGACGGTGAGGTGAACTACCCTGGCGAAGATGCCGAAGGAACCGCGTTCCCACGACGTCCTCGCCATCCTGATCAGCAGAATTGCGGGAAGCAGCGGTGAAAGAACCGCGTAGGCGAAACGTTTCGGTGCCGTCAGCGACGCTCGTCGAGTGGCTGCATAGGAGCGTCCCCAGACGAATCGCTCCCGCAGCGCTCGGCCCAGACTCAGGTCCAGGCGGTTCTGATAGACGATGATCTGGGGGTCGAGCGCGATGGTGTGGCCCAGCGACATCAGTTCGCCGTTGACGACAACTTCCCGGAAGCTCTCTTGCCAGGCCGGCCGCACACGCTCCAGGGCGGCGCGCTTGTATGTCACGTTCGCGTCGGAGGCAAACGGCGTTTCGCCTGCCGGCACCGGGTTTTGATACTTGCCAAAGTCACAGAAATAGACGGCCCAGTTCAGGGGCCGATCGACGCCGTTGTCTATGGCACCGCCGATCGCCGCATGAGGGTTGCGATGCGCTGCCGCCACGCTCGCGCACCATCGTGGGTCCGGCCGCGCGTGATCCTCGAGCAAGCCCACGAGATCGCCTCGCGCCGCTGCCAGCCCGCGGGCGCGCAGCCCATCGTGGTGCTCACGACCTCCCACTCGCGCGACCACCTCTGCCACGGCGAGATACTGCACCCAGGGAAAGCGCTGCCGAACAACGTCGAGGCCCTCGACGCCTTCAAGGTGCGGGACGATCACCTCGATCGGCGGAGCACCGACCTGTCGTGACAGCGCGTCCAAGCAGTCCGCCAGATGGTCCGCACGTGAATGCGCTTCGGTCGTATCGCTCACAATCACCACGACGACCGATAGCACCGGGTGCGCTGACTCGCTCATATCGAGGCTATTCGACTTGGGATAGCGCGTTGCCGGGGCCAAGCAGACAGCCGATCCATTCCCCGGCGACCAGCACGGTCAGCGCGGGCACGGTCAACGGGAGGGCCTTGATGAACTCCGCCACACGGCAGCGCTTGCGGATGACAGTCATGGTCATCCGCGCAAGCAGCATCAGCGGAATGACGGGGGCCGCCACGAGATAGGTGAGTCGACGCGCCGGTGACTGCGTCCGCGCGCGGACACCCGCGAACGCCCTGCTGAACAAGAACCGTTGGTGGAGGTAGTACAGAAAATCGAATGGGCCCCGATGGTACACGACCATCTCGGGGACAGAGAGGAGCTTCAGTCCACGCGCGTTCAGCGTTGGATGCAGCGTCATCGGCCAATACCCGTCATCCAGCAGGTCGAGGTGGCCCAGCAGCAAGGGTCGTGGATACGCGATGTTGGCGTCGTTCAGATTGAAGGTCTCGCCAGCCGCCACCGGGGGCAGCGAGCCGTGGTACTCAATGAAATAGACCACCCAGTCGCGCACGCGATCGTACGCAAAGTCGCTGATAGCACCACCGACCGCTGCGTAGGGTCCCTTGCCGAAAGCTGTCAGCGCCTGGTGCAGCCAGTCGGGCGCGGCTGAACAATGCTCCTCGATGATCGCCACGTAGTCACCAGTGGCTGTCTCCACGCCGCGACGTCTCAGGGCTGGCACCTTGGTCACCGCTGGGTCTCGAATGACACGCACCCACGGAAAACGCGCTTCGATGCGCCTGGCATACTCCGCGGAATGAGGCGTGACGACCAGCGCCTCGGCACCGAGGCTGGCCACCTCGCCACTGATGGACTCCAGACACTGGTCGATGAAGGGTGGGCCGACCTTCGATGCGATGACTACAGATATCTGGGGCATGAGTCGCGTCCTGGGATTGAGCTCTGCCCCCTCGTGCTCAGCGGTTACCCACGACGGCGCGCTGGAGTCGTCGACCGGATTGTCGGTTCATCGTCGTTCCGTCATCATGCTTGCGCTGCGGTGGTTGATTTCAGGAGCGGGACAAACATCTTCGGACAGCAAGAGTCATGCCTGGAACGGCCGCCATCGCCGGAACGCCTGCAGCGAGCACCCGCGTCGAGCTCCGCTCGAATCGCGACCACGTTCTCCAGTGGTCTGTTCCTTGCGAGCTTGGCGGCTTCGAGCCGAGGGGACCGGGAACGGTCTCAACAAGGGTCAACCATTGCGATATAACGTTCAGGTCGAATGGGACTATCCGCTCCACTTGCGTGAAGGGGAATGGTGGCGTTGAAGCTCAGGCCGGGCGAAATCGTTCGTGCCGCTTTACGCTCAGTGAGCGATCCCGCGCCAACGCGCCTGCTGCTGCTCAAAGCCTTGGACGCAGTGTTCAATTTCCTCAGCTTCGAAGCCAAGATCCGAGTCCGCTCGGTTCCTAAAGCGCCCTACGGGTTTGGCCTTCTACATTCGGCGCGCCTGGCCGCCCGACTTGGCGTGCCACGCATATCAGCACTGGAGTTCGGTGTGGCTGGGGGCAATGGTCTTGTCGCCCTCGAGGACCACGCGCGATACGTCACCCGCGAGACTGGCGTCGAAATCGCCATCTACGGCTTGGATTCCGGTGCGGGGCTGCCGCCGCCGGTCGACTATAGGGACATGCCGTACGCGTGGGAGAAGGGCTTTTATGCGATGGATCTCCCGAAGCTCCAAGCGCGGCTGACACGGGCGACCCTCGTGATCGGCGACGTCCGCGAAACGACTCGGCGGTTCGGCGAAGCAGATCCCGCGCCGATCGGGTTCATTGCTTTCGATCTGGATTACTACTCGTCTACCGTGGCGGCGTTGGAGATCCTCGACATCGGTCACCGTTTTTTTCTGCCACGTGTGTTCTGCTACTTTGATGACGTGGCCGGGGGACCGAACTTCTGCTACAGCGAGTTCACCGGCGAGCTCCTGGCCATCAGGGAGTTCAACGCTTCCCACTCCGACCGAAAAATCGCCCAGTTGGCCGGACTCCGACACAACTTGGGTAGCCTGCCGACGCTTTGGCACGAGAAGATGTATGTGGCCCACCACTTCACCCACCCACAGTACAACGTTCCCACCCACCGCGGCGAAGACTCCCTTGCGTTGAGATGAGCCGCTGTCGTTCCTCGCTGCTCTAAGCCGTCAATCCTCAACGACATGGGATTCGAACTCCCGACGATGAACATTCCACTTGGCCCGATCCAGGGTCCCGTCGTCGGCGAGACACTCCGACGCGGCGTACGCCATCGCCAGCGTGTGGTGGGTGTTATCGTGCGCGAATAGCCCCTGGCGCCCGAACGTCAGCACGCCGTCCAGCGTGCCGATCCATCCGTCGATTCTGTCGAAATGCTCGCGATAGTTTCTCGTGTAGATCGGATACGCCTGGGCCAGCCGCCGCACGACGACGCGACGGACGGGAGCCCGCACGGGCAGACCCGCCGTTTCGAGATCCCGAAGCACCAGCGCTGCCAACTCGCCGTCAGGGGCTTTCCACGAACTCGAGTCCTTCGAGCACGGCAGCTCGGCGCAAAGTACCGTCAACCCCGGCCGGTGTGTCAGCCCGTAGTTCTTGGGCTCCGACAGGCGCGTGATGGAGACGTCCTCGCCTGGGAAATAGTGGGCGTCGAACTCGGTGAATCTGTCCGTTTCGAGGACCAGGTAGACGAGCAGCATGGACCGGTATTCGAGGGCGCGTGTCGATTCCAGCACCTCGACGGGGGCCGAGGCGGTGATCATCTGCGCCAGCGCGGGGAGCGGAATCGTCGAGAGGACGACGTCTGCCGGCAGGCGCATGCGCCCTTCGTCCAGCGTGACCGATCGGACGCGGTCCTGGCACCGCTCGACGGAGTGGACACGAGACTCGAAGCGAATGTCGACGCCGCGTTCCACGCAGGCCTGGTGATAGACGCGACTGATCTGTCCGTATCCCCCCCGGGGATAGAAGAAGCGCCCCGTGTGCTCGGAGCGCATGCCGGGCAGGGCGTTCAGCACCTTTCGCACCATCTTCCCGATCGAACCCGCGGACACGCGCCGCCTCGCCTGGACCGGATCCAGCGTGTCGGGGGCCACACCCCAGATCTTGCGTGCGTATGGAAAGTAGAAATCACGGCAGATCGTGCGGCCCAGCCCGGCCTCGAGGACCGTGGCAAATGTCGCGTCGCCGTCGGGCGAAGAACTCACGAGCTTCTTGAACCCGTCGCCGATCACGCCAGCGCCAAACGACGGCGGGAGGTGCAGCAGGAGATCGGCCGGCTTCAGCGGAAAATGAATCCAGCGGCCACGCAGCCTGATGCGTCCATGCCGCGGCCGCAGCAGGAGGTCCGGCCCGAGCATGCGCCGAATGTCGGCCAGGATGTCCGGACGGCACGCGGGGTGCAGCCGGTGACTGCCAAAGTCGACGGGAATCCCTTCCAGTTCGAATCCGCCGGCATTCCCACCCACGGTCTCGGCCCGCTCGACGACCGTGACCTGAAACGCCGCGCGCCCAGCCAGACGCAGGGCCGCGCCCAGTCCCGCGGGACCGGCCCCCAAGACGACGACCTGGACGCTCATGGCTGCTGAACTCGATGAAGCGTCGTCAGCAGCGTGGCCTGCACGACGCGAAGCGTCAGCCAGCCGCCAAGGCTTCCGACAATGAGGACGGCGTCCCACAGAAGGCCGGCTGCCAGCACAGGCCCGGCAGCGCCTCCCAACGGGCCGAGCAGCGCCACGAGCGCCAACTCACGCACGCCGATTCCGGCGACGCCGATGGGCAGCGACGCCGCGACTTTGGCGGCCGGAAATGCGAAGAGCCACGCGGCAAATGAGCTCTCCACGCCGACCGATTCGCCGATGTAGGCAATCGTGGCGACGAACATCCCCTGGATGAAGACAGACAGAAGGAACGCCCGGACGATCAGGGCCGGATGCTTCATGAGCACGTCGAACGCGTTCCTGATGCCGGTGAGCCGTGCGTGGTGCGTTCGCCTGAGCAGCGCGTGACCAGCGAACAGGACGCCAGCGCCGGCAACCGACACCGCGATGCCTCCCCACAGGACGACAGCCCCAGCGGTGGAGCGCCCCCCTATCCACGCGAATCCCGCCAACGCCAGGACCATGAGGGCGGCGGTGTCCACAATCCGGTCGACGACGCCGGTGAGCATGATCGTGCTCGACTGAGTGGAGCCGTTGATGGCCACCCCCGCGCGTACGAGATCCCCACCGATCATCCCGAGGGGGCTGAGCGTGGCGACGAGTCCCGTGAAGTGTGCCCGAACGGCCTTGCCCAGTGACAGGTCCGTCGAGCGTCCCATCAGCATGCGCCACTTGAACGCCGCGGCCGCGTGACACAGGACGAACGCGGTCACGGCGATCGACAGCACCCACGGTGACGCCTGCCCAAGGGCGTTCTGCAACTCGCCGCGCGGCAGCATCCAGATCACCGCAGTCAGCAGGATCACCGATCCGCCGACGCGAAGGGCACGTGCCGCGTGGATACTCACCGGTGAGGCACGTTCAGCTGAAGGCGGGAGATCATGTCGGCCAGCAACCCCACCGACCAGACGATGACTGCAGCCAGGAACGCCATGACCGCCGTCTCAGAGAGGTTCCACAAGAACACATCGTAGGTCAGCTTGACCAGGCCGACTGCGAAGAGGAATGTTCCCAGGGGCAGGAACACTTTGAGAGGGTTGAACAGCACGATCGTTCGAAGCACGAGCACGAGAAACGCGGTGAAGTCACGCGCCTTGATCTTCGACGAACCAACGCGCGGCGCACAGGTCACAGGGATGTACTGCACGCGATGGTGCGTACACAGCATGGCCAGCGTGATGGTGCTGGTGAACGAGAAGCCAGACGGCAGCAAGTGCAGGAACTGCGTCAGCGTCGAGCGGCGCATGACACGCAGGCCGGAGTTCAAGTCGGGAATATGACGACCGCTCAAGTGGCTCGCCAGCGCGCCCAGGAACATCTTCGCGGGACGGCGGACGATGGGGATGCTGACGTCGGTCATGGCGCGACTTCCGACCACCATGTCCTCGGTCGCGGCCCGGCTCAGGAGCTCGGGGATCTGCTAGGGGGGATATGTGCCATCTGCGTCCGTAATGACGACGAACTCCGACCGGGTGGCGTTGATCCCTCGCTTCAGTGCGGCGCCGTACCCGCTGTTTTCGGAGTTGAGAATGACGCGGGCTCCGTGGAGTTCTGCTTCGAAAGCCGTCGCGTCCGTGGATCCGTCGTCGACCACGACCACGTCGAACGTGAAGGGCGTCTCCGCGAGAGCGGCGCGTACGCGCGTGACGATGCGGCCGACGGCGCCGGCCTCGTTGAACGCGGGGATGACAACGGCCACGTCAACCTCGGGAGCCGCGTCCGCGACCGCACCGTTTGCGTCGAATTGTGCGATCGCCTGTCGTGTTGGCTTCGCGTGCAGCACTCCCCACCACCAGTGTTCTTCGGCCTGATTCGACCCGGTATCGCGCGGGACATCCGGTGCAATGGCCGTTCCCGAACGGGGGCGTGGCGCGATGCCCTGACGGCCACCGCATGACCGATGCGTCCAGAGTCTTGAAGGCCGAGAATCCATGCATGTGAGTCAAGTTCTTCGAACGGCCTTCAAGACTCTCGCCCCGCCGGAGGCGGGGCAAGCCAACACTGCTGACTAGAGGCGGAGCCGCAGGCGACACATGCTCGCCGGTCCGAGGCGCAGCCTCGCTGGCCCTACGCCTGCTAGGGGCGAAGAAACCCTGACAATAGTCTTCCTCGGCGCAACTATTTTCTGACGCTCGCGCCGAAGCGGCTCTCATGCGCTGAATTCGGGCCTGCTGCACTGAAGTCACGAGCCGGCATCTGGCAC
>JBQTIE010000184.1:0-29241 GCA_052389315.1 Acidobacteriota bacterium
GCGGTGGCTCCAGGGTGGATGGTCGGGTCACTTCGGAAGCAGCCGCCGCGCCGTACCTGGCCGAGTGTCGAAGACAGGAGCTGGCGAGCCTGCCGCTGCGGGAGGCTCACCGGCGGATGTGTGACGCTGCGGAGCGGTGGCTTCCCACCCACCCGCTGGAGTGACGCGGATGCAGATGCTGAGCGATGACGACCTGAACCTCCGCGACATGACGCCAGACGAGCTCGACGCCGCATGGGATCTATGGTTCGACCTCGCGCAGTCGACTAACGACGCCGACCCTCCCTACACACATGGCGTGTTCGCCGGGGCCGAATGGCCGCGGCGCGACAGCAGTGGCCCGCTGTCACACGCAGAGGAGCAACCGGTCAGCGGGGCTCCGCGGCGGTCGTGATGAGGAGAAGGGCGGCGCTGCCGGGCGAACATCAAACTGCGGCCTGACGGGACACTCGAGGTCCTCGACTGCGGGCTGGCGAAAGCGTTGGAATCGGACGCTGCCGGAGAACGGGGCTGGGACGTTGCCCCACAGGCGCTCGTCCGCTGGCGATCACGAAGAGCCCCTCTCCAAAGACGGGCGTGGGCGCCGTGATCTTGGAGCTTCCCCCGAGCCGCCACAGCTCCTGGCCCGTGCGCGGGTCGTAACCGCGGATGAACTTGGAAGCGTTGCTGGCCAGCTCAGGTCCGGACGACGCCGTGACGATGGTCGGGGTGCCCCAGGAAGGCAGCTCGTCTCGATCCGTCTTCCAGACGGTCTGGCCCGTGCGTGCGTCGAGCGCCAGCACGAAGGAGTCCGCGTGCGTGTCCACCTGGAGGATCACGAGGTCGTTCCAGAGAGACGATCATGCGGCGCGGCGTGCAATCGTCCGAAATCAGATCAAAGCGGACGCGGTTGCCGTCGATGCGGACACCGTAGCGACCCGGCCCCCCGCGATTGGGCACTTCCGGCGTCAGGAGTTCGATTCTGGACGAGTCCATTCGCCACGTGCCGGCGAATGAAGGCCAGCCTTCACCGGACAGGGTAAAGGTGCCATCAGGGGCAAATCGAGCCGAGAAGAAGCCAAAAGTCAGAGGCTCGGACGGTAGCCGCACCGTCTGAGCGGCGCCGGTCGTGCCGATGAGGATCAGGGGTGCGAGCGACCAGGGGCGCAAGCGGGAGCGCATGCGGCGCGACAACAGACTCGTCATTCTGGCCGATTCCGGGGAACAAACACCCGGCCGAATCGGTCTAAGCTAGATTGACCAGGGTCGACGAGGACCTTAGAATCAGCCGTTTGAGGGAGACATGATTCATAGAACTGGCAGGGTTTCAGCAGCGATCACCGTGGGCCTCAGCGGCTTGCTGATGCTGACCGTCAACCAGGCGGCGGCCCAGAGCGCGCAGCCGACCTTCAGCAAGGATGTGGCACCGGTGCTCTACAAGCACTGCACCACGTGCCACCGCCCCGGCGAGGCCGCCCCGATGTCGCTCCTGACCTACCAGGAGGCCCGGCCCTGGGCGCGAGCGATTCGCGACAACGTCGTCAACGGGACGATGCCTCCGTGGCATGCGGATCCGGCACACGGCAAGTTCGTCAACGATCGCAGGCTCTCGGCGCAGGAAAAAGAGATCATTTCGCGCTGGGTGGCAGCCGGCGCGCCCGAGGGCAACCCTATCGATCTGCCGGCCAAGCCGACCTACTCGCAGGGATGGGCCATCGGACAGCCGGACGTCGTGCTCGCGATGGAGACGCCCATCACCGTGCCAGCCGAGGGGGAGATTCCCTATCAGTACGCCGAGGTGGCGACCAACTTCACGGAGGACAAGTGGATCCAGGCCCTGGAGATTCGGCCTGGTGATCGATCGGTTGTCCATCACGTGCTCGTCTATGCGCGTCATCCCGGGATGACCCGGCAGACGCCGCCGTTTCGTCAGCGCAATCCTCCGGGTCCGCTCTCTCCGACGATGGAGAAGGAATTGGCTGAAGCCAAGGCGCGAGGCGCGGCTCCGAGCCAGTCGCAGTCGATGCGGCGCGGGCCGCTGATGGCGCAGACAGCCCCGGGCACGCCCCCGACCGTCTTTGCACCGGGGACCGCGCTTCGCGTGAAGGCCGGCTCGGTCCTGACGTTCCAGATTCACTACACTACGAATGGAAAAGTCACGCAGGACCGATCGAGCATCGGGTTCAAGTTCGCCGAGCAGCCTCCCGCCTCGGAGGTGTACGCCTCGGCCATGATGAACCCGCGGTTCATGATCCCCGCTGGCGCCGACAATCACCCGGTCGAAGCGGGCATGGAGTTCACCGAGGACGTGACGCTGTACAGCATCGTGCCGCACACGCACCTGCGCGGCCGGAGCTGGGAGCATCGGCTGCTGTACCCCGACGGGCGCGAAGAAATACTGCTCGCGGTGCCGAACTACGATTTCGACTGGCAGACCGAGTACATCTTCGAAGACCCGTTGCGCATTCCGAAAGGTGCGATTCTCAAGTCGGTCGCGCACTACAACAATTCGAAGAGCAACGCGGCCAACCCTGATCCGACCCAGGCGGTGTACTGGGGCGATCAGACCTGGGAGGAGATGCAGTACACGGCTCTCCGGTTCAGCATCGACAAGGATCGGGCGACGACCACGCAGCAGAAGCAGTAGGACGGCGGTCGCCCGCCACGCCAGGACCGCCTGCCGCCGGCTCAACGCTCCCGGCGTCGCGCGATCGTGGCATTTCTGCTTACAATGAACGCATGAAGCCCGGGTTTGTTGCCGGAATGTTCGTGCTGACGGCCCTCATGGCTGTTGCCATTCTCGGCCTTCCCTCGCCTGCGTTCTCGCACAAGCCCATCACGACGAACATCCTGTTCAAGAACGAGGTCGCCCAGATCTTCCAGCGGAAGTGCTTCCAGTGCCATAGCGACAACAACCTGTCGATGTCGCTGACGACCTACACCGAGGCGCGGCCATGGGCGCGTGCCATCCGCGAAGAGATCCTGGATCGAGAGATGCCTCCATGGACGGCGGTCGCGGGGTTTGGGCATTTCTCGAACGACATCAGCCTCAGCGCGCGAGAGAAGGACATCATCATCTCGTGGGCCGATGGAGGGGCGCCGAGCGGCGTGCCCCGCGCGGAAGAGTCGATACCGCCGGTGTACGTGCCTCCGGCCCCATCATGGGACCACGGTGAGCCCGACCTCGTGATTCCGATTGGCAAGGGACAGCGCGTCGAGGCTGGCGCGCCCTTCGAGGTCAGGCGCTTCGTCGTATCGACTGGGCTCACGACGGCGACCAGCGTCCACGCCATCGCGCTCAAGCAGGGCGATCGACGGGTGGTGCGACACGCGGCCTTTTACGACGAGGTCAGCGGACGATGGCTCGGGGCCTGGACACCGTGGCAGACCGTCTCCGATCTGCCCCCCGCCCATGCCGTGCGTCTTCCAGCCAAGGCCAGAATCGTCGTCGAGGTGGGTTATGTCGGCGTTGAAGAGCCCGTGACCGACACGAGCGAGATCGGTTTGTACGTGGAGAAAGCACCAATCGCGACCGTGGGTGTGCTGTCGCTGGCTGCCCCGGAGGCGACGCTGCTACCAGGGGCGGAGGGGCATCGCGTGCGTGTCGAGACCACGCTGAACGCCGCGACGTCGGTGGTGGCGCTGTGGCCCAATCCTTCGTCCGACGCCCGGTCGATCGAGTTGACCGCCCGTACCCCCGAGGGTGTCGCCGTGCCCCTGCTGTGGATCAGCGACTTCCGGCCGCAATGGAGGTCCTCCTACGTCCTCTCCGAGCCGCTCACCCTGCCGAGCGGCACCCGTGTCGCGATGACGACCTACTTCGACAACCCAACCGACACGGCGAGCATCGCGCGCTCACAGATGTGGATGTTGACCGCGCCGACCCCGAACGACCCGCGCAAGACGCAGCGCTGATCACGCGCACCGGTTCCGGCGGAACGCCTGAAAGGTGGGGACGGGAGCAGTCCCGGCAGCCGAGCCTACTGTGGCAGGGTCTCTCCCGGACGCGGCGCCGCGAAGGTAAAAACCACGGTCGTCAGCCGGTCGTTGCGCTGGAACTGCAGCCACGCGCGATAGCGATCCGGCCGTGGGAGCAGCGCATCGAAGATGATTTCAGGTCCGCCGCTGGAAGGTGCATACGGATCCGGCTGGGTCTCTTCCCTCGGATGCGCGTGGACGTACTCGGTCATGTCCTCGTTGAGGATCAGCAGGTGGCCCCACGCACCCAGGTAGCGCTGGAGGTCGGTGATCGGCTCGTTGGTCACCGCGTTGCTGAAGCGGAAGATCAGGTCGATCTCTTCGCCACCCTGAAACTGCCCGGGTTCGTTGACCAGCTCCACGCGGACGTTGTCCGTCGTTCGGATCCACGGAAGGTCGGGCTTCAGGCGCGTGATGGACGCCACGATGTCGGAATCCACGCCCTCGGTCACCAGCGGAGTCGTCACGACCTGCGCGCCCCCACCCATCGCAAGAAAATCGGAATAGAGGACGTAGTGCCCGGGCTTTGGCAGGGTGTGCTGGATCGTGAACGACCCATCGGGTTGCGGCTCGGGATGCACGTGCGCGAACTCCTGCAAGTCGCGGCTGACCACGAACAGGTGATAGAGCTTGTCGTGCATCAAGGCGAACTCGCGCGCTTGAGCGCCCGTGAGGGGATGGTGCACGGTGAAGCGAAACGTCGCCGGCTGGCCGACCTTCAGAACACGAGGCGTCATGTCCACGCGCAGACGGTAGTCGGGCATCGCCAGTGGGCTGCCCGGCACGAGGTCCATGTTGCAGCGCGGGCACCTGCCGGCCGTGGCCGACATCACATCGGGGTGCATGGGACAGACATACGCGCTGGTCGGTGCGGGAACGAGCTCTGTGCCGTCGCGCGGGCACTTGCCGGGGATCGCCGACATGACATCGGGATGCACGGGGCACATGTAGGCGGCAGCTTGGGCGGATTCGGCAGGCGCCTGCGGCGTCGATGTGGGCACGGCCTGGGGCCCCAAGGCGGCCGCAATCAGGACGCTCAACAAGAGTCCGCGCACGCCCACATTGTACAAGGTCCCCCGTAGCGGGAGGTCTCCTCGCCAGCCGCCACGGGCTCCACCGGGTACAATTCAGTGAGTGAGCAGACTTCCCGTGATCCTGATTGCCGTGCTCTGGAGTGCGGGCTGTGGTCCGTCAGGGCCGCTACGCCTGGACGCCATCCAGCTCGGCCGATCGCTCAATCCCGACAACACGGTGTCTGGTCACACGACGACCTTCGGCCCGTTCGATACGATTTACGTCGCCGTGCTGACGTCGGACGAGGGGAAGGGGACGATTAGCGTCAAGTGGGTGTACGCGGGACGGACGGTCAGCGAGCCGTCACAGGCCGTCGCGTATCGCGGCGCGGCGGCGACCGAGTTCCACATCCAGAATTCGGGGGGGTTCCCGGAGGGCAGCTACAGCGTGGAAGTGTTCCTGGACGGCGCGACGGTGGGCACACGCGATTTTCGGGTGGAGAAGGAGAAGTAGCGGCGACCCTGGGCCGGCGGCGTTGCCGAAAGACGAGTCTGGCGGCTGCGGGAGAGGATGCTCAACGATGACGCTCAAGCCCTGCCTCATCACGTGGACCCTGTGCTGCGGCCTTGCCGTCGCCTCCTACGCCGCCGCCCAGGAAGCAGGCGTGGATCCGCACGGCGATCGCGTCGTTGGCGAGGAGCGGCTCCTGACGGACCTCCAGCCCAGGCGCGAGCGCCTGCGCGACGTGCGCCAGGGACCTTACGGCGCGCTCTACATCCTCACCGACAGCGCCACGGCGCGCGTGCTCGAGCTCGTCCCGAAACCGTGAACGTTGCGTCGATGCGCGTCGGCTCCCGCTCCGTGGTGTGGGCGACGGCTCCGGCCTTGATGGCCGTGGGCCTGTCGATATCCTGCGCGAGCGACTCATCGTCGCGGCAGACGGTCACCATCTACACGTCGATTTATGAGAACGTCATCGCGGAGCTTGGGCCGAGGCTGCGCGAGGCCTTCCCTGATCTCGACGTCCAGTTCTTCCAGCGGGGTAGCGAGGACGTCGCCGCGCGGCTGAACAGCGAGATTGCCGCCGGCCGAGTGGCCGCTGACCTGGTCATGACATCGGACCCGTTCTGGTACGAGGAGCTGAAAGAGGCGGGACACCTGCTCGCCTACCGGTCGCCCCGCGCATCCGGTATTCCTGCCGAGCTCAACGACCCGGACGGCACGTTCGTGACCGTGCGCATGCCCGTGATGGTCATTGGCGTCAATACCGATCGCGTGCCGGCAGGCTCGCGGCCTCGAACCTTTCGCGAGCTCGCCGATGTGGCGTGGGCCAAGCGTGTGTCGATGGGAGACCCGAACCGGTCGGGGTCGTACTTCACGGCTGTCGCGGCACTCGAACAGAAGTACGGACAGGAGTACTTCGAGCTTCTGCGACGCAACGACATCGTCGCCGCCGGCGGCAACAGCGCCGTCTTGAATCGCCTCACGACCGGGGAGCGGGATGTGGGCATCGTCTTGCTCGAGAACATCCTCCAGGCGCGACAGCAGAACGCCAGGCTGCCCGTCGAGGCGGTCTATCCGGAAGACGGCGTGATTCTCGTGCCCAGCCCCATCGCCGTGCTGTCGGCGACGAAGGTCCCGGACGCGGCACGGCGCATCTACGATTTCTTCCTGTCGGACGAGGGCCAGCAGGCGCTGGTGGGCGGATGGATGTACTCGCCGTTCGCTCACATCGCGCCGCCGCTGGGCGGCCGCCCATGGCCGGAGGTCTACTCGGCCACGCTCATTCCCTGGACATTCGAGCATCTGCGTCAGACGACGAAGGCGCGGGAAGACATCAAGCGCCGGTTCACGAGCATCGTGCTCGAACCGCGATGAGACGGGCGGCCGGCCGGCGCCTCCGTCGATCTGCGGCCGGGGCCGTCCTGGCGCTGGTCACCATCGCGCCCATCGCCCTCGTGACCTGGCGGTCGCTGTCCACTCCCGACGGAGTGTCGCTTGATCTCTACCGCAAGGCGTTTGCCGATCCGGTCAACCTTCAGGCGCTGGTCAACACCTTCGTGGTCGCTTCGGCCACGGTGGCCTTCGCGACGGCGCTCGCGCTGCCGCTCGCTTGGCTCGTGGCTCGCACCGACCTCCCCGCAGGGCGGAGCTTCCGCCTGCTGCTGGTCGTGCCCTATGTCGTGCCGCCCTACCTGGGCGCCATTGCATGGATCAATCTGGCAAACCCCACCGTCGGATGGCTCAATCGGCTGGCCGGCTCACCCGTGTTCGACGTGTACACGACGACGGGGATGGTCTGGGTGCTCGGTCTCTTCTATTACACGTTCGTGTATCTCAACGCGGTCTCCGCGTTGGACAACATGGACCCGAACCTGGAGGATGCCGCGCGCATGAGCGGTGCCGGACCGCTCAGGGTCTGGTGGACGGTTACGCTGCCGCTGATCCGTCCGGCGGTGCTGGCGGGCGCGTTCCTGGTGTTTGCCGCCACGGCGTCCGCGTTCGGCGTCCCGGCCCTGATCGGATCGCCCGCCCGCATCCAACTGCTGACCACGCGCATCTACGGCTACGTGCGGACCGGCGGTCTCGATGGACTGTACGTGGCGTCGGCGCTGAGCGGCGCGCTGCTCGTGCTGGCGGTCGTGACATGGGTGATCGCCGAACGCCTCGGGCGCCGGGGCCGCATCACGACCGTCACCGGCAAGGCCGGCGCGCGGTCGCGCGTGCGTCTCGGTGCCTGGCGATGGCCGGTCTTCGGGATCGTGGGCGTCGTCATCTGCCTCACATCGATCCTCCCCCTCGCGGCGATCGTCCTCACCTCGTTCATGGGTGTGGTCGGCCAGTTCGGCTGGGACAACTTCACGCTGGAGAAGTATCGATACGTGCTGCTGATCCGTCCGGACACGGCGCGCGGATTCCTCCACTCGTTCGTGCTCGCGTTTGGCGCGGCGACGCTGGCCGCCGCGGTGGGGACGGCGGTCGCCTTCGTGAAGGGACATCCGCAGCATCGCGTCAGTCGGCTCGTCGAGGCCGCGGTCGACCTCCCGTACGCGACCCCGGGCACGATTATCGCCATCGGCCTGATCCTCCTGTGGAGCGGGCCGCTCGTCCTCGTGGATACGCTGTGGATTCTGTTGATCGCCTATTTCGCCAAGCACCTGTCGTTCGCCGTTCGCACGGTGACCACCGCCGTGCAGCAGACCGACGTCACGCTCGAAGAGGCGGCGCGGGTGTCTGGCGCCGGGCCGATCACGACATTCCGAACGATCTGGCTGCCCCTGCTGATGCCCGCCATTGCCACGGGGTGGTTCCTCGTCTTCATGCCGGCGTTCGGCGAGCTGACGATGTCGATGCTGCTGGTGGGTCCGGGAACAGCCACGGTCGGGACGGTGCTTTTCGCGCTGCAGGAGTACGCGGATCCCCCGTCGGCCAGCGTCGTGGCCGTGTTGATCCTGGTTTTCATTCTGTCGGCCTACGCCGCTGCCACGGTCATGGGCTCACGGACGAGGCCGGCATGAGTCGTATCGTCTTGAGCGGCATCGAAAAGCGCTTTGGGGACTTTCGGGCCCTCCGCCCCCTGGATCTCGAGGTGCGGCCCGGTGAGCTGATGACGTTCCTCGGTCCCTCGGGCTGCGGCAAGACGACGACGCTGCGGGTGGTAGCCGGCCTGGAGATGCCGTCCGCCGGACGGATTGAGGTTGACGGCACTGTGTTCAACGATGTCACGGCCGGCGTGTGGGTCCCCCCCGAGCGTCGCGACATGGGCATGGTGTTTCAGTCTTATGCCGTCTGGCCGCACATGACGGTTGCCCGCAACATCGACTACCCGCTCAGGATCCGCCAGGTGTCGCGCGAGGAACGAGACTCGCGCCTGGCGCGGGTGCTCGGTCTGGTGCAGCTGGCCGGACAGGAAAAGAAGTATCCCCACCAGCTCTCAGGCGGGCAGCAGCAGCGCGTGGCGCTGGCCCGCGGGCTGATCATGGAGCCCAAGGTGCTCCTCCTCGACGAGCCGCTCAGCAATCTGGACGCGAAGCTCCGCCGTGCGATGCGCCGCGAGATTCGCGAGATTCAGCGGTCGCTCGGCATGACGATGCTCTACGTGACCCACGATCGAGAGGAGGCGGAGGAAATCTCGGATCGGATGGCGGTGTTGATCGCCGGACGGTTGGCGCAGGTTGCGCCCCCCGGCGACGTGCGTGCGCAGCCGGCGGACGACGAGGTCCGAGCCTTCTTCAGCGAGTGAGCTCAGTCGCTGGCCACCCGGGGTGGGCTCGTGCGGAGTAGACTGCGTCGGCGGCATGTCGAGCTCGTATTCTGCAGCTGCGGGGTCCTCTCCTTCGGTGCCATCCGGCGATGCCGAGCGCCTGGGCGGGGCCTCTCCGGCTCCAGGCCCGCGCCTGGCGCGCGAGATGGGCCTGCTCGGACTCACGGCGACTGGTGTCTGCTCGATGGTCGGCGCCGGCATCAACGTGATCCCCTTCATGATTCAGCGCAACGTGCCGGGCATCGGCGAGCACGTGCTGTCCGCCTATGCGCTCGCGGCGCTGCCGGCGGTCCTTGCCGGTTTCGCGTACGCCATCCTCGCCTCGGCGATGCCTCGTGCTGGTGGCAGCTACGTCTACGCCAGCCGAGGGCTCGATCCGTACCTCGGGTTCGTCGCGTCGTTCTCCCAATGGTTCTCGCTCTGTGTCGCCATCGGCGTGGTCTCGTACCTGCTCGTGCCGTTTCTGCGCGACACGGCTGCTGCCGTCGAGTGGAGTGGTGTCGCCGCGTGGCTGGAAGCGCCGGCCGTACGCCTGTCGATTGCGCTGGGCGTGCTGTGGATCGCGGTGGGCATCAACGTTCGTGGCGTCGCCTTGTACCAGCGGCTCATCGTGCCGCTCATGTTCCTGACGTTTCTGCTGGGCGGCGTCGTGATCGTGGCGGGGTTTGCGTTTACCCACGACGATTTTGCCGCGGCTTTGCTCGCCCGCGACGGCCAGACGTTGCGAGCGGCCGCCGACACGCCGCTTCGCGGAGGCACGTTCCTGACGGCCGCCTCACTGCTGTTCGCCTCGTTCATCGGCTTTGACTCCATCGCGCAGGCCGGCGGCGAGGCGAGGCGTCCCGGCCGCGACCTGCCGCTCGCCATCGCGCTGGCCGTCGGATCGGTCGGCGTGTTCTACATGCTCTTCACCGCCGCCGTGTACCACGCGGTGCCCTGGCAGTACATCGCCGCCGAGGCGCTGGATCGCGATCTGACGGCCCCAGGACTGCTCGGCTATCTCCTCCCACCCTTCTGGCACGTGACGATCGTCGCCGCCGCCGCGGTGGCGCTGGCGAAGGATCTGCCGGCGATGCTGCTGGCCGTGTCGCGCCTGATGTTCGCGTGGGCTGAGGACGGAATCTTTCCTCGCGCGGTGGCGGTGGTGCACCCGCGCTTTCGCACGCCGCACGTGGCGCTGTTCGCGAGCGGATTGATGGCGAGCGGCGGCATCATCGGCAGCCATCTGGCGCGCGACTTCTTCCTCGGCGTTGACATCCTCGTCACGTCGATGCTGATCAACTTCCTCCTGATGGCCGTCGCGGTGCTGACGCTTCCGCTTCGCAACCCAGACATTGCGAAATGCATCACGGTCGTGCCATGGCGGGTCGTCCAGGTGCCGTTGGGCGTGCTGAGCGTGGTTGTTCTCGGCGTCTTCCTGGTCGTTCACACCGTGAAGGACCTGACCGCGCCGGTGGCGGCGTGGTACTTCCGGTCGACGTATCTCTGGGGTCTCGTGGTGGCGCTGGGATCGGTGGTGTACTGGCGCGAGGTGCGGGCCCTCGCCAGGCGCGGGGTGAATGTCCGCGCGCGCTTTGCGAGGCTGCCTCCCGAATGACCACTGACCCTGCGTCGCCTGTCGCGAGAAGTGAGCTGGCGCCGGACCTGTCGGTGTCGCGCGTGCTGACCGGACTCTGGCAGATCGCCGACATGGAGCGGAACGGCCGCCGCGTAGACCTCGACCGCGGCGCTGCCGCGCTCGAACAGTACGCGGACGCCGGCCTCACGACCTTCGATATGGCCGACCACTATGGTTCGGCCGAACTCCTCGTGGGGCGATATGTCACACGGGCGCGCGGGCCGCAGGTGCAGGTGCTCACGAAATGGGTGCCGAAGCCCGGACCCGCGTCGAAGTCCGCTGCGCGCGCAGCCGTCGAACTGGCGCTCAGCCGGCTCGGTGGGCACCCGATCGACGTCCTGCAGTTCCATGCCTGGAACTATGCGGATCCGAGCTGGCTGGAAACCCTGTTCCACCTGCAGGAGTTGAAGCAGGAGGGGCTCGTACGGCACCTCGGCCTGACCAACGTCGACACGGCGCATCTGCGGGTCGTTCTGGCCAGCGGGATCGAGGTCGTGTCCAACCAGGTGTCCTTTTCGCTGATCGATCAGCGGGCCGCCGGCGACCTCGCGTCGTTCTGCGCGACCAACGGCGTGCACCTGCTGGCATACGGCACCTTGGCAGGCGGGTGGTTGACCGAACGATGGCTGGACCAGGAGGAGCCCGACTGGGAGCGGACGGGCACGTGGTCGCAGATGAAGTACGGCCGCTTCATTCGAGCGGCGGGCGGATGGCCGGGCCTTCAGCGCGTGCTCCGGGCCGCGGCAACGGTCGCCTCGCGCCACGGCGTGTCCGTGCCCAACGTCGCCACGCGCTTCATTCTGGACCAGCCGGGCGTCACGGCGGTCATCGTGGGGGCGCGGCTGGGCGAGCGCGAACACATCGACGACACACTGCGCCTCTTCGCGCTGCAGTTGAGCGCCGCCGATCGAGAGGAGATTCGTCAGGCGTTGGCGACGCTTCAAGCAATCCCAGGCGACTGCGGCGATGAATACCGGCGCGCGCCGTTTCTCACCGCCACCGGCGATCTCAGCCACCATCTCGACAGGATGCCGGCCCCGTTCCACGTGAGGAGCGGCCCGAACGGGCGCCTCTACTGCCTGAGCGGCACGCCGTGGGAATCGATGGCCGGCTACGCGCGGGCCGTGCGGCAGGGCCGTCGCATCTTCGTGTCGGGCACCACGGCGACGATAGGCGCACGACTCATCGGAGGGACAGACCCGGCAGCGCAGGCCCACTTTGCGATCGACAAGATCGAGGGTGCGCTGCAGTCGCTCGGCGGCACGCTTCGCGACGTCGTGCGGACACGAGTGTTCGTCGCGCGGATCGAAGATTGGGAAGTGGTGGCCCGCGTCCACGGCGCGCGATTCGGCCAGGTGATGCCCGCCAACACACTGGTTGGCGCGCCGCTGGTCGGCTCCGACTACCTGGTCGAGATCGAGGCCGAGGCAGAAGTTGGAGAGCGCGACGACGACTGAGGTGGTCCGGCCGGCGCCCCTGCCCGCGCGCGAAAGAACTCGGGCAGATCCGTCCTGGTGTCGCGCAGGATCTCGATGACGGCCTGGCGATCAGCAGCCGAGAGATGCGAAAACCTGTCACGCGAGGGGTCGCCGGCAAGTGCCTCCCAGAGTTCTCGATAGAGAGCCGCCTTGGCGTGCGCCGGGAGCCCGTCAAAGGCGGCGCTGTACACCAGGTAACTCAGCGGATAGCGAAGCAGCCGACGGTCGAGATCCAACTCGCGAAGCGAGCGTCCGCGTCGGTCGCGCGGCGCTCCCGCCGCGAAGGTTTCGGCAAATCCAGGGCGCGGCGTGACGCGGGCCACAGGGGGCACTTCGCCCACGAACAGGAAGTAGTCCGCGACTTCCCGCGCGAGATCGCCGAGCACGCCCTGCTCGAAATCCACGCGACCGTCCGCGGCGGCAGCGCGTGTCTCCCAGTTCAGACGGGTCAGCAGGTTGATCGCATGCATCTGATGGTCGAAGACCATGAGGGCCGCGATGTCGCTCTCGGCCGAGAGATAGCCGCGCCTGTCCGGCTCGCTGTTCAACCACCGGATGAAGATCTCATTCGACGTCGTGGCCGGACCCGATGACGGATGAATGGCGACGGTCACGTTGCCGAGATGACCGAACCCGGAGTAGACGGGGGCCGTGTAGTTGCCCGTCACATACCAGCCCCCCCACCGCTGGGTCAACGGCGTCCGATGGTTGACCGAGTAGCTTCCGAGCTGCGGCAGGCTCTCGCCGTCCGTGCCCATGACCTGGCTGCGGACGATCATTCCCGGAACTTCGAGCGTGCCGGCCGACACGTGGCAGGTCAGGCAGTCGGTTCGCCGCACGAAACGCGGCGTGGTCCCGGGAGATTGATCGAGTGTGTAGAACACCACGCCCTGCTGCGGGTCGTGCGCAGCCAGCTCGAGTGTGCGCGCACCGGGGATGTAGCCGATGGCGACCGAGTCGTTGAAGTAGATCGCGCGCGGCGTGTGCGGTCCGGTAGACGCGCGCTGCACGCCGGTCTTCGAGAAGACGAGCAGTTGTGAAGCGTCCGAGACCTTCAGTGCGCGAAGCACACTCCGCAGGTAGCCGTCGGTCGACTGGAACGCCAGCGACGAGGTTCCCTGCGCCAGCGACTGGCCGAGACGCGCGACGGCATCGTTGGTGGGTCGCGTCGCGTAGGCGATGGCCGGGTGCTCGTCGAGAACTCCCGCGAAGGAAGTGGGAACCGGCGGGTTTTGCGCGAGGGCCATACTGGCCGCGCCGACCATGAGCAGTACGGCACGAACCGTCCGCGCCATGTCGTGGGGCCGAGTCATGTCAACCACCGATCGAACATTTCCGCGAACCGTTGGCAGGAAAACGCCATTCCCTCGAGCTCTATTCCACATTTCACTTGCGTTGACATCGCCAACGGCGCGAAAAGCCCCGAACGTCGCCGCGCTGAGCCCATGTGGTCGAGTGAGCTCATCGTCGCTGGCGCCAACCCAAGTGAATTGAGGGGTTAGGACCACCTCGGGCACGCAGGATCTGCCACGAAACTCCCAGACCTGCGCATCAAGTTAACAACAAAACGGGGACTGTCCCCTGTTACTGCCGGCCGAACGCGTAGAGCGCGGCGGTCGTGCGGATGTAGATCCGGCCGTCCGCAATCGCCGGCGTCGCATAGGTGTCCTCGCGAAGATCGTTCACGTGCCGGACGACCAGCTCCTTGCCGGGCTCGACCACCGCGATGGCCCCGGCTTCGGTCGCAAAGAAGACGTGGCCATCTGCGGCCACCGGAGACGCGAACACCGCCCCGGGCGCGCCGGTCAGCCGCCCCTGCTTGACGAGCGCCCCGGTGTCCGGATCGAGCACCGTGACAATGCCGTTGTCGTTCACCATGTACAGCACGCCGCCGTAGAGCAGCGGCGACGGCAGCTGCGGCACGCTGCGCTGATACTTCCAGCGAATGGCCGTGTCGCTCATGTCCCCCGAACCGCCCAGCTTGATGGCGAGCATGCCGTTCTCGGAGTCGAGCGCGGCCCGGTAGTACGCCCACTCATCGTGGGTCAGCCCACCGTCGGCATTCAGATCCGCGACGTCGAACCAGAACGCCGAGGTGAACTTGGGGAACTCGCCCTTCGACAGCACGCCATTGCCATCCGCATCAGCCGTTTTCCACACGTCAACCGATGCCGGTACCGTGACCTTGTTGCCCGGGTCGTTCACCGGGGCCCCGTAGCCGTTGACATAGATCGTGTCCCCGCCAATCACTGGCGTGGACTTCATCTCGAACGACAGGCCGCCGACCCACCAGAGCTTTCGTCCGGTCATGGCGTCATACGAGGTCAGCAGGAACGAGCCTGGCAGCAGGATCTGATCCCTGCCATCCGGCCCTCTCCACACAATCGGCGTGGAATGACCGCTCTTGGCTTCCGGGCGGTCCACCTTCCAACGCACCTTCCCGGTGCGCTTCTGGATGGCCATGACATAGGAGCCCAGGCTCTGGTCGCAGGCCAGAATCAGCAGATCCCCCACGATCACCGGCGACGCGCCCATGCCGTAGATGTTGTTGAACGGGCCGAGCGGCATCTTCCACAGTTCCCGGCCGGCGGCGTCGTAGGCGAGCAGGCCGTAGTCGGGAAAGAACACGTAGACACCGTTCTCCTCGACGGCCGGACTCGGTGAGGCAGGGTTGTTGCGCTTGTCCACGACGATGGTGGCCACCTGCGGCGCCGCTCGCTCCCACATCACCCGGCCTGAATGCCGGTCGATGGCGAGCGTCACCAGCGTGTCAGTGCGAAGCGCCGTGAGATAGAGGCGGTCGCCGTCGAGGATCGGCGACGAATGTCCCTGCGGCAGGGGGAGCTTCCACAGCAGGTGCTGCGAGAGCCCGAATTCGGTCGGGACGCCAGTCGCCGCGGAAATGCCAGACCCATTCGGGCCTCTGAAGCGCGACCAGTCGGGATCGCCCGGCGCCGCACGAAGGCCGGCGACGAGTGCACACACCACTATCGCGGCGGACCACACGAACTGTCGCCGAGAGGCTGGTCGAAGAGTCCTGAATGCCGCCATTCAGCCAGTATATGCGTGCCGTGTTCGATCCTGACCGTGCAACGCCGACGCGTGTGGGCGTGGACGATCTCAGCCGCGCGGTTCCGATCCGCCTGCTCGCCGGTGGAGGCCCTCGTCCCCGCTCTACTCGGATCGCAGCGCCTGCATCACATCTACTCGCGAGGCCCTGGCAGCCGGCATCAGCGACGCGACGATCGCCGCGACCACCAACACCGCGGCGGCCCCGGCGATGGGGACGGCCCCGGGGACCTGCACCTCCTGCACATACGCGCCGACGACGCGCGCAAGCGCCAGACCGCCGACAATACCTGCGACGATGCCGCCACCGGCGATGACCGCGCCCTCCCTCAGCACGCGCGCCAGCAGCTCGCGCGGCTCCGAGCCGATTGCGAGGCGCACGCCGAACTCCCGGGTCCGCGCGCTCACCGAGAACGCCAGCACGCCGGCCACGCCCACGACGGCGATGAGCAGTGCCACGCCTGCAAAACCTCCGAACACCAGCGCGTTCAACCGATTCGGCGCCAGCACTTCCGCCCGCACGTCCTCGAGCGTCGCGGCCTTCTCCACGGGCTGTTCAGACGACAACTCGCGGATGATCCGGGTGATCGGCGTCACGAGGCCGTAGGGGTCGGCGCTGGCGTGCACGAACAGACGACCTCCACCCATCTCCTGTTCGAACGGGTGGAAGACGCCCATCGCGGGCCCCGGCACGATGTTCTCATCGTCGACATCGGCCACAACGCCGACGATGCGTCGCGGATCCGGGCTGACGTCGATGAACTTCATGACCGGATCGGTCCACACCAGCCGGCGATTCACGGCCTCCTGGTTGGGGAACATCCGCTGCGCGACGCTCTGGCTGACGATGACGACTTTCTCGGAGTCGTGACGGTCTGCCTCGTTGAAATCACGCCCTGCGAGGATCGGCACGCCAAGCGCGGCGAAGAACCCCGGCGACACGGTGCGAAAACTCGCGTGCGGATCCTCTTCGCCATCGGCGCGCACGTAGCCTTCCACCGAGAACTGAAAGCCCGGTCCGAACGCTCCGGCATCCCGCCATGGCACCACCGTCCCGACGGCCACGCGACTCACGCCAGGCAGCTCGGTGACGCGGCGCATGACCTCCTTGTAGAACGCCAGGATCTGTTCCGGCGTGCGGCCGTACGACATCACCGGGACGTTGAGCGCCAAGACGTTCCGCATGTTGAATCCGGTCGTCGCCGACTGCAGCGAGATGAGCGCAGTCAACAGGGCGCCGGCGCCGGCGAGGAGCACGAACGACGCCGCGATTTGCGTCACGGCGAACAGACGCAGCCGCCGATTCGTGCCGGTCGTCACCCGCACGCTGCCGGTGGACAATCCGAAGCCGTTCGACGCATCCGACGACGGCAGGCGTGGCACGAACGCCAGCAGCACGGCCGCTGCGATCGCCAGACCCGCCCCAACCCACAGCAGGCTGCTATCCACGGTGACGTCGAGGGCGCGAACCGAGAACCGGGACGCATAACGGGCAAGAATCGCCACCATCGGACGGGCGATGAGCACGCCAAGCACCGCGCCCGCACCGCAGAGCACGAGGCTTTCGGCGAGCAACGTGCGCCTCAGCGCCCAGGATCCGGCCCCGAGGGCCGCGCGCACGGCCAGCTCGCCTTCGCGGCGCACCGAGCGCGCCAGAATCAGGTTCGCTACGTTCGAGCACGCCACGATGAAGACGAGCGCCGACGCCGCCAGCAGGACCAGCAAAACCGTGCGGGCCGGCGCGACGATCTGATCGCGCAAGTTGACGGCATTGATCCGGAAGTCGGCCTTGGGTGAGTAGGCCTCCGGGTGCGCGGCCAGAATGGCGCCGTGGGCGGCGCGCAGTTCAGCGCGAACCTTCTCAAGATCCGCTCCGGGCGCGAGGCGGCCGAACAACTCCGTCATCCGGTGCACACGCCCTTCCACCATCGTCGCATCGAGGTGGTGTGGGCTCGTCACGACGTTCGCGATGATTTCGGTCTCTGCCGGATATGGAATGGACGGCTCGAGGACGCCCACGATGGTCGCCGTACGCCGCCCGAGCCTGACCGTCTTGCCGATCACCGACGGGTCGCTCTGCAGCGTGCTCGTCCAGAACCGGTGCGTGAGAACCGCCGCCCCCTCGGCCTCCGGTCCGTCGTCGGACGGCCCGAGCAGACGCCCGAGCACGGGACGCAGGCCCATGACCTCGAAGTACGACCCGCCGACGACGCCGGCGCGGACGACGCGCGGCTCGCCGAGGCCCACCATCGTGAACCCGATGGTCGAGAAATCACCGAACGCACTGAGCGTAGTCACGGTCGCCTGCAGGTCGCGGATCTCCGGTACCGAGAAGGTCGAGTTCTCGAGGCCGATGCCCGGGGCACTCTGGCGGATGTAGATCAAGCGGTCTTCGTCGCGGTTGACGAGCGGCTTCAGCAGGACGCCTCGAACGACGCTGAAGATGGCGGCGTTGGCGCCGATGCCGAGCGCAAGCGTGAGGACGACCGTGAGCGTCAGCCCCTTTACTCGAAGGAGCGACCGCAGGGCGAATCGAAGATCGGCCAGGAAAGACATCGGCACCCTCTCCCCGAATGGTGATGCTGAGCCGCATCACCGCGTGAGGGCCGCGCGCGAACCGCTCACACGTTCACGAACCAAGAGTATACGGAAACATGCGGCGATCGAGCGAGGTCGGCGGCCGTGGCCTCTTCGCCCCGACCTTCGTCCCTCCCGGGCGGCACCTGTTGTCGAGCCGCAATCTCACAGGCGCTCTGCTCGACGATACCCTACCCGGCGCACCCGTCCTTCGGGGTCAATCTGTCGTGCACGGCGAAGCCCCGTGCTCGATGGCGATCGCCGCAAGTATCATGATGGCCGAGACAAGACGTGAGGCGCCCGCGGGAGAATGGCCCGAGGGGCCAATCCGCTTGTCGCCCCGGGTCCGTTTGCCGCGGGTCACTGAACGGCGTTGGCGTGACGATGGCCACGCGAGTGGCTGATCGGAGGACCACCCATGGGCCTGTCATCGGAATTCCGCGCGCTCGGCATGGACCGGCGGATCCCGCGCCGCGATTTTCTCAACGGCGTCGCCATCGGCGTCGCCGGAGTGGGTACGGTGTTAAGCGCGTCCAGCGCCCGGCCGCACGCATCATCCGGAGTTCAGGTGGGGGCCGACGGGTATCCTCCGCAGCGCCTCGGCCTCCGTGGCCAGCACCCATCGTCGGTCGCCGCGTTCGATCGGATCAGCGAGGGCGCGTTCGCCCGGTTCCCGGGCATCGACGTCGAGACGAACGAATCCTATGATCTCGTGATTGTCGGCGCCGGCCTGTCCGGGCTCGCCGCCGCCTACTTCTGGCACAGCGCGCTCCCGAACCAGCGTGTGCTCGTGATCGACAACCACGACGACTTCGGCGGCCACGCCAAGCGCAACGAGTTCGTCTACGGGGGCCGGACGTTCCTCAGTTTCGGCGGGACGATGAGCATCGCGACGCCGTATCCCTACAGCTACCTGGCCAAGACGCTGGTGAGCGATCTGGGCATCGACGTCATCCGCAACCAGGAGTTCGCCAACCGCGACCTGTTCGAGCGCTACACGCTCGGGCCCGGCATGTTCTTCGACAAGGAGCATTTCGGTGAGGATCGATTGGTGGCCGGCAACGGCCGCCTGCCGTGGCAGGAGTTCTTTGCCAGGGCGCCGCTCTCGGATGCCGCCCGGCGCGACTTGATTCGTCTCTACGGAAAGAACCCCGATTACATGGCGGACCTGACCGTCGAACAGAAGCTGGCGGCGCTGGCTCGCATGAGCTATCAGGACTTCCTGCTTCGCCACGCCAAGATGAGCCCCGACGCGCTCCCGTTCTTCCTCGGGCAGGGGGGCCGCAACAACAAGCGGGTGGATACGACGCCGGCGCTCGAGGCGGCACAGCGCGGATCGGTGGGATTCGACGGCCTTGGCCTGCCGCAGGAGGAGCGGTTCCGCCAAGGCAGCTACACGTTTCATTTTCCTGACGGGAACGCGTCCATCGCCCGTCTGCTCGTCTCCCGTCTCGTGCCGCGGGCCCTCCCCGCCCACCCTGACAGCCACGCCATCGTCAACGCCCGCGTGACGTACGAGCGGCTGGACGACCGAGATGCGCCGACGCGGATCCGCTTGAACAGCACCGTGGTTCGTGCGACCCACGAGGGTGCGGGCGAACACGGGACGAGCGTGAAGGTCGCGTATCTCCGAGACGGCCGCATGCACCAGGTGCGCGGGCGAAACGTCGTGCTCGCCTGTTTCAACGCGCTCATTCCGAAGCTCGTGGCCGAGATGAGCGAGACGCAGAAGAAGGCCCTCGCCTACGGCGTGAAGGTGCCGATGCTGTACACCAACGTGTTGTTGCGACGCTGGACGTCGTTCAAGACGCTCGGTGTCGCGAGCATCAGCGCGCCGGGCATGTATCACACGAGCAGCAGTCTCGATCCGGGCTCCAGGGTCGGCGGATACCGCGGGGTCACGACGCCGGATGAGCCGGTCGTGGTGCACATGGTGCGCAATCCCAACAAGCCGGGGCTGCCGCGGCGGGAGCAGAACCGCATTGGTCAGCAGGAGCTGCGGACGATGACGTTTCATGACTTCGAGCTGTCGATCCGACGGCAGCTCGTGCGAATGCTGGCCGGCACCGACTTCGATCCGGGGGCGGACGTCGTTGGGCTGGCGGTGAACCGGTGGCCGGACGGGTATTCCTACACGTATGACACGTTGGCGGACCCTGAGGTGCCGCCCGAGCAGCGGCCTCACGTGGTCGGCCGCGCGCGGTTTGGCCGCATGGCCGTCGCGAATGCCGATGCCGGGGCGGCGGCGTTCACGAACCAGGCATTTGACGAAGCGCACCGCGCGGTGCAGGAGCTGCTCATCAGCCGCGGGCTGGCGTGAGTTTTCCACAAAGGGGTCGGGCGTGTTTTCAAAAACTGCAAAGGGGCCGGGTGTGTTTTCCACAAAGGGGCCGGGCGTGTTTTCAAAAACTGCCATGTCGGCCGTGCCGATTCTGCCCACACGCCGGGGGAGGTCGAGCCCGCGGTCCCGTGGCGCACGGCGCTGAGCGTGGTCACTCTCGGACACGTCACCGTCGTCCCTGGTGCCGCCGGCGGACGCTACCCGGACGGTCATTCCGTGGTCGTTCGCGGCACCAGTGAAGCCGCGGTGATCGACCCGTCATTGACCCTTGCCTCCAGCGCGGATCTTCCGCAGGGTATCGACAGGATTCTCATCAGTCATGCCCACGAAGACCACCTGGCCGGCGTCTTTCGTTACCCCGGCCTACCCCTCCACGTGCACGACGAGGACCGCCTGGGACTGCTGTCGCTCGACGGCTTGATGTCCATCTACGGGTACCCGCCCTCCACGGAACGCGAGTGGCGGCGCGACGTGGTCGAGCGATATCACTATGCGCCGAGGCCTGACGCGCTGGCGTTTCAGGGCGGCGACGTGTTCGATCTCGGCGGCGCCCGGCTCCACGCGATTCATCTGCCTGGACACACCCGCGGGCACTCGGGGTTTCTGATCGAACCAGACGGCGTGATGTTTCTCGCGGACGTCGATCTCTCAGGGTTCGGCCCCTACTACGGCGACGCATGGTCGAGCCTGGACGAGTTCGAGCGCTCGATCGAGCGGTGCCGCACGATCGAGGCAGGCACCTACGTCACGTTTCACCACAAGGGCGTCGTGACGGGGCGCCGCGCGTTTCTGGCGATGCTCGACGACTATGCCGCGGTGATTCCGCGGCGCGAACAGGCGATGCTTGCCTGTCTCTCGGAACCGCGAACGCTCGACGAGATGGCCGCCCGACGCTTTCTCTACCGCCCGCACGTCCAGTTGCTTTTCGTCGAGGCGGTCGAGCGCCGATCGGCCGAGCTCCACCTGGAAAGATTCGTGTCGCGTGGCGTTGTCAAAGAGGTCGAGCCGGGACGGTTTCAGAAGGTGTCATGATGCCGACAGATCATACCAAGGGGCCGCGTGACGCGCGTGCCAGGCGCAAGGGGCGAGGGCGACGGCCCCCGCCTCCAGCGGACGTGGATCAAGAACGCTTCGCGCTGAACCGGCGCCGCTTTCTCGACTGTTTCTCGATGAGCGGCGTCGCGCTGATGTCAGGCGCGCTGACGGCGGTGGCACAGGACGCCCAGCGCATCACGCGCGAGATGCTCGAGGCCGCGCAGAAGATCGCGGGCGTCACCTTCACACGTGGTGAACAGGACAGGATCCTTGCCCGGCTCAATGGCCCTGCCGGCCCCCTGCCGGGCTTCGACGCGCTGCGTTCGGCCAACCTGGGAGATACACCGCCCGCCGTGGTATTCAACCCGGTGCTGCCCGGCAGGTCCCTTCCGACCGATCGGCGCCCGCTCAGGAGGCAGCCCATCGACGTCTCGATGCCCACCACGGACGAGGCGCTCGCCTTTCTGCCGGTCACGCATCTCTCGACGCTCATTGAATCCCGTCAGGTCAAGCCATCCGACTTGACCCGCCTGTACCTGGCCCGTCTGAAGACGCACGATCCTCGATTGCACTGCGTCGTCAACCTCACGGAGGATCTGGCGCTCGGTCAGGCACGCCGGGCAGACGAGGAGATTGCGGCGGGCGTGTATCGCGGCCCGCTGCACGGCATCCCGTGGGGCCTCAAGGACCTCTTCGCGGTGCGTGGCACGAAGACGACGTGGGGGATGACGCCGTTCCGCGACCGCGTGATCGATGTCAACGCCTCGGTGTACGAGCGGCTGACCGCCGCCGGCGCGATCCTGGTCGCCAAGCTCTCGACGGGCGCTCTCGCCACGACCGCACGATGGTTCGGTGGAACCACACGCAATCCGTGGAACACAGAACAGGATTCGGCCGGTTCGTCCGCGGGTTCAGGCTCGGCCACGGCGGCCGGACTGGTTGGCTTTGCGATCGGCAGCGATACGGGCGGCTCCATTATCGGCCCCTCGACGCGCAACGGGATTACCGGCCTCAGGCCGACGTTTGGACGCGTGAGCCGTTACGGAGCCATGGTGCTGGCGTGGACGCAGGACACCGTCGGTCCGATGTGCCGGTCGGCCGAGGACTGCGCGCTTGTGCTCGACGCCATCCACGGACCAGACCACCGCGACAACTCGATCATCGACGTGCCGTTCAACTGGGATGCCACGGCGGACGTCACCCGCCTCCGTGTGGGTTATCTCCGCTCCGCATTCGAAGGCGAGCTCTCCGACACCCCAGATGGCGCAGCGCTGGCACGCGCCACGCGGGCGAACAACCAGCAGGCGCTTGCCGTCCTCCGTTCGCTCGGTGTCACGCTGGTGCCGTTTGATCTTCCCGAGGTGCCAATCGCGGCCATCGACCTCATTCGCTATGTCGAAACAGCCGCGTACTTCAGCGACATCACGCGCGCCGGGCTGCTCACGCAAGTGGAGGAGGGGCCGGAGAAGAGCGTGCGGCCCATCGAGATTCGCAGCGCCCATTTCACGCCCGCCGTCGACTTCGTTCAGGCCAACCGCTTTCGCATGCGCGTGATGCAGCAGATGGACCAGGCGATGGCCGATCTGGACTTGTTCATCGGCAGTCAGCAGTCGCTGACCAACCGCACCGGGCATCCGGTGGTCAGCCTCCCAAGCGGCTTCTTTCAGGGATCCCCGACGGCGCTTCACTTGACGGGCCAGATCTTCGGCGACGCGGAGATTCTCCTGCTGGCGCACGCGTTTCAGCGGGCGACGGATCACCATCTCAGACACCCGGCGCTGCCCGGCTAGCGACCGGGCTTACGGTTCGCGGCGTGAGTCCCTGAGTGTGACGCCCCGATCGCCGTGCGAGACGAGGAGAAGATCGGGCATATTTGAGAGAGCGAACTGGACGGCCGAAACGTCACCGGATCACGGCGTCACGACAACTGGTGTGCCGTGATCATCGTGCCTCGGCTCCCGTCGTGGGATTTGTGCGGGCCTGGGCGCAGTAGGGAAAGGGCAAGCAAGATACCCCCTCACGTTGTCATCATCGGCGGTGGATTTGCCGGGCTCGCCGCGGCGCGCGCGCTTCGTCGCGCGCCCGTGTCGGTGACGATTGTCGATCGGCACAACCATCACGTCTTCCAGCCCTTGCTGTATCAGGTGGCGACCGCCGGGTTGTCGCCTGGCGACATTGCCTCGCCCATCCGATGGATCCTGCGGCGTCAGGCCAACCTTCGCGTCCTGTTGGCGAAGGTGACGGCCATCGAGGCTGACTCCCACGCGGTCGTCCTCGATCATCACGAGCGGCTCGAGTACGACTATCTGATCGTGGCCGCCGGGGTCACCCATTCGTACTTTGGACACGAAGACTGGGCCCCGCACGCTCCCGGGCTGAAGACGCTGGACGATGCGCTGGTCATGCGGCGACGGATGCTCGTCGCCTTCGAGCAGGCCGAGCGCGAGCACGACGTGGCGCGTCAGCGCGAGCTGATGACGTTCGTCATCATCGGCGGCGGGCCAACGGGCGTCGAACTGGCCGGCGCGCTCTCGGAGATCTCACGCCACACATTGCGGCGCGAGTTCGACGCCATCGATCCGCAATCGGCTCGCATCGTCCTCATCGAAGCGGGCCAGACGATTCTGGCGGGCTTCCCCTCGACGCTTCGGGACTCGGCCCGACGGAAGCTGGCGCGGTTGGGCGTGGAGGTGCGGGAGCAGAGGGCGGTGACGAGCGTGACGCCCGACGCCGTCTGGATCGGCTCGGAACGGCTGCCGTCACGAACCATCTTCTGGGCCGCCGGTGTGGCCGGCGCGCCGCTCGGCGCAACGCTCGGTGTGCCACTCGACCGGGCCGGCCGCGTTGTCGTGGCGCCCGATCTCTCCGTCCCTGGACACCCTGAGGTGTTCGTCGTCGGTGATCTGGCCGCGTTCACGCACCAGACCGGGGGGCCGCTTCCAGGTGTGGCGCAAGTGGCCAAGCAGCAGGGCGCGCGCGCGGCACGCAACATCATCAACCGTCTGCGCGACCGGCCGACCGAGCCGTTTCGATACCGCGACCTGGGGAACATGGCGACGATCGGCCGAGCCTCCGCGATCGCCGACTTCGGGTGGGCACGAGTCTCAGGGGTGCCCGGATGGCTCCTCTGGCTGTTCGTTCACATCCTGTTTCTCATCGGCTTTCGCAGCCGCCTGTCGGTACTCTTGCAGTGGGCGGTGTCCTACGCCACGTATCAGCGGAGCGTACGCCTGATCACGGGACACGAGCCGGCTTCGTCTTCGACGACCTCGCCCGAATAGCCCGGGCTGCCGACGTCAGACAGCGCGTGGCGGCGCGTGCGTCAGCGGGCCACCCATGGTGGACGAATGAGGAGCGCCGGATCCGCTCCGGCCTTCGGCGCGAACTTCTGCGTGCGCCCGTACTGATTGTCGCCGCCGTACAGGTTGCCGGCCGAATCCACGGAAAACGTATGCACCTCGAGATAACCGTCCGGCAGGTCGCTCGGCACCAGCCACGTGTAGAGCCGCTTGCCGGTGAAGTCCAGCTTCACGAATCGAAGCGGCTTGAGGTCGGTCATCCACAGGCTGTCGTCGTTGACGATGAGGTCGAGCGGAAGGGAGAAGCCGGGGAACGTGGCGACGAACACGACTTTCCTCGGATCGGGCGTGGTCTGGAACACGTTGATCCGGCCGCCCGATCGATCCAAGGCGAAGATCCGCCCGCCCGGACCGACCGCCACGGCGTGCACGCCGTTGAACTGTCCCGGTTCTTTGCCAGGCCCGCCGAACTCCGACAGGTACCGGCCGTCTTTATCCAGAATCATCACGCGGTGATTGTCGAGGCCGTCGGCCACGAGGATGCGGCCGTCCGGGAGGAACGCGACATCCTGCGGCCTCGCGAAGTGCGTGCCGTCGGCGCCCGGCACGTTCTTCTCCCCAAGCGTCTTGATCAGCCGCTTGCCGTCGTTCGAAAAGACGTAGATCTGGTGGAAGGTCTCGTTGATGACCCACACGCGATGCTCGGGGTCATAGGGACTGATCCGCAGGCGATGAGGGCCAGGGCCGCTCGAGCCCTCGCAGAGGTAATCCCACTGGGTCCATCGCTCCTTCACACGACCGTTCGCATCCAGCGTGTACAGGCAGTTGCGCCAGACACGCCGCTCGACGGCGGTGAGGACGTTCATCTTGATCGAGCCCGCGAAGCCCGCGTACTCCGGAGGAATCGGCGTGGGCAGCCTGAACTCTCCGCGCTGCGCGACGAAGATGCGATCCGGCGATTCGGCGAACACTCCCGAATTGCCGCCGAAGGCGAACCCGGGCTCGGCGAACGGCGTGTGCCACCCGCGGACGACGTCGTACGGACTCGGGCCGACGGGACCGGGATCGGGCGGCTGGACGATGGCCGCCGCCGATGTCAACGCCATGAAGAGGGCAGCCGCCAGCAGGAGCGGTCTCACGAACATAGCACTCAGCCGGTGCCACTCAACGGTACGGTCGTGTGTCATCGATCGAGTGGATGGGAAGTGGCCGCGGCTATCGGGCCGCCGGCTGCTTGCGCAGATGACCGTACATCAGTTCCTCGGCAAACTCCACGCACTTGTATTCCATCAGCTGTATGTCTGGTTCCCGGCGCCGATAGAGCGGCATGCTGATGGTCCAGGCCCGAGAGAACACCTTGGGGTCCTCGATGGTGGCGTCGTACTGGAGGGTGTTCGCGTCGATCGGCGTGTAGCGCTCGGTGACCTTCAACGCGTCGCTGTGGTAGTTGCCTGCCCGATCGAACCACGTTTCCTCCATGTGGTCGGTGACGTCGATGATGAGCGTCTCACCCTCCCAACGGCCCACCGACCAACCCATCCACGCGGGCGCCGGGCTCGTTTCCTTGCTGTTCATGCGCACGATGCGGCTTGCACTGGCAAACTCGTAGGTCATCAGGATCGTGTCGGCGGACTGCACGATCTGAAAGGGATACGGCATGTAGGTCGCGCGCGGGATCCCGGGCATGAAGCATTTGACCTCGGGATCGAGCGTCATCCAGTTTTCGCCGTTCGCCTTCTTCCTGGCCAGCGCGTCGGGCAGGTATGGAATCTCGCCACCCTCGACGACACCGAGTCCGGGCGGCACGCTGAACGCGGCGCCCAGGGCAACCACCGGGCCTTGCCGCGCCACATGGGCCTCGAGATCCCAGTTCGCCGTGTTGAGGGCCTGCCAGATGCCGTTGATGTCCGGTGCACCGTCGGGCGTGCGCGGCGCGCGGTAGGCTTGCGGGGCCGGAGGCTGGCTGCACGCCGAGATGGCGAGTGCCAGGGTCAGGGCTGCCGCCCCGAGACGCGGACGCATGTCAGCGCCCCGGCCGCTTGGGCTGTGCCCGTTCATTCGGATCACGGCCGTCTTTCGGTGCTCCGGTGCCGGACGATCCCATGAAGAGCGTGCGGCCGTTGGGAAGCGTGATGTCGCGGCCGTTGGCCCGAAGCCTGCCGTCCTTGGCCTGATACCCGGCGACGACGATGACCGTGCCGATTTTGATCGAGTCGCGCGTGATGCCGCTTCGTTGGAGCGTGTTGGGGGTTCCGCCCTCGACCATCCAGATCTCCGGCGTGCCGGACTTGGATTTCACTTCCATGTGAATCCACGCGTGAGGGTTGATCCATTCCACTTTTGTGACCGGCCCCTGGAGTGTGACCGGGGCGTTGGCGTCGAACTCCGCCGAAAACGCATGGTGAGCCAGCAGCGGGCCGCCGGCGGTCAAGAGCGCTGCTCCGGCGACCGCGACCAGAGTCTTGTATGCCATTTACACCGACCTCCTCGCCCGATTCCCGTGGCTGCCGCACCAGGAATCCCGGCGGGAGCGAGCATACCACTGCGCCCGGACGCTGCACCGGCGGCCGCGGCCTGCCGTTGGTGGCAGGCACTGGACGGGACCGGCCGCCTGAGCGACACTACGCAGCATGAAGCACGTTTCAATCGTTCCGTTGGCCGTCGTTCTGGTCCTCGGTTCGCTGGCGGTCTGGCTCTCGGCTCAGACGGCCGGCTCGCCTTCCGGTGCTGCTCCGTCCGGGTGGACGGTACCGCGCACAGCCGACGGACGTCCCGATCTCCAAGGCGTCTGGGGCAACAACAGCGTGACCCCTATGACCCGTCCGCGGCAGTGGAAGGACAAGGCGAGCTTGACCGACGCCGAAGTGCAGGAGCTGAAGCAGCTCGCCGGCCGGTTCGTCGATCTCGGCGGCGACGCGATCTTCGGCAACTTCGTGCAGCAGTTGCTCGACGCGCGCGACAAGGGGGGCTACGACCAGGTCTCCTACGATCCGACGACGGGCAACTACAACCAGTTCTGGATGGCCGATCGCGAGTGGGACAACCGGACCTCGCTCATCATCGATCCCCCGGACGGGCAGTTTCCGCCGCTGACGCCCGAAGCCGAGGCACGCCGCGCGGCGGTGCGGCCCCGAATCGAGCGGGGTCCGCCCGCAGGACCCGAGGATCTGCCGCTGCAGGAACGATGCATCTCGTACGGCGCGCCGAGAACGGGCGCCAACTACAACAGCTACATCCAGATCATTCAGTCGCCTCAAACGACGGTGCTGTTCCAGGAGATGATTCACGACGCCCGCGTCGTCCCGATGACGGGGAAGCCGCATCTGCCGCGCCACATCCGCCAGCTGCATGGCGACCCGCGCGGCCGCTGGGACGGGGACACGCTCGTGGTCGAGACGACGAACTACCTCAATGGGTTCCAGGGATCGACCCCCGACGTGAAGCTCACCGAGCGATACACGCGCGTCAGCCCGGAGTTCATCAACTGGGAGGTCACCGTGGACGATCCTGCGACGTGGACCGGGCCGTACACGTTCATGATCCGGTTGAAGAAGACCGACGCGCTCGTCTACGAATACGCCTGCCACGAGGGCAACTACGCGATGGAAGGCATTCTGGCTGGTGCGCGAGCCGAAGAGGCCAAGGCGCGCAAGTCGAGAAGATAGGGCACTGCGCCCTGGGCCGCGGACATCGCGGCCAGGAGCGCGGTGGTACGAACCGTCCGCTGTCGTCGTCGCGCGGTCAGAAGCTCCAGTTCACATTGAGCCTCATCTGACGGCGCGACTGCCACTGATCCGGCTGCAGAAAACGCGGATCCGGGCGATAGGTCGCTGCCGAGGCGCTGGCGATGGCGACCGGATCGAACGTCCCGCTGAAGAATGCCTGATCGGTGACGTTGAACCCGTCCCGATATCGCGTCGTGAAGTTGCGCGTGACGAGGTCCTGGTCGAACAGGTTCAGGACGTTCAGCCCCACGGTGACGCGCTGATCGCCGAACCGGAACGAGTGCTGGACCAGGAGATCGGTCTGTGTGTAAGCGGAAGTGCGGCCCAGATCGCCGCGCCCGAACGGGAAGAACGGGATCCCTTTCTCGCTCATCTGCGTCTGTTGCGGCGTTCCGGTCTGGCCAATCCAGTAGAGGCCGAGACCCGTGCCCCATGGCAGATCATAGGTGGCCTGTGCTTCGAACAAGTGCGGCCGATCGGTCTGGAGGAAACCAAAGCTCGGCTGGCCCAGGCGGTTGAAGGAGTTGTACTGGCCGTCGAAGAACCGGTTGACGCTCGGCGAGTTGCGATTGTTCTCGTCCGAGCTCGTGAGGCCCGAGTAGTTGCCGAAGAGCCGGCTGTACAGATAGCTCGTCGTCAGCGACCAGTTGTTCGACAGGCGCTTGCGCAGGCGGAACTCGACGCCGTCGTAGTTGCGCGTGGGCTTGGGCTGATTGGGGCAGGTGGTGCAGCCGGCGAAGTCCCGCAGGACGTTCTGGCCGATGCCCTCACTCGGGTTGGTGATCCGGTACACTTCGCCGACTCCGGGAACCAGCACTCCGGTGTCTTCGATCGTGCGGTCGAAGCGCTTTCGCGCATACCGCA
>JBQTIE010000185.1:0-7759 GCA_052389315.1 Acidobacteriota bacterium
CCGGCCTGGTCATGCGCCTTGAGCAGCGAGTCGACGGCCGCGCGCAACGCCCGGTCGTGACGGCACGCCTCGGCCACGAATCCGTCTCGCTGCGGCCGATCGAGAGCGGCGGAGTCGGCGAAGATGCGGCTGACCTCACGCCAGCGTCCGGGGTCCGTGTCATCCTCCTGGGTGGACCGAATTATCCTCCAGGAGCGCTGACGGGCCGGAATGTTGACCAGATGAGTCAACGCGCTCAGTCAAGGCGACGACCTGCCAGGGCCAGACAGCGCCGTGGCTCACGAGACATGTTCGAGAACCGCCTTGGAAGCCTCCGAGGCCGCCGCGCACCGACGCAGATCTGAGCGTGGCAGGTGGTCCACAACCGCTTGATTTCGTGGGAGTTGGCGGAGACGAATCAGCGGCCCGCGGCGTCCGGCAGTCATCCAGTCGTGACCAGTAACCCGACGACAAGGTGGAGCCCAAGACCGCGGTCGGCGGAGCGCAACGCGACGCGACGGTAAGGGCAAGACCCCGGCGCGGCCTCGCGAAGCCTTCGGCGCACCGAATATCTCTCACACGAGCCAGAATTCCCGCACCGATGAGGCGAGGAGCATCGCCCGGTTGAAGCCCCAGACCGTGTGATTCCTCGGCACTCCGGCGATTCCGTCGGACTACCCGCGCGCCAGTCGAGTGGCATCGTTTTCGCACCCACACGAGCTGCGGCTCCACCTGCACGTCGGCCCGCATGCCGGCCCGCGGGCACGATTCCATGGCACTGACACCCCGAGGCATCCTGATGCGACAAGTTCTCTGGCCCGCTGCGGCGGCTACCCTGGCGCTCTCCCTGACGGCGTGCGCGGCCGCGATGAACGTGAGCTCTCACGTCGCGAGCGGTCTCGATTTCTCGACCTACAAGACGGTGGGGTGGGGCCCGCCCGACGAGCTGCCGACGGGCGATCCGCGGCTGGATCAGAACCCGTTCTTCCAGGATCACGTCCAGGGCGCGGTCGAAAAAGGACTGGCGGCGCAGGGCTTCGAGCAGACCACGACAGGCACGCCGGACCTGCTGATTCACTACCACGCGAGCATCACGACGCGCGTCGACGTCAACCGCATCGATCGCGAGTACGGCTACTGCTACGGCGAGGACTGCGAGGTGCGCGTGGTCGAGTTCGAGGCGGGCACTCTGGTCCTCGATCTGGTCGATGCGCGGACCAAGCAGGTCATCTGGCGGGGATGGGCGCAGCACCGCGTCGGGGACATTCTCGACGACCCGGACGAGATGGCGGAACGGATCACCGAGGCGGTGAGCCGGATGCTGCAGCGACTGCCGGCAGGCGGGGGACGAGCGACGGCTGTTCCGACGACCCCCAAAGGAGATTCGCGATGAAGCCCTCGAGACTCGTCGTGCCGGTCGCGGCTCTGGCCGCGCTTGCCCTGAGCGTGTCGTGCGCGTCGCTGCGCGTGAACTCCTTCACCGTGAGCGATGCCGATTTCTCCCGCTATCAAACGTACGGCTGGGCCCCGACCGAGCGCCTCTCGACCGGCGATCCCCGGCTCGACAACAACCCCTTCTTTCAGGACAGCGTGCAGAAGGCCGTCGAGCAGCGGCTGGAGGCCAGGGGATTCGAGCGAGCGGCGGGTGCGGCCCCCGATCTGATCCTCCACTACCACGCGAGTGTGACCCAGCGCATCGACGTCGGACAGATCGATCTTGACTATGACGGCTGCCACGACTGCAACCTGCCGACGGTCTACGACGCCGGCTCGCTCGTGCTCGACGTCGTCGAGGCGCGCAGCAACCGGCTCATCTGGCGTGGCTGGGCGGAAGGCAGCATGGAGGGGGCCATCGACAACCAGGCGTGGATGGCGCGGCGCATGGACGAGGCCGTCGCGCGCATCCTGGAGCGGCTGCCGCGCCGGCTGTGAGGCGCGGGCGAGAGGCCGAGGGAGCGGACTTCCACGCGATCCGCAGGGTCGCGCGGTCGTCCGCCGCACGATCTCGTGTGCCGTCTTCCCGTATCATCGGAAGCAGGAGATCGACTCATGAGACGCTTCTTCTGCACCGTCACGCTCGTCTTCGTGCTGGCCGGATCGTTCGCGACCAGCGCCCAGGCGCCGCCCAAGCAAGCCAGCGGCGAGCCGAAAGTCACCTGGTACTTCTACACGGTGAAGTGGGGGTTCCAGGACGAGTTCCTCGATCTGTTCCAGCGGAACCACTACCCGGTCCTGAAGGCTCGTGAGAGGGCCGGCCAGTTCGCGTCGGTGAAGACGTTCGTGCCGGAGTTCCACGGGGACGGCCGCGCCGACTGGACCTTCGCCGTCGAGCTCGTCGTCCCCGCGAACGCGCCGGCCACGCCGACGACGGAGGAGATTGTGGCGAATCTCTACAAGGACCGCGCGACGTTCAACCGGGAGGAGCAGCGGCGCTTCGAGCTGCTGCTCGCCCATTGGGACGTGCCGCTCAACCGCATGGACCTCGGGTCGCGGCGGTTGACGCGCTGACGCGACTCCCGCCGCGTCCACCACGCGCGCCGGCCGTCGGTCCACGAACCGAGATGGCCGCCGAACCTGCGCATCGGGCGGCGGGTTGGTCGATGGCGGCTCTGGTCATGCGGCGGACCTTTCGAAATGCGGGTTCACCGAGGTGGGACGCGCGGTGTATCGCGGCGTGCCGCTCGTCTATGTCGAGTTCGTCCTCCCAGGCGAGTCATTCGGGACGTGAAATCGCCTCCGCGCCCTTCATGCGACCTTCCTCGACCTGGTCGATCTGACCACCAACCGCACGCCCACATCCAGCCTCGCCAGCATGTCGATCAGCGCATCGGTGCTGAACAGGTCGATGCGCCCGCGCAGGAGGTCACTCACGCGAGGCTGAGTGACCCTCAGGAGCTTCGCCGCCGCCTGCTTCAAGCGCCGCGACGCGATCGCCTTCTGCACTTGAATCAGCAGGTCGGCACGGACCAGAAGGTGCTCAGCCTCCTCCTTCGAGAACCCGAGGTCTCGGAAGACGTTCCCGGTGGACGGGGTCACTCTAACCGCGTTCTTCTTTGCCATGGCTCTGCCTCAGCCTTCCGATCGCCAGGAACCGCTCACGGCCGAGTTCCACGTCGAGTGCGGGGGTCTTCTTCGTCTTCTTCTCGAAACGCGTGCAGGACGTAGATCGCCTCGGCCAGCGTCGCGACGTAGAACACGCGGTGTGCGCCGGCCACGTGAATCCGGATCTCGCGAACGCCTGGTCCGACGCTAGAGTCTTGAAGGCCGATTGAAACACTTGACTCATTCGCAACGATTCTCGGCCTTCAAGACTCTAGCGAGGCTCCCCTCGAACCGTCAAGCATGCCAAGGTGTGGCTTCGCCTCGCTAGGGGCAGTGCTGGCTTTGCCCGGCCTCCGGCCGGGCGAGAAAACTTGACTCAAATGGTTGGAAATCTGCAGAGTCAAGTTTTCTAGCGAGGCTCCCCTCAGACCGCCGGGGCCAGTGCCGCGGCTCCGCCTCGCTGACACCACCACATCAGGGGCGCGTCCCATCGGGGACGTGCCCCTTTTTTCATGCCGCGCGAACGGCAAGCGATTGCGACCGCCGAGGTGCCGGGCTTCTCTCGCGGGGCGACCGTCGTGTATAACCTGATCGGCGACGTCGCCTCGGAGGGGGATCAGCCATGGGATGGACCTGCAGGGTGCTTGCGGCGGCCGTGCTGTGGATGGCGCTCGGTGCTTCGTCTGGCGCCCAGGCGCCGGCGAAGAATCCCCACGAGGGCGACCCCGACGCGATCCGCAACGGAGCCGGCCTGTACCGCGCCCGCTGCGCCGACTGCCACGGCATGGATGCGCGCGGCGTGCGCGCGCCGGACCTGACGCGGGTCTGGGCGACGGGCCGCACCGACCAGGGCCTCTTCGACACGATTCGGCGCGGCGTGTCCGGCACCGAGATGCCGTCCTTCGTGCCGCCGCGCAATACGGACGTCGAGCTGTGGCAGATCCTGGCGTACCTGCGCACGCTCGCCCCGAACGCCGCGCCGGATCCGCCCCGTGGCAACGCGCAGAACGGTGAGCGGGTCTTTCAGGCGATGTGCTCGAGCTGCCATCGGGTGAACGGCGTGGGCGGCGTCATTGGACCGGATCTCTCGCGCATCGGCGGCGCGCGCACGCCCGAGCGGCTCGTGGTGCAGATCCGTCGAGGGTTCGAGGAGTCGCCGTTCGGCTATCAGCCCGTGACGCTGACGCCGCCGGAGGGCCCCGCCATTCACGGCGTCAAGAAGAACGAGGACCTCTTTTCCGTCCAGATCATGGATACGAGCGAGCGGATCCAGGGATACGAGAAGGACAAGATGAAATCGGTCGTCAACACCAGGCGCTCTCTCATGCCCGCCTACGGGCCCGCGCGGTTGAGCGAACGCGACCTCGACGACCTGGTCCGCTACCTGATGACGCTGCGCGGCTTCAATCCCGCCGTCCCGCAATAGGAGGCTCCGATGCATCGCGCGCGTGCTCGTGCGGCGTGGACCACGTGGGTGTTGTCGGCAAGCGCCGCGGCGCTGTTTGCCCAGCAGGTCCCTTCACCGCTGGTCGTCGAGCGGGAGATTCTCGAAGGGCTCACGGCGGACGGCTCGCGGTGGCTCACCTTCGGGGGCAGTCCGACGAATCAGCGGTACAGCCCGCTGACCCAGATCACGCCCGAGAACATCACCCGCCTCGTCCCGCAGTGGACGTTTCAGACCGGCGCCATCGGGCAATTCGAGACCACGCCGCTCCTCAGGGACAACGTGCTGTACGTGACGGGACCGAACAACCTGGCCTGGGCCATCGACGCCCGCACCGGACGCGAGATCTGGCGCTACCGTCGCGAGCTGCCGCGCAACCTCACCGCGTGCTGCGGGCTGGTCAACCGCGGGTTCGCCATGCTGGGCGACAAGCTTTTCCTCGCCACGCTCGACGCGCATGTCGTCGCCCTCGACCGGAGAACGGGCGGCGTCGCGTGGGACGCGACGATGCAGGATCACGCCATCGGCTACGCGGCGACCATCGCGCCCATCATCGCGAGGAACAAGGTGATTGCCGCCGTCGCCGGCGGCGAGTACGGGATCCGCGGGTTCATCGACGCCTACGACGCGGAGACGGGCAAGCGCGCCTGGCGCTTCTACACGATTCCGGGCCCCGGCGAGCCAGGCAACGACACGTGGGCGGGAGAGTCGTGGAAGACCGGCGGCGCCGGCGTGTGGGTGACCGGGGCCTACGATCCGGAGCTGAACCTGCTCTACTACGGCACCGGCAACCCAGGTCCCGACTATCACAGCGCGAGCCGCGCGGGCGACAACCTGTACAGCAACACGCTGGTGGCCCTCGACGCCGACACCGGCACGCTCCGCTGGCACTATCAGTTCACGCCGCACGATCTCCACGACTGGGACGCGACCGAGGTGCCGATCCTCGCCGATCTGACCATCGATGGGCAGCTGCGCAAGGTCGTGATGTTCGCCAACCGCAACGGGTTCTACTACACGCTCGATCGGTCGAACGGGAAGATCCTGGTCGCCAAACCTTTCGTCACGACCACGTGGGCCAAGGAGATCGGAGCCGATGGCCGTCCGGTGCTCCTCCCCGGACACGTGCCCGACGAGAAAGGTTCGCTGACGTGCCCCGACCTCACGGGCGGCACCAACTTCTGGCCGCCGAGCTTCGATCCCGCCACACAGACCTTCTTCGTGAACGCGCGAGAAGCCTGCATGGTCTACTACGCGTGGAAACCGGACTACACGCCCGGCGAGCGGTTCACGGGCGGCGCCGGCCAGCGTGTGCGCTCGAGCGACAGCCCGCCGTACGGCGTGCTGCGCGCCATCGATCCGGCGACGGGCGCGCGGAAGTGGGAGTTTCGCTACCTCAATCTCTCGACGTCGGGACTGCTGACGACCGCCTCGGGCATCGTCTTCAGCGGCGATGGCGACGGCCACCTCCTGGCGCTCGACTCGCGCTCGGGCAAGCTGCTCTGGCGCTACCAGATGGGGGCCAACATGCACGGGACCTCCCCCATCACCTACATGGTGGACGGCCGCCAGCACGTCCTGGTGCCCGCGGGCACCACGCTGACGGCGTGGGCACTGCCGCGGTGAGGGTCGGCTCGGCACGGTGCGTCGAGCGACCCCGTCGGCCAGGACGCGCGCGGGAACGCTGCGGAGAAGTCGTCGACGTGCATGCAAACCAGGGCACAGAGGCCCGGCGCGCCGGGAATTCGTGGTTGCTGGCCGCGTGTCGAGCAGAACAGATCGGTCCCGGAGACCGCCGCCCACCGCCAGGGCCGGGTCCAGATTCTGGCTGACACGGGACGCCGACCGGTGTACCTTGGCCACGTCCATCTTGGGGGAAGTATTGACGAGACTCAGGGTGCCCCTGCTGGTTGCAGGGCTGGTATGTACGGTCGTGACGGTTCGCGGGGCCATGGGCCCGCCAGATCAGGCCACGCCCGCGCCAAAACGGCCCGTCGCCCAGGCGCCCTTGCCTCTCTCGGCCCGGGCCCAGAACGACACCATCCGTCAATACTGCGTCGGCTGCCACAACGACGCCGTTCGACGCGGCGAGCTGTCGCTTGCCTCCTTCGACGCGGCAAAAGCGGCGCAGCACGGGACCATCGCCGAGAAGATGGTCCGCAAGCTCCGCGCCGGGATGATGCCGCCCAAGGGCACGCCGCGCCCGCTCGACGCGCCGGCGCGCATGGCGCTCGTCACCGGGCTGGAAGCCACGCTCGACGCCGCGGCGGGGGCCAGTCCCAATCCCGGGCGCCGCTCGTTTCAGCGATTGAACCGCGCGGAGTACGCCGCCGCCATCCGGTCGTTGTTCGGGCTCGCCGTGGACGTCAGCGCGTATCTCCCCGCCGATACGATCAGCGCCGGCTTCGACAACATCGCCGACGTTCAGATGCCCTCGACGACGGCGCTCCAGGGCTACATGCGGGCGGCGGCCCACGTGAGCCGCGTGGCTGTCGGTGACCCGTCCACCGACGCGACATCGACCATCTACGACGTGCCGCGGACGGAGTCTCAGAAGGATCGGCTCGACGGCGCCCCCTTCGGCACCCGCGGCGGTATCGTCGTCGTCCACAATTTCCCGGCAGACGGCAAGTACCGGTTCCAGCTGCTCCTGCACGGCGAGCCGACGGGCTACCTCTTCGGCCGCACCGTGCGCGACATCGCGATGGAGGTGGCGATCGACGGCGAGCGCGCGGCGCTCGTCAAGGTGGACCGCTGGATGTCGGAGTCGGACCCGGAGGGGCTGACGGTGACGACCGAGCCCGTGCTGGTGCGCGCCGGCGCGAGGCGTGTCGCGGCGACATTCATCCAGGAGTTCGAGGGCTCGGAAGACGATCTGATCAAGCCCATCGACCACACGCTGGCCGACACGCAGATTGGCGTCGGCTACGGCGTGACGACGCTGCCGCACCTGCGCAACCTGGGCATCGTGGGCCCGCTCGAGGTGACGGGGGTGTCCGACCACCCGACGCGCCGGGCGATCTTCACGTGCCGCCCGACGGCGCCGGAGGAAGCGGTGCCGTGCGCGCGGCGCATCCTCGATCGGCTGGCGTCGGACGCGTACCGCCGGCCGGCCACGCCGGCCGACGTTGACGAGCTGATGACGTTCTATGCCGACGGCGCGAAGGCGGGCGGCTTCGAGAGCGGCATCCGCACGGCGCTGCAGGCCATGCTGTCGAGCCTGCACTTCCTCTTCCGCGTCGAGGAGACGCCAGCCGCTGCGAGAGGCCGTGCGCATCGCATCAGCGACCACGA
>JBQTIE010000186.1:0-55604 GCA_052389315.1 Acidobacteriota bacterium
GGTGACGATGACGACCGGCGTGAGACGCGTCGTGGCATCCTGCCGGATTCGCCGGCAGACGTCGAAGCCCGACTGGCCGGGCATGTTCACGTCGAGCAGCACGAGATCGGGTGCGCGGTCCGCCATCGCCGCGATCGCCGAGGCGCCGTCCGACGCCGTCTCCGTGTCGTACCCCTCGCGCTCCAACAGCTGCTGGAGCAGCGAGCGCACGCGCTGGTCGTCGTCCACGATCAGTACGCGCGCCTTGACGGCTTGCATCTCGCCTCTCCGGCGCCGGTTCTGTCGCCCACCGCTGGGCGGCTGACCGGCGGCTACTTCGTCGCGACGAACATCAGTTCGACCAGTCCGTCGGCGTTGACCAGGCCCGTGCGCACGGTGGCGCGCGCGGGGAAGTCCTTCGAGAAGATCGTCCGGTACCCGCGATTCATGGCGTCGAAGTTCTTGACGTCGGTGATGTACACGATGCCATCGACCACGTGGCCCCACTCGAAGCCCGCGGCCTTCAGCGTCCGCCCAATCCGGGCGAGGGCCTCGACCGTCTGCGCCTCTGTGTCCCCTTTGGTCTGCGGCGTGTTGCCGAGCATGCCCGCAACGTAAAGCCGGTTGCCCACTTTGATGGCGCTGCTCAGGATGGGACTCGGCTTGCCGGGGGAGCCGTCGGCCAGCGGGGTCGTGATCGCCTGCTTCGGCAGCCGTGAGGCGGTCAACGTGATCTCGACGGCATACTGCGGCGCCATCAGCGGCGCTACCACCGTCGCACGGGCGGGGGGCTCCTTGGGAAAGTAGGTTTGATAGACCTTGTTCATCTCCTGGAACTTCGTCGAGTCGGTAATGAACACGCGCGACGACACGACGTTGTCAAACGACATCCCGGCGGCCTTCAGCACCGACGCGGCGTTGTCCAGCACCGTCCTGGTCTGTGCCGTCATGTCTCCCTCGACGACCGTGTTGTCCTTGCCGTTCCTGGACACCAGGCCCGCGAGAAACAGCGTGTCGCCGGAGCGGATGCCGTAGCTGTACGGGTTGGGAGACGTGATCCAGTCCGATGGATGCACGACGACGCGCTCGCCCCCGTCGGGAACGGCGATCATCGCCATCTCGACCAGCGCGTTGGGAATGACGAGCTCGGAGACGATCGTCGTCCGAACTGGCGGGTCTTTCGGCCAGAACGTCCGATACACCTCGTTCATCGCGGCGAAGTCTTCGGCCTTGGTCAAGTACACGTGGACCGATGCCACCTGGGCAAGACTGGAGCCGGCTTTCTTCAGGACCTGCCCCAAGTCCCCGATGACCTGACGGGTCTGGGCGCGGATGTCGCCTTCGGTCGACAAGGTGCCGGCGACATAGATGAGTCCATCGGCTTTCACGGCAGCGCTGAAAGGAAGGTTGGGCATAGGGCCTGGGATGGTCTGGCGGCCCTGTGCGACCAACGTCGTGGCCAGGGCGGCCAGCCCGACAAGCATCACGCAACTCGTACGGCGCACATGAACCTCCAACGCATCGAAGGGTCGAGACGCCTGCGCGTCGCGGCCGGTTTCCGATGATTGCTCCGTTGGCGACTCTATCATGAGCGTGCAGACGATCACCCGCTAGCTGTGCTTGCTGGTGTGAAATGTGTACGAACCTGTCGATTTGTTTGGAGCAAGCACAGCTGCCTCTGCGGAGCGGGGGCAAGACAAGATATGGGCTCCTGCGAAGCGGAGCGACTCTCGACGGTTTGAGGCCTCCACCGTCGCCAGCGACGACCCCACGGGGACCAAACGCGGCACAGATGCCACAGTTTGGTCTCAGGCGGAGCTTCGCTAGTGTTCCAGCAGGTTCAGGAGCGATTCCGCGATGACGTCGGCACCGTCGACGGCCGGTTTCTGGCGAGCGGGCTGACCGAGCGCGTCGTCGAGCGCCGCCTGCCAGCGTCCGCCCAGCAGGTCGGCGTGGTCGAGGTAGGCGGTGCGGAGCAAGCGAGGCAAGGCCGCCACCAGCACGTCGTACTCGAGAAAGTGCCCGCGAGACGTGTAAACCAGCGCCGTATCGTTCGCGAGGCACTCGGCGATGATGCCGTACCCGGGTTTGGTCACCACGACGTCGACCGCGCGGACGACGTCCTCATAGCGAATGCCGGCGGCGTACATCGCGTCCTCGTTCAGCGGGATCACGCTGCCCAATCGCCCGCCGCCGAGCGCGGCGGGCAGCTGGGCGCGCGGTGTCCTCCCGCTCACGAGCACGACGTAGCCCTCGAGTTGCGCGAGTGCGTCGAGATCGAGCCCGTCGAGGCCGAGTCCCCCGAATGAGAGGAGCACCAGTCGGTCCTCGGCCGGGAGCCCGAGCTGTCGCCGCGTTTCGGCCGGGTCTCGCCGTGATCGGCGAGCCACGAAAGGAACGTCGATGAGGTTCGGGCATGTGGCGAACCCGCCGTGCATGGGCAGCCGCAGGGTGCGCGTGGCGGAAGCGTAGGCCCGGCCCAGCTGGTCGACGAGGGCTGTCGAGTTCGGGTAGGCGGAGTAGATCCAGTCCCACGTGAAGTTGCCAATCGCGACGCCGGGCACGCCCGCGCGCGCGGCCGCGGCCAGGCCGAGCGGCGGAATGTCGGCCGCCACGAGCTGGGCACCCAGCCGCTCCAGGGTTGCCGCCTCGTCGGCGACTCGGGCACTGAAGCTCGCCATGAACTCCGTCGCCCGCCGGAGGCTGGCCTCGACGTCCAACCGCACGCTGTCGATCTGGACGATCCCCGTGTCGCACTCGACGTGGTGATACTCGACCCCGCCGCGCACCGTGAGCTCGAACAGCCAGCGGGGGGCCGTGGATCGCACCACGATGTGGAGATCCGGCCGGCGCGCCAGCAACGCATTGATGACCTCAATCTCTCGCGACGCATGGCCGAAGCCGTGGCCGGAGATGTAGAACACGATCGAGGTGTGAGAAGCGGCGGCGTCGGTCACCGAACGGCCCCTGCATCGGTGGTCCGCCGCGTGGACCGTCGGCGGGTGTGGCCGTCGGCCCTCGACCTACGTCGCGGTAGCGGGGCGAGCATCCGGTGCGGGCGGCATGGCGACCGCGAGGACATCTTCGAGGGTTTCGGCCGTGACGAAGCGCAGTTGTGCGCGAAGTTCTTTGGGCAGTTCCTCGAGATCCGGTTCATTGAGCGCGGGCAGGACGAAGGTCGTCAGCCCGAGACGCCGCGCGGCGAGCGCCTTTTCTCGAATCCCGCCGACCGGGAGCACGAGGCCGCTGAGGGTGATCTCTCCGGTCATCGCAACGTCGCTGCGCACCGGAATGCCTCGGGCCGCCGAGAGGATGGCGGTGGCCATCGTCACGCCCGCCGAGGGCCCGTCTTTCGGGATGGCCCCCGCCGGCACGTGGACGTGCAGGTCGCGCTTCTCGAGGAAGTCGGACTCGACGCCGAGTTGCGGCGCATGCGCGCGCAGGTGACTCACCGCGGCGCGGGCCGACTCCTGCATGACCTCGCCCAGCTGGCCGGTCAGGATGATCTGCCCCTTGCCGCCGGGCAGCAGGCTGGCTTCGACGAACAGGACGTCACCTCCCGTCTCGGTCCACGCGACGCCGGTCGCCACGCCGGGGCGCGAGGTGCGGAACGCGACTTCGCGCTTGAAGCGCGCGGGCCCCAGGTAGCCCCCGACCTGTCCCGCATCGACCTGGGCACGAGCCGTGGCGGCGTCGGTCGCGATGCGAGCCGCCACCTTACGTGCGATCGTCCCGATCTGGCGCTCGAGGTTCCGCACCCCGGCCTCTCGCGTGTAGTCGGCAATCACGGCGCGCAAACCCTCGTCCGTGATTTCGAATGCGTCCGGGGTCAGCCCGTGATCGGTCAGCTGCCGGGGAATCAAGTAGCGGCGCGCGATGTGCACCTTCTCGTCTTCGGTGTATCCGGAGAGCGCGACGATCTCCATACGGTCGCGCAGGGCGGGATGCACGGGGCCAATCTGGTTGGCCGTGGCGATGAACAGCACTTTCGACAAATCGAAGGTCAACTCGAGATAGTGATCGCGGAACGTGTGGTTCTGGGCCGGGTCGAGCACCTCGAGCAGGGCCGCGGCCGGGTCGCCCTGGTAGCCGACGGCGAGCTTGTCGAGCTCGTCGAGCATGAACACCGGGTTCGCGGATCCGGTCTGCTTCAGGGCTTGGATGATGCGACCCGGCATGGATCCGATGTAGGTGCGGCGATGGCCGCGAATCTCCGCCTCGTCTCGTATGCCCCCGAGCGAGATTCGCACGAACTTTCGCTGCATCGCGCGCGCGATTGATTGTCCCAGCGAGGTCTTTCCCACGCCCGGTGGACCGACGAAGCAGAGAATCGGCCCCTTCATGTCACCCTTGAGCTTGCGTACGGCCAGGTACTCGACGATGCGCTCCTTGACCTTGTCGAGATCGTAATGGTCCTCGTCGAGGACGCGGCGCGCTTCAACGGGGTCGATGCGATCCTCGGTGGTGATCTCCCACGGCAGCTCGAGCACCCAGTCGAGGTAGGTGCGAATCATCTGGTATTCGGGGGAGGCGGCGCCCATCCGCACCAGGCGCTCGATTTCCCGGGACGCCACGCTCCGCACGTGATCAGGGAGCGACGCCTTCTCGACGCGATCCCGCAGCCCCTTCAGCTCGTCGCCCTCGCCCTCGCCGAGTTCCTGCTGGATGGCCTTCATCTGCTGGCGCAGGTAGTACTGCTTTTGCGCGTCGGTCATCTCCTGCTGGGCCTGCGATTCGATCTTGCCCTTCAGCTCGAGCACGGAGACCTCGCGGGTCAGCAGGCCGTGCACCAGTTCGAGCTTCGTGCGCAGGGGATCGGCCTCGAGCAGCTGCTGCTTCTCGTCGGGCTTGAGGTCGACCATCGTCCCGAGCAGGTAGCACAGCCGCATCGGATCCTCGATGCCGGCGACCAGCTGCCGGATCTCGGGGGCCAGCCCCGAGGTCAGGGCAAGGGCGCGATCGACGAGTTCCTGAATGCGCCTGACGTAGGCGTCGATTTCAATGCCGCGCTCCGTGCGTTCGGGCGCCAGGGCGACCTGCGCTTTCATCATGCCGCCGTCGACGGTGACCTCGGCCGCCCGGGCGCGAGCCATGCCTTCGACGATGACGTTGAGGCCCTGCTGTCCGCGCACCATCTGCCGGATGATTCCGATGGTGCCGATCTGATGGACTTCCTTCGCGGTCGGCTCCGGCTCCTCGCCCGTCTGCAGGAGCATCAGGATGAGGCGGTCGCCCGCCAGCGCATGGTTGACCGCTTCGATCGACTGCGGCCGGCTGACCGCGAGCGGTTGCAGTGTCAAGGGAAACATCACCGCCCGCCGTAACGGCAGCACGGGAAGCTGGGATGGAAAGACGGCGGGCGGGGATGAATCGGCCATGAGGCGCTGTTGGCACGGCTGTCCACGGCGACACGGGGCAGCCTGGCTTCTCCTATTGATCATACGCGCTGGCGCGGGTACCATCGCCGGAGCGTTCGACACGGCTTGTTTTGGACGGCGATGGCCTGCACAGGCGGGCCCTGAAGGGAGTCCCCATGAGTCATCGGTCTCGACGTTCTACCCTTGCGGTGTTGGCCTTCGCGATGGCCCTCTCGACCACGGCTCTGGCCCAGCAGGCCGGGACCCTGTCGGGCATCGTCCGCGACCAGCAGGGTGCAGTGCTGCCGGGCGTCACCGTCACCGTGTCGAGTCCGGCGTTGATCGGCGGTGCGCGGGTCGCGCCGACCGGCGAGGCCGGCGGGTATCAGTTCAGCGGGTTGCCACCCGGCATGTACCTGGTCACCTACGAGTTGAGCGGGTTCGCCCGGGTCAGCCGCGAGAACATCGTGATTCAGGTGGCCCAGACGACCCGTCTGGACGTGGTGATGAACGTCGGGACGCTGCAGGAGACCGTCACGGTCAGCGGCGAATCGCCGGTGGTGGATGTCAGCTCGACGGTGACGCAGACCAACATCACCAAAGATCTCTACGACGCGATTCCGACCGGCCGCAATCCCTGGGTGATGGCCGGGCTGGTACCGGGCGTGGTGACCGGGAGGCTCGACGTCGGCGGGACCGAGGGCATGCAGCAGTACAACGTCGAGGCGTTCGGGTCGGCGGACAGTCAGAAGTCCTTTTCCATCGACGGACTGAAGACGAACTGGGGAGGCGGCAGCGGCGGCGCCACGATGCAGTACTACGGCTTCGAGATGTACGACGAGTACAACATGCAGACCGCGTCAGGGACGGCGGAGAGTGACGTCAGCGGCGTCTACATGAACATGGTCACCAAGTCCGGCGGCAACCGGATCAGCAGCGAGCACAACTTCTATTTCATGAACGATGCCCTGCAAGGAACCAACGTGGACGACGCGCTGCGGGCCAGGCTTGGATTGGCCGCGGGTCAGCAGACCGGGGCAGCGGGCAACCCTGTGGACATCTCGTACGACTGGAGTTCGACGCTGGGCGGACCGATCAAGCGGGACCGCGTCTGGTTCTTCAGCGCCCTCCGGCGGTGGCGACTGGACCAGTTCCAGATTGGCGCGACCAATCCCGATGGCTCGCAGGCCATCGACGACAACCGGATCGAAAACTACATGGGGAAGGTCACCGCGCAGCTGGCGCAGTCGAGCAAGGTGTCCTTCCTGTTCAACCGGAACCTGAAGAATCGGTTCCATCGGCGTGACGCTCCCTACCTGTTCGTCGAGGACAAGGCGACGGTGCTGCAGGACCAGCCGGCCCAGAACTACGTGGCGCAGCTCAACCAGGTGCTGGGCCGGACCGCCGTGTTCGACGCACGGATGGGCCGGATGTGGGGAACCTTCCCGACGCGCTACCAGAAAGAGGTTCAGCCCTCCGACATCGCCGTTCGGGATTCGGTGCGGTTCACGCGCATCAACGCGGCCGAAACACAGTCGCTCAACCCCAATCACCGCTATCAGGCCAACGCGACGCTGAGCTATTTCCAGGACAACCTGGCCGGCGCTCACGATTTCAAGGTGGGCACCCAGTTGTCCTGGGAGGACATGGCCTACGAGCGCATTCGGAACGGGGACATCCTGCTCGAGCTCGTCGATGGCGTGTCGACTCGCGCGTTTCTGTCCAACACCCCCATCAACTCGGACCATCGGCTGAAGACGTGGGCGTTCTTTGCTCAGGACCGCTGGGTCCTGGGACGGGCCACGATCAACCTCGGCGTCCGCGTGGATGGTGTGCAGGCGCATCTGCCCGCTCAGTCGAGCCCGGCGGGAGCGTGGGTCGGTGCCCGGGACTTTCCGCGGAGAGACGTATTCGACTTCTCCGCCAACGTGGCTCCGCGCCTCGGGGTGAGCTATGACCTGTCCGGCCAGGGGCGCACCGCGGTCAAGGCGTATTTCGGCCGCTTCTACAACCAGTTCGGCTCGGAATTGGCCGAGGCGTCGAACCAGAACGCGCTGGCCCAGCTGCAGGTGCCGTGGAACGACGCGAACCGAAACCTGCGTCTGGATCCGGGAGAGTTGAACCTGTCCACGTTCACGGGGTTCACGGCGGGCCTCTTCCCGCCAATCGACCCGGGCGCCAATCGCCCCTTCAGCGACGAGTTCAACCTCGGGATCGACCACGAGCTGATGCCGGGACTCGCCGTGTCGGCCAGTTATCATCGGCGACAACATCGCGACGGATTGACGATTCTCGATCGGGCGCGGCCCCCGAGCGCGTACACCGCGGTTTCGAGAACCTTTACCGATCCACAGCGCGGATCGCAGACGGTCACCGTCTACAGCCTGGATCCCGCGCTGGTCACGCGCCGTGACCGGATCATCGCCAACGTCGAGAGCCTGCGGAGCGACTACGACGGCGTGATCTTCAGCGTCAACAAGCGGATGTCGAACCGGTGGCAACTGCTCGCCGGGGTGACGCTGCAGAGCCACGAGGGGTTCTCCCACAGCGGCACCTTCACCAACCCCGGCAACACCACGGATCACAACAACCCGAACTACATCCTGAACCGGGACAGCTCGGTGGTGTTCACCGACATTCCCTGGGCCTTGTCGGTCGCCGGGAGCTATCAGGTCGGCTACGGGGTGACGGTGTCCGGGAAATACACCGCGAGTGACGGATCGCCCCTCCTCCGAACGCTCAGTGTCAGTGGCTTGCCCCAGGGTACCGAAACCATCTGGGTGCAGCCTCGCGGGGTCGATCGCACGGAGGTGGTGAACAAGTTCGTTGACCTGCGCCTGGCCAAGCGGTGGACCGTGAATGCCGTGCGCCTCGAGGGCACGCTGGATCTCTTCAACATGCTGAACGCCAACCACGTGACCGGTCAGAACGAGGCCGTTGGCAGCACGATCGGGCGTCCGAACCGTGTGCTCACGCCCCGCATCATCCGTTTCGGCGTGACCGCGCGATTCTAGCGAGGCTCCGCCCCGGACCGTCGAGCTGTGCCGTGGCGGCTCCGCCTCGCCAGGGCAGCGTTGGCTGGCCCGGCCTCCGGCCGGGCGAGAGAACTTGACTCGAGTGGTTGGGAATCTGCCGAGTCAAGTTTTCTAGGCGAGGCTCCGCCCCGGACGGCCGCGCCGGGGTGGCTGAGGCGGTGTCGTCTTGAAGGCCGGCGACGCACCTCCAGCATTCCCGGTCCTTCAAGGCGGGGGGAGGGAGTACAATTCCTCCCAGCCGGCCCAGCCGGCAGCCCGACTATGGCCCTCGACGAACGCGCCTTCTTCAACGACCGCCCCGAGAATCGTTCCGCGCGCTACACGTGCACCCGCTGTCGCCGCACCAACGACTACAACATTCGATGGGTGCGCCGAGTCAAGAAAGACCGCTTGCCGCCCGGCGCCGACGAACGCGACCGCGCGAAATTCGGGAAAGTGCGCGATCATCTGATTCGCGTCGACGACGAGGTGGTGTGCAAGACCTGCGGGAAGAAGTTCGAGATCCCGTCGCTGCACTCGCTGCTGTTCGTCGATCAGCTCGAAGGCCTTCCGCAGGATGTCGAGGACGACCACGCCCCGACCGCTCGACCGTCCCACGCGCCGGCCGATCCGGCTACCAGATCCCGGGAAGGAGGCGCCACCGCACCGCCTGCTGATACGCGCGGTACTGATCGCCGTGGACCTCGACGAGTGACCGCTCCTCCCAGGGGATGGCGAGGATGAGGTAGGCCGAGCTGACGGCTGCGAACACCAGCCGATTCGCGGTCATCGTCGGCGTGCCCCACACCATCAGCAGCCAGCCGAGATAAATCGGGTGGCGGACGATCCGGAACGGGCCGGCGACCCGGATCGAGTCCCCCCTTGGCGGCGCCTCCGTTCGGTGTGCGCCCAACGCTCCGGCGTCGCGACTGGCAGCCTCGATGCCGGCCAGCGCCCGCGGATCGATCGCCGACGCGCCAACGACCGTGAGCCCCAGGCCCATCAGTTGGGCGCCGTCGTGCACGAGTACCCACACACCCGCCTGCTGCCACGCCATGCCGGGAACCGGCTGCCAGAGCAGACACGCGAGCACCAGGAGGATGCTCGAGACCCAGACGTAGACGGGTCGCTCCGCGCTGACGGGTACCACGCTCGTCAGCCAGCGCTTGACGGCGGTCCGCGCGAACGCGGAATGGTGCGCGGCAAAGGCCGCGAACAGCAGGGCGTCCATCACGGCATGCGGCACCGTGGTCGAGGCGTCGCCGCTCGTGACCCCGAGGATGACGACGTAGAAATAGACCAGTGTGCCGAGTGCCCCGGCGAATGCCGCCGCTCCGAGCCAGGCAAAGACCCGCACGGCCACATAATATGAGGTCGTGCAGGTTGCCATCACCGGCATTGGTGTCGTCTCGACATACGGCGTGGGTCGGGCAGTGTTCTGGGATCACGTCGCCAGGGGCGTGAGCGGCACGAAGGCCATCACCGACTTCGACGCCACGCCGTTTCCCTGTCGAGTGGCGGCGAGCGTTCCGGCGATCAGCCTCGACGAGGCCACGTCGAGTTCCGGACGCCCGCCGGCGGGACATGGACATGCCGATCCCAAGCGCTACTCTCGGGCCGCGCTGTACGGCGTCCTCGCGGCACGGGAAGCGTGGGACGACGCGGGCCTGGACGGCGGCGGTCCTCACGGAGCCGTCATCGTCGGGACGGGCGGGGGCGGCATCGACGTCGGCGAGCGTCAGTACGAGGATTTCTTCACGACCGGAGGCCGGCACGTCACGCCGTACGCCATCGTGGTCGGGATCTGCGGGATGGTCTCCAGTGAAATCTCGATTGCCCTTGGGCTGAACGGCATCAGCCACGTGCTGTCGAACGGGTGCACGAGCTCGACCGATGCCATCGGCTACGCCCGGATGCTGCTGAGCCAGGGCGAATACGACGTGATGGTGACCGGCGGCACCGAGGGATGTGTGTTGCCCGGCATGATCTTCGGGTTTTCGCGGATGCGCGCCGTCTCGACCCATTACAACGATCGCCCCCAGGAAGCCTCGCGCCCGTTCGACCGCAGACGCGATGGATTCGTGCTCGGCGAGGGCGCGTGGATGATGACGCTCGAGACGGCTGATCGGGCACGCTCCCGCGGCGCCCGCGTCTACGCCACGATCGACGGCTACGCGAGCACGTGCGACGCCTATCACCGGGTTCAGATGGATCCAGAAGGCGGGCACATCATGCGGTGCATGTCTCAGGCCATCGCGCGCTCGGGCCGCTCGCTCGAGGAGATCGGCTACATCAACTACCATGGCACGTCCACCGTGCTGAACGACGCGGTGGAATCACGGTGCACGCGCCGGGTCTTTGGACGACTGGCCGATCAGGTTCCCGGCTCGTCCACCAAGTCGATGATTGGGCATCCACAGGGGGCCAGCGGCGCCGCCGGTGTGGTCACCACGGCGTTGGCGCTCTCCACCGGATGGCTGCCCCCGACCATCAACCTGACCGACCCGGATCCGGCCTGCGACCTGGACTTTCTCCCCAACGCCGGGCGGCGCGCACGTCCGGCGGCCGCGCTGTGCAATTGCCTCGGGTTCGGCTCGAAGAACTCCGCCCTCGTGTTGGGGGCGGTGTGAGCGAGCTGGCCGCCAGCCGGCGCATCGACGATGTGGTGGTCGTCGGCGGCGGTCCGGCCGGCGCCGCGGCCGCCACGCTGTTGGCGCGTTCGGGGGCGAGGGTGCGGATCTTCGAACGGACGCGGTTTCCCCGCCACAAGTTGTGCGGTGACACCCTCAACCCCGGGGCACTCCGGCTGCTGGCCACGCTCGGCGTCGGTGACGCCGTCCAGGCACGCAGCCTGGCCATCGACGGCATGCTGCTCAGCGGGCCGGGCGTCGAGGTGCTCGGGCGCTACGGAGGGGGCGCCGTGGCTCGTGTGCTGTCGCGGCTCGACCTCGACTCGATCCTCCTCGAGCACGCGGAGGCCGCCGGTGTCCAGGTCGATGACGACGTCGTCGTCATGAGGCCGCGGGTCGAGGCGAACCGAGGGCGCGTGGAGGGTGTGGACGTGCGAACCCGTTCGGGCACCCACGCCCATCGCGCCCGCCTGGTCATCGCCGCCGACGGCCGATCGTCGACGGTGGCAGGCTCGCTCGGCCTGTCGCGCACGCCGGCGCACCCCCGCCGCTGGGCGATTGGCGGCTACTTTTCGGACGTGGACGGGATGAGCGCTGCTGGCGAGATGCATGTCCGGCGCGGCTACTACATTGGCGTCGCCCCGCTGCTGTCTGGCGTCGTCAACGCGTGTCTGGTCACGCCGCTCGACGATGACAGGCGAAGGTGGCGCGACCCGGCGGTGGTCCTTCTCGACGCCCTACGCGCTGATCCCCGGCTCGCAGACCGATTTGCACGCGCGCGCCTGACCGCGCCGCCGCGCGTCCTCGGACCCCTGGCCGTCGATGCGACGGCCGCGGGCGCGCCAGGACTGCTGCTGGCTGGCGATGCGGCCGGGTTCATCGATCCGATTACCGGAGACGGCTTGCGATTCGCCCTCGCCGGCGCCGGCCTGGCGGCGCGCGTGGCATCGGCCGTGCTCGAGGGACGGTTGACACCCGAGGCCGCGCCGGTGGAGTTGGCCGGCGCGCGCGCCTCAGCCTTTGGACCGAAATGGCGCTTCAATCGCGTCATTCGCATGGTGGTGGGCCCGGGCCCGGGAGTGCCGCTCGCGGCGGTTGCGGCCCGCATGATGCCGGCGGCCTTTCGCACCGCGATCCGCTACGCAGGCGACTGCTGAGGCCACACTCGTGTCTGCTGCTGCCGCGATAGCGTGGCTGACTCTCGGAGCTGTCCTGCTGGTGATGCTGGGCGAGGCCGCCCTGTCGGCCCACAACGAGGCGGTGCTGCGCCAGCGCGGTGCGGTCGAACCGTCCGGCGACGTGTACTCCTCGATGCGCTGGGCGTACCCTGCGTCGTTTGTCGCCATGGCGCTCGAAGGCAGCATGACCGGGCCGACGACCCCGGAAGGATTGGCACTCGGCCTGGCGGCGTTCGCGTGTTCGAAGGCGTTGAAGATCTGGGCGATCAGCTCGCTGGGCGTGCGGTGGACGTTCCGCGTGCTCGTTCTGCCCGACGCGCCCCTCGTCTCGAAAGGCCCCTATGCGTTCCTGCGTCACCCCAACTATGTCGCCGTCATGGGCGAGTTGGCCGGTGTCGCCGCCATCGTCTGGGCCCCGGTGACGGGCCTGGTCGCGCTGGCGGGCGTTGGTGAACTCTTACGTCGCCGCATCGCGGTCGAAAACCGCGCCCTCGGGCGACAATAGGCGGGCCGGCATGTCCACCAGGTCGCCGCACATCCCGCTTCTGATCCGAGTCCTCGACATTGTGACCGTCGTGGCGTTGCTGGTCGCGGGGACCGTGTGGTTGACAGGTGGGTTTCGCGAATGGACACCGGTGGGCCGCCTGTCGATCACTTCGTGGTGGCGTCCGGCGCTGGTGTCGCTCATCGTGGGCGGCCTGCGCCACTGGCGATTTCGCCGCCCCCACCTGCTCAGCCGCGCGCGGCTGGCGCTGACTGCCTTCTGGGCGTCCGAGGACGTGCGCGCAGTGATGCCCGTCTTTGTCGGGACGCGGGCCGGGGTGCTCCTGGCGGGATTCTTCGCGGTCCTCCTGTTCGGCTACCGTCCGGATGTGCCGGTGCCGTGGCGGATCTACGAGAACGAGTTTCTGAATCTTCCGGCGCGATGGGACACGGGCTGGTATCTGGGCGTCGCGCAGGAAGGCTACACGTGGACGTCGTCGCGCGCGGACCAACAGCAGAACATCGCGTTCTTCCCCTTGTTTCCGCTGCTCACTCGATGGGCGTCGCTGTTGCTGGCACGCGAAACGATGTGGACGGGCGTGCTGATTTCGTGGGTGTCGTTTTTCGGGGCGCTGGTCTACCTCTTCCGCATGGCGCGCGACCGTTTCGGTGAACAGGCTGCCGCCGCCGGGGTGGCGCTCCTCGCGTGTTACCCATTTGCGGTGTATTTCAGCACCGCGTACAGCGAGGCGCTCTTCCTGCTGACGATCGTCGCCTCCTGCTATCACTTCGAGCGCCAGCAGTGGTGGCGGGCGGCCGTCTGGGGTCTTGCGGCCGGCCTGTCGCGGCCGAATGGATGCCTGCTGTCGGTCGTGCTGGCACTGATGCTCGTGAGCGGTTGGCGCCGGTGGCCCAGCCTGCGTGAGGGACCCGGGGCCTGGGCGTCGGTCGCACGCGGCCTGGCGGCCGCTGCCATGCCCGGCGTCGGCATGCTGGCATACTCCGCGTTCATCTATTCGTTGACCGGCCACCCGCTGCGGTGGGCGATGCAGAATGCGGCGTGGGGTCGCGTGTACCAGAGCCTGGACGTGCTGTTCACGTCGAGGGCGTCCCTCATCGGCGAGCGCGGAGTTTACGACTACGCGGCGACACAGACGGTCGACGCGCTCTATCTGATGGCGGTCCTGTTTGCCCTCGCGACCGTGTGGCCCGTCGCGCGGCGGATGGGCGTGGCGTACGCGGCCCTGATCATTGTCAACGTGGTACCGCCGCTGACCATGGGCGGTCTGCTGTCGATGGGGCGGGTGACGTCGATTCTGTTTCCGGCGTTCCTGTGGCTCGGGGCGAGCGTGCCGGCCTCGCAACGCACAGGTTGGATCGCGGCATTTGCGATGGGGCAAGCGATCGTCGCCGGCCTCTTCTTCACCTGGCGGCCCCTCTATTGACCACCGATGTCTCGAGGCTGCCGATCGATCCGGCAGCCGGACGAGTGAGAGCCCTGAGCTATACTGGCCGTGGTTCCCGATGATCGTGTCCCGCCCGATCTGCCCAGGTGGTGCTCCCCGGTGCGAGCGCCGACCAAGACGCCTTGAAGGCCGGAAGCCTTGCACATGAGTCAAGTGTTTCTGGCGTCCGTATGGACGATGGTGTGCCTGCTGACCATGCCGGTCGTCGGCCACTGGGGCGTGTTGCACGCCCACGAGGGCCAGGCGACCTCGGCACGTGACGCGGCAGAGCGCGCATTTCGCACCGGACGCTACGACGAAGTCGAGCGGCTCGCGCAGTCCTCCGCTGACAGCGCGGTGCTGGTGCTGCGGGGCAGAGCGCTCGTCGCTCGCGGAGAGTACGCAAAGGCCGAGAGTGTGCTTGCGCCGCTCGCGGCCTCGGCGCCGGCCAGCGATGCGGCCTTGGAACTGGGGTTGCTGCAGATGCTCGTCGGACGCCGGAGCGAGGCGCGTCGCACGCTGCAGCTGTTGCTGCTGGGCGAGCCCCAGGCGGCCGGCGCACGCGACTACGCGCGTGCCGCGCGCGCGGCCCAGGCGTTGGGACGGTTCGAGGAAGCCAACAGTTTCTATCGCGAGGCGATCGCGCGGTCCCCCAACGACGCCTCGATCAATACCGCCTGGGGAGAGCTGTTCCTCGAGAAGCACAATCGGGCCGATGCCGCACGATCCTTCCAGGCCGCGCTGAAGTCGGAACCAGACCATCCACGCGCGCAATTGGGGATGGCACGCGCCGTCGCCGAGGACAATCCGCCCGCGGCCAAGCGGTATGTGCGCCGGGCGCTCGAGCTGAATCCGTCTGAAGTCAGCGCGCACCTGCTGCTGGCTGAGCTGGCGATCGACGAAGACAAGAAAGGCGAGGCGCGCGAGGCAATCGCCAGGGCTCGCGCCATCAATGCAAATAGCCTCGAGGCTCACGCCTTGACGGCCGCGCTCCATTTCGTGGACGGGCAGGAGGCCGCCTACGCGGAGGCGATCCGGGCGGCGTTGCGCATCAACCCGCTCTACGGAGAGGCCTACCGGATCGTCGGCGAGGTGACGGCCAGACACTACCGATTCGAAGAGGCGGCCGAGCAGGTGCGCCGGGGCATCGCGATCGATCGGGAGAACGTGCGGGCACAAGCCGCCTTGGGCGCTCACCTGATGCGGACCGGCGACGAGCGCAACGCCCGTCGAGCGCTCGAAACGGCGTTCAGCGTCGATCCGTACGACGTCATCACCTTCAACCTGCTTCAGCTGCTCGACACGCTCGATCGCTTCCAAACCGTCCAGGACGGCGAGGTGACGTTCAAGTTTCACGCAGCGGAAGCGGGCGTGCTGCGTGAGTACGCCCTCGCACTCACGCGGGAAGCGCTGGGGGCACTCGGCAAGCGGTGGGGGTTCACGCCGACGGGTCCCCTCCTGATCGAGATCTTTCCGCGTCACGACGACTTCGCGGTGCGCACGCTTGGCCTGCCGGGGATGATCGGGGCCCTCGGGGCCTGCTTCGGTCGCGTGGTGACGATGGACTCGCCGAAAGCCCGGCAGCCGGGCGAGTTCAACTGGGGCGCCACACTGTGGCACGAGCTGGCACACGTCATCACGCTGCAGCTGTCGAATCAGCGGATCCCACGCTGGCTCACTGAAGGGATCTCGGTGTTCGAGGAAAAGCGGGCCCGCGCCGAGTGGGGCCGCGAAATGGAAGTCCCCTTCGCCCGGGCTTTGGACGCCGGCGAAGTGCTCAAGCTTCGCGACCTGAACGCCGGCTTCCAGAACCCCCAGACCATCGCCCTTGCGTACTACCAGGCATCGCTCCTGGTCGAGCACATCGTGCAAAAGCACGGTGAGCCCGCGCTTGGCGCCTTCGTCAGGTCGTTTGCGGACGGCATCGACACCGAGACGGCCATCAAGAAGGTCCTGTCGAGTGACATCGACGCGCTCCAGCGCACGTTCGACGGCTTCCTGGAGGAGCGCTTCAAGGCGCTCACACAGGCGCTGGCGGCGCCTGACGACTTCAAGCCGGACCTGCCTCTCGACCGCCTGAAGGCGCTGGCCGCGGCCAATCCGGGAAGTTTCCCTGTCCAGATGGCGCTGGGACGGGCCGTGCGCTCCGCCGATCCCCGGGCAGCCATCGCCGCCTTCGAAGCCGCCATGGCCCTGGTGCCGATGGCGACTGGCGCCGAAAGTCCGTATATGCAGATTGTCGAGGTCGCGACGGCCACCGGCGACAAGGCGCGCGCCGCTCGGGCGCTGGACGCGATGACGCTGGTCGATCACACCGCCGTCGACGCGGCCCGGCAGCTCGTGACGTTGCTCGAGTCAGAAAACGATCAGGCGCGTCTGGCCTCCGCCCTTCGACGCGTGGTGGCGATCGATCCGTTCGACTCGGGCGCGCACACCGCCCTCGGACGCCTCGCGCTCGGCGCCGGGCAGCCCGCCGACGCCGTCCGCGCGTTTCGCGTCGCGCTCGCCGCCGGGCCGCTGGATGCCGCCTCGGCGCACGCCGATCTGGCCGAGGGCCTGCTCCAAAGCGGCGACCGCGCGGCGGCGAAGCGAGAGGCCTTGGCCGCGCTCGAAATCGCGCCGACCTACCAGAGGGCGCAGGACCTGCTGCTGAAGCTCGTCGAGGGTGCGTAGGGAGGGCGTGTGGCTGGGACCCTGGGCAGTCTTCACGAGCCGCGCGGCCCACGGAATCGGCGCCGCCGTGCCACCGCCGCCGCCGGCCTCGCGGCGCTCGTCGCATTGGCCTTCTTCGGCGTGGTCACCCTGGCCGGGGGGCAAGGGGCGCAATCGCCCGACGACCGTCTCGCCGGCTTGCAGTGGACATTCGCGCGGGTGAAATACGGCACATTCGCCGGCGACGCCCAGTCGAATCTGCGCTTGGGATTCTGGGAGGAGCCGTGGGCCATCGATGCGCCGGCCGCCGAACAGAATCTCAGCCGCCGCGTGCGAACCGTCACGACCATCGAGGTCGGCGAGCCGGTGGTCATCACGCTGGACGATGAGCAGATCTGGCGCTACCCCTGGCTCTACATTGTCGAACCGAGCAACCTGGTGCTGACCGAGAAGCAGGCGACGACGCTTCGTGAGCACCTGCGGCGCGGGGGCACGTTGACGCTCGACGATTTTCACGGGCCGTACGAGTGGGACCTGACGGTCCGCCAGCTGGCGCTGGTCTTCCCGGATCGCGAGATCGTCGAACTGGAGCCGCCCCACGCCATCTACACCTGCTTCTACAAGATCGCCAAGTACCCCCAGATTCCGGGCCTCGGGTCGTTCTTTTACGGGCGCACCTGGGAAAAGGGCGGGTTCGTGCCGCATCTGCGCGCCATCCTGGACGACGATGGCCGGCCGATGGTGCTGATCAACTGGAACACCGACATGGGGGACGGCGTCGAGTGGTCCAACGCCGAAGACTACCCCGGCTATGTCAAATGGACGGCACAGGCGTATCAGATGATGATTAACGAGGTCATTTACACGCTGACGCACTGAGGCCGCCGCCGAAAGAACCCGCATGCCAACGCTTCGAACGATATGGATCAGCTCGCCGACCCCATGAGTCCCGCCGCCGACGTTCGCGCAGGCCGCGAACGCCTCCTTCGAGAGCTCCGCAAGGTCATCGTCGGTCAGGACGAGGTTGTCGAACAGGTGCTGATCGCGCTCTTCACGGGTGGGCATTGCCTCCTGACGGGGGTGCCAGGCCTCGCCAAGACGTTGCTCATCAAGACGCTGGCCGAGATCCTTCACCTCAGCTTCAAGCGAATCCAGTTCACGCCCGATCTGATGCCGGCGGACATCACCGGCACCGAGATTCTCGACGAGGAGGATGGTCATCGGGCGCTGCGCTTCCTCAAGGGACCGATCTTTGCGCAGATCATCCTGGCCGACGAGATCAACCGGACGCCACCGAAGACGCAGGCCGCACTGCTCGAAGCGATGCAGGAATACCACGTGACGGCCGCCGGGCGGACCTACGAACTGGATCGCCCCTTCTTCGTGCTCGCGACACAGAATCCAATCGAGCTCGAGGGCACGTATCCGCTGCCCGAAGCTCAGCTCGACCGGTTCATGTTCAACATCGTCATGACCTACCTGTCGCCTGAGGACGAAGTGCGGGTGGTGACCGAGACGACCGGCGCCACGCAAATTGTGCCGGAACGGGTGCTGGACGGGGCGGCGATCACGGGATTTCAGCACAGCGTTCGCGAAGTGCTCGTCGCAGACGAGGTGGCGCAGTACGCGGTGCGTCTCGTCGATTCATCCCGGCCCGGCCGGGGGGCAAGGCTCGAGTTCATCGAACGGTGGGTGAAGTGGGGAGCCGGCCTCCGCGCGTCGCAGGCACTGATCCTCGGCGGCAAGGCCCGGGCGCTCATCCACGGCCGCCATCACGTGTCGGTCAAGGACCTCCAGGCACTCGCGCTGCCCATTCTGCGGCACCGCGTGATCCCGAACTTCTACGCCGAAGCGGAACGCATATCGTCCGATCGGATCGTCGAGATGCTCGTCGAGGCGGTGCCGGTGCCGGCGAGTGGCCTGTAGCGCGCTCATGGATGCTTCCACACGCACCCGGTACCTCGATCCCGCCATCCTCGCGCGGCTCGGCTCGCTGCAACTGAAGGCCCGGACCATCGTCGAGGGGTTCCTGAGCGGGCTGCATCGAAGCCCGTTCAAGGGCTTCAGCGTCGAGTTCGCCGAGTATCGTCAGTATCTGCCGGGCGATGATCTGGCCACGCTCGACTGGAAAGTGTACGCGCGGACCGATCGGCACTTCGTCAAGAAGTTCGAGGAGGAGACCAACCTCGATTGCCACATCCTGATCGACGTCAGCCGGTCGATGGGCTACGCGTCAGGCACCGTCACCAAGCTCCAGTACGGCTCCTACCTTGCGGCCGCGCTCGCGTACTTGATGCACCAGCAGCGAGATGGTGTCGGGCTCATTGCGTTCGATGACAAGATCCTCGAGTTGCTGCCCGCCAGCGCCCGGCCCGGCCACCTGACGTCCGTCCTGGTCACGCTGGACCGCCTTCGGCTGGGTGACCAGACCAACGTGGCCAAGCCGCTGAGAGACGTGGCAGAGGCCATTCGCAAGCGAGGCCTGGTCGTGCTCGTCTCCGACCTGCTCGACGATCCCGCACGAGTGATCGAGGGCGTGCGGCACTTCAAGTACCGGGGCTCCGAAGTCATCGTGTTTCAGATTCTGGATCCCGCGGAGGTGAGATTCCCGTTCGAGCGCGCCGCGCGGTTCCGGGATACCGAAACGACCGACGAGATCCTGGCCGTGCCGGCCACGGTCCGGGACGAGTATTTGCAGGCCCTGGCCGGTCTTCAAGAGCGCTATCGACACGAACTGCGGCAGGCCGGCATCGACTTCGTCACGTTGGACACATCGACACCGCTCGAAGCCGGCCTGATGTCGTATCTGCTGACCAGGCGGCGAGCGTTCTAGACCGATCCCCCGTATCCTGCGATACGGGCGAAGGGTGCGATCCAATCGAACGGGCACGGCATGTTTGGACTGTCCTTCCTGTATCCGTTGTTTCTCCTCGGCGCGGCTGCCGTCGCGATCCCGATTGCGATCCACTTGTTCAGGCGGCGCACCGAATCGGTGGTGGATTTTCCCGCCGTGCGGCTGCTCCGCCGCGGGCCGGTCGAGCAACACCGTCGGCGCAGGCTGCGAGAGCTGGTGCTCCTCGTGCTGCGCGTGTCGGCATTGGGCCTGCTCGCGCTGGCCTTCGCACGGCCGTACTTCGTCGATGCGACCGCAGCGGCACCGATACCGACCACGGTCGTCGCGCTGGACACTTCCTGGAGTTTGAGCGGCCCTGGACGTTTCGAGGCGGCCAAGGCGGCCGCCAGCCGAACCGTGGACGAGACGCCCGCGACGCACCGCGTGGCCCTGCTCACCTTCGACGATACGGCGACGGTGGTCGTCGCGGCGACCACCGATCGCACCGCGGTCAAGACGGCAATCGACGCCGCCCCCGTCACCTCCGGCGGCACGCGATTCAGAACCGCATTGGCTCAGGCCGTCGAGGCGCTCCAAGGCGTGTCGGGCCGGATCGTCGTCATCACCGATCTGCAGCAGGCCGGCTGGGATGCGGCGGACGAGGGGGCCGTGCCCGAGGACCTCTCGGTCGAGGTGCTCGAAGTCCCCCCCGCGCCGGCCAACCTCGCCGTGACAACTGCCCGTCGCGACGGACCGGCCATTGTCGCCACGCTGCACAACTACGGCGCGACCGCAGTCAGTACGCCAGTCCACCTGCGCATCGGCGGCCGCAACCTCGCCAGTCAAAAGGTTGACGCGCTCCCGCAGGCCGATGCAGAGGTTCGCTTTCACGTCGGCCTCCCGGCGCGCGGCGGCGCGGAGGTGCGCATCGACGACCCCCAGGGACTTCACGCCGACAACGCTCGTTACCTGGTTCTGGATCCACCAGAGGCCGTTCCGGTCATCGTGATCACGGCCGACCCGCCTGGCTCGTCCCACGCGGGCCTGTATGTCGAGCGCGCCCTGTCGGTCGCCGACGAAGGACAGGCCTTTGACGTCCGGGTTTTCGACGGCAGGGCGTTCTCGGCTCTCGAGCCCACCCGGTTGGCCGATGTCGGAGCCCTCGTCGTGCTGGCCACCCGCACCCTTGACCGCCGCGGGCGCACGCTGGTCGCAGAGCACTTGCAAGGCGGTGGTCGCGTCCTGTTGACCCTCGGCCCGGAAGTCGATGTGGCGACGCTGGGCGATACGGTAGGGCAGTCCCTGGGCGTCGGTTCTCAGGTTGTCAGCGTCAGCGGCGGCCCCGTGACCCTTATCGCGGTGGATGCGCGGCACCCGATCTTCCGTCCCTTCAGCGCGCCCGGCGCCGCGCTCGGAGACCTTCGCGTCACCCGGTATCGACCCTTGAGCGCCGACAACTCGTCCACTGTGTTGGCGCGGTTCTCAGACGGCGCCACGGCCATGACCGAACAGGCCGTTGGCGATGGCCGGTTGCTCATCTTTGCTTCCGACGTCGAGAACCAGTGGAATCGCCTTCCCCTGAGTCCTGCGTTCGTGCCGTGGTCCATCGAAACAGTGCGGTATCTCACACAGGCCCGCGTGCGGCGCCAGGAGTATGTGATCCCAGACATCCCTCGCGGGGTGCCTCGAACGCCAGGGGTATATACCGTGGACCCGGCTCGGAGCATCTCCTCGGAGCCCGGACCGGCAATGCCAGCCACCCCGGCCAGCGGGGCATTTCTGGCCGCCGTGAACGTCGATATCAGGGAATCCAACCCGGCCAGAATCTCGGCGGCCGAGTTTCTGGCGGCCATCACCCGGCGGGGACGCCGCGAGACGGCCGCGCAGGCGCAGCTCGACGTCCAGCTGGAGGAACAGCAGCGCCTGTGGCAACTGGGCCTGGCCGTGATGCTGGCGGCGCTTGTTGCGGAGGGCCTCATCGGGCGAAGAGCCAGCTGAGCGGGACCGCCGGCCGGATTTGCGACATCCAAAGTTGACGCTCAGCGTCAACGGTCCGACACCCTCAGGCGGCGGTGTGAGAAAAGATTCGCACTTTTTGAGGTTAAGAAAGGCGTAGGATATGCATCTCGTCGGTTTTATGCGGGTCAGCCGCGTGCCGACGGGTCGTGCCGAGATGAGACAACGACCAGGGGAGCTTCAGGCCGTCCTGTCCGCGGTGCGCGTCAGACTGACGCGGCTGGGCCTCTTACGCGCGTGGACCGTCGGCGCGGCCGCCTCGACGACGGTGCTGGCCGCCGGCGGGGGCGTCTGGTTGACCCTGGCTCGCGAGGGCCTCCCCCTGCTGGTGCTCTCGGTCGTCGTGGTAGCCATGGCGGGCCTCGCCATGGGCCTGGCGTTATGGGCCAGCCGTGAGGTCGTCTCCGATCGGCGGGTGGCCCGTCTCATCGAAGAGCGTTTCCCCGACCTGGACGATGTGCTGGTGACCGCGGTGGACCTCCGGTCGCGTCCGGATCCCAGGGCCGGTCTGGGCGACGCGGTCATGGCCGACGCGGGGCGGGCGCTGGGCGGTCTCGATCTGGAGGCTGTCGTCCCGCGGCGGTCCCTGCGCGCAGCGGCGCAGCGGGCGCTCGTGGCGACGGGGGCCCTGGTGCTGATCGCGGCGCTCTTCGCCCCGGCGGTGTTCCGGGCCGGTCGTGTGGCCTCTGCCTATCTCTTCCCGCATCAGTGGACGATGGAGGTGATGCCGGGTTCGGTCAAGGTGAGGGAAGGCGCGCCTCTGACCATCACGGCGCGGCTGGGCCCGGCGGCGCCTGACCTGATCCCGACTCTGACGATGTCGGCGGGAGGCCCTTCGCAGAACGCGAAGATGCGTCCTACACAGACAGCGGGAACCTTCGAAGTGACCGTCGACGACCTTCGCGGCTCGTTCACCTATGCCGTCAGTGTTGCCGGCGTACGATCGGGCCCGCACGCAGTGACCGTCATTCGGCCTCCGCGCGTGGAGCGGATCGACCTCCGCTACGCGTTTCCACGAGGACTGGGCCTCGCCGACCGCACCGACGACGACAGCGGTGACGTTTACGGGCCGCTCGGCACTCGTGTGCAGCTCACGGTGACCGCCGACAAAGCGGTCGCCAAGGCGGAACTGGTGCTCGACGACGGCAGCCGGGTGCCGTTGGACGGCGCCTCGGAGGTCGTTGAAGGGGGCCTGACCATTGACGGTGACGGCGGGTATCGCGTGGCGCTCGTTGATCATGACGGCCTCGAGAACCCTGGCGACACGGAGTATTTCATTCGCACGCTCGACGATCGTCCGCCCGACGTGCGCATTCTCCGCCCGGCGAGCGACCGCCACGTGACGCCTCTCGAAGAAGTCTCGATCGAAGCCCGCGCAGACGACGACTTCGGCGTTGCGTCGCTCGACCTGGTGGTGCAGCGCGCCGGCGGCAAAGAGCGCGTCGTGCCGCTGGGTGCCACGCGCGGCGCGTTGGTCGCCGACGGACAACACACGCTGTTCATGGAGGAGCTTGGCGTACAGCCGGGCGATTTCGTGGCCTATTACGCGCGCGCGCGAGACGTATCGCGAGGGCGCCGGTCCACCGAGGCGCGAAGCGATATTTTCTTTCTCGAGGTCAAGCCGTTCGAGGAAGAGTTCGTCGCCGCGCAGAGTCAGGCGCTCGGCCAAGGCGGGGGGATGCAGGGCAATACCGGCCTCGAGGGGCTGGTTGACGCTCAAAAGGAGATCATCGTCGCCACCTGGAAGCTGGACGCGCGCGGTCGCCGCGCGCTGGGCAGCAGCTCCGCGGACGTCCGCGCGGTTTCCAAGGCACAGGCCGACGTGCGGACCCGGGCCGAACGTGCAGGCGCCCAGGCCGCGCGAGGCGCAGGCGACCCGCGACGCCGGCGGGGCATGCCAGCCGGCTCGCCGGGCGACGACCCGGTGGGTCGAGCCGTCGAGGCCATGGGGCGTGCGATTCACGAGCTGGACAAACCAAGCACGTCGGAGGCGTTGCCTCACGAGATGGAGGCGCTCAACCAACTCCTGATCGCGGCCGCCGAGATCCGCCGCCGTCAGGTGACCCGTCAACAGCGGGCCGGCGCCGGTGGCGGGGGCAATCGCTCCGACGTCGATCTCTCGAGCCTCTTCGATCAGGAGCTTCGTCGGCGCCAGCAGACCAATTACGAATCTCCCAGTACGACCGAAGAGCGCGCCGACACGCCGCAAGACGATCCCCTCGAGCGCGTGCGCGAGCTGGCGCGTCGGCAAGAGGGTCTGAATCGACAGCATCGCGATCTCACGAGGAATCGCGACCACCTCGACGAGGAGGAATTGAAGCGCCAGCTGGAACGCCTGACTCGGGAGCAGAACGAGCTTCGCCAGCAGGCCGAGCAGTTGGCGCAGCGCATGCAGCAGGGATCCTCGCAAAGCGGCTCCAGCGCAAACGCGTCCGGCCAGTCCGCAGGTCAAGCAAGCAGCACCTCGCGGCAGGACACGCGGCGACTGCAGGAGATTTCCGAGGACATGCGCAACGCGGCGACGGGGCTTCGCCGGCAGGACTCGCAGCAGGCGGAGAACAGCGGCAGCCGCGCGTCGGAGCGGTTGCGCGAGCTCGAGCGTGAAATGCGGGCTGCCCGGCCAGACGATCGTCGCCGAGCGCTGGGCGACCTCCAACTCGAAGCGCGTCAGTTGGCGGACGCACAGCGTCGCGTCGCCGGCGAAGCGGGCCGCACCACCGACGGCCAAGCCGGCGAGGACGCCAGACGCCGGCTCGCAGGGGACCAGGATCGGTTGGCCGATCGCGCCGATCGTCTGGCCGAGCAGGTGGGCGGCCTGGCACGAGGCGGGCAAGCCGATGGAAACGAGCGACAGGCCACGCGCGAGGCGGCGCGGGACCTCGCGCAGCAACAACTCGGCGAGCGCATGCGCCGGACCGCTGACTCGCTGCGACGGCCGGGCGCCGATGCCGCTGGACAGGACCTCGCACAGCCAGGACGCGAGGCCGCGCGGCAAGGGGAAGAAGTGGCTCGCGCGCTCGATCGGGTGGCGGATCGCCTCGGGGCCGCGAGTGGCACCGACCAGGAGGGCCAGCGGCTGTCCGACCAGCTCGCCAGGACGCAGGAGCTGCGCCAACAGGTCGCGGATCTGGAGAGAGCCGTCGAAGAGCTGAAGCGCGAGGCCGAGGCGACCGACCCCTCGCAGCCAGCCAAGACCGGCGAGCGCCCGGGCGCCGAGGGCTCGACCGGCGAGTCCGCCCAGCTTCGAGGTCCGCAAGAGGCGCGGGGCGGCCAACAGCGGGCGGCGTCCGAACCGTCCGCCAGTGGACGAGAGGGCGCGGCGGGTGCGCAAGGACTCACGAGCGGCGGCAACGGCCGACTCCAGCAGATGCAGCGTGAAGTCGACGCCCGCATGCGTGAGGCCGAGAGGCTGGCCGCCGAGATTCAGCGGCAGAATCCGAGCCTGCAGGGACCGAATGCGGGCGATGGGTGGTGGCGGAGCCTGTCGGCGCCAGGAACCGAGGCGTTCAAGCAGGATTTCGCCCGATGGGAATCACTGAAGAAGAATCTGCTGGTCTCGATCGACGAAGTCGAATCGGAGGTCTCCGACGCAATGCGCGCTCGTGCGGCCCACGAGCGCCTCAATGCCGGGGGCCACGACGCCGTCGCCCCGGCGTACCGCTCCCTCGTCGACAAGTACTATCGCTCGCTCGCCGACCCGCGAAAGCCGCGCTGACCACGTCGGCGATCGACGCCCCGAGTCGCTGTCAGTACGATACCCTCGTGCGAGAAGGAATCGTCGGCGCCGGACATGCATTTTGCGATTGCCCTCCCCTGGTGGGGTTATGTTGCCGCACTGCTGTTCGTGGCTGTGTGTGCGTGGCTCGCCTATCGAGGTGCGGCGTCCGGCGCCTCGCCGTCGATCTGCCGTCTGCTCATCGCCCTTCGGGCGATCACGTTGACCCTCGTGGTCGCGTTCCTGCTCAGACCGGTCAAGCTGGTGCCCTCAGAGAGAGCCAGCGACGACGTCGTCGCGATCCTGCTGGACGTGTCCCGAAGCATGCGGCTCGCCGACGAGGATGGGCCGACCCGCCTCGAGCAGGCGCGCGTACTTGCCGCCGAGCTGCAGGCACGCACGGGACCCGACTTCAAGGTCGACCTCTTGACGTTTGGAGAGTCGGTCGAGCGCGCGGATTTGACACGCATCTCCGCCGACGCGCGACGTAGTGACCTGACAGGGGCGCTGAGGTCCCTCATCGATCGGTACCGCGGACAGCAGGTTGCCGGCGTGGTCGTGATTTCGGACGGAGGTGACACTTCGTTGTCGGAAGGGCAAGCGCAGCGGACGCTCGACGCACCCGTGTTCAGCATCGGCGTCGGCCGACCGTCCATTGCCCGGGATCGGGAGGTGCTGCAGATCACCGCAGGCCGAGCGTTGCTGGTCGGCTCCTCCGTCGATCTCGGCGTGGCCGTGGCTTCGACAGGTTTTGGCACCACGCCGGTGTCTCTGCGGCTGACCGAGAACGGTCGGCCGATCGAGACCCGGCAGATCACGCCGCCCCCGGATGGCGCCCCCATGCACGTGGTCTTTACCGTCTCGCCGTCCCAGGAACGCGTGACCGTGTACGGCGTGGAGATTCCAGCGGCTGCCGGCGAGCTCACGCCGGACAACAACGTGCGCCGTGTGCTGGTTCCGCCGCAGGAGCGGCGGCGCCGGGTGCTCATGCTGGAGGGAGCTCCCGGATTCGAGCACACGTTCCTGAAGCGCGCACTGGCCCGGGATGCGGCGCTCGAGGTCGATTCACTCGTGAGAAAGGGCCAGAACGATGAAGGACGTGACACGTTCTTCATCCAGGCGGCGGCCAGCCGCAGCGCGGCGCTGGCCAACGGGTATCCCGTCGCCCGCCGCGACCTGTTCGTCTACGACGCGCTGGTTCTCGCCAATGTCGGCGGCGAGTTCTTCAGCCGCGATCAGCTCGCCATGACCGCGAGCTTCGTGGCCACCCGGGGAGGCGGGCTGCTGTTTCTCGGTTCGCGATCGCTGGCGAGCGCCGGCCTGATCAAGACCGCGCTCGAGCCGGTCCTGCCCATCGACGTGACGGACCGCCGCGTCTGGCGAGATGCTCAGGGTGGCCCGGCACAGCCGCCTCCGGCTCTGCGCGTCGCACTCACCGCAGACGGCGCGGCGCACCCGGCGACGCGGGTGGCCGCGACGAGCGCCGAAGCACGGGCACGCTGGAGCCAGCTGCCTTCCCTCGCAGCCGTGGCCGCCGCCGGGGCGCCTCGTCCAGGTGCCCAGGTGCTGGCGGTGGCGGGGGACGGAGCTGGTGGTCTGCGCCCCCTGGTCGTGACCCAGCGCTATGGCCTCGGCCGATCGATGGTGTTCACCGGCGAAGGCTCGTGGCGGTGGCGAATGCTGCTGCCTGCCAGCGACACGACCTACGAGCTCGTCTGGCGCCACGTGGCTCGCTGGCTCGCCTCCGAGGCGGCCGAGAAGATCGAGATGGCCCAGCCCACGGTCGGCATCGCCGGTACGACCGATCTCGTCTCCGTCTTCGTCAGAGACGATGAGTTCGCGCCGGTCGGCGATGCCGAAGTCGTGCTCCGAGTGAGCGGTCCCGATGGACGAGAGCGCACGGTGTCGGCCGCGCTCGCCGATCCACGTGATGGACGCTATGCGGCCGCTGTCCGTTTCGACCTCGACGGGGCGTATAGCCTGGTCGCCGATGTCCGGCGCGCCTCGCAGACTTTCGGCCGGGCCGTGCGTCCCGTACTGGTCGGCGCCGCCGACCTGGAAATGAGCGACCCACGGCTGAATGAAGCGGCCTTGCAGCGCATTGCTGAGGCGACGGGAGGCCGCTACTTTTCCGCGAGCGAGGCGCTCGAGGTCCCGGGCCTGCTGAAAGACGCCGCGGCCGCGAGCGTTCCGATGGAGATGCGGGACCTGTGGCACAACGGCTGGAGTCTGACGGCCATTGTGCTGCTCCTCGGCGCCGAGTGGCTGGTTCGCCGTCGAGTGGGCCTCGCGTAGGCCCTGCGCGACCGGACGAACCTTCGCAGTTCTCGCGTCGCCGCGATAGCATGGAAGGGGAGGGCGGAGTGCAGCGTCTGTGTGCGACACGGGTGGCTGATCAGGCCAGCACGATAGCGACTATCGCGGTTGCGGCGGCTCTGCTGTCCGTGCCGACGCGGGCCCACGCGGAAGAGCGGTACGCGGTCGTGTTGTCAGGGGCGTCCGGCGGTGCCAAGTACGCCGAACAGATGCGCGAGTGGCGAACCGGACTGGTATCGGCCCTCGTCGACCGCTACGGCTTCGCCGCGAACAAAGTCCGCGTATTGGTCGACGAAACCGTGAAGACCGGCGAACAGGGCACGGCGGCCAACGTCCGCAAGCTGGTCGGCGATCTGCGGCAGCAGCTGACGCGCGAGGACGTCCTGCTGCTGATCCTGCTCGGGCACGGCACCTTCGACGGCGATTCGGCCAAGTTCAACCTCGTGGGTCCCGACCTGACGGCGGAGGACTGGGCGGCGCTGCTCGCCGGCCTTCCCAGCCGGCTCATCGTCGTCAACACGACCGAGGCGAGCTTTCCGTTTCTCGAGCGGCTGTCCGGGCCCAATCGGATCATCATCACCGCGACAGATTCCGTCGCACAGAAGTATGCGACCGTTTTCCCCGACTACTTCGTCAAGGCGATGCGCGAGGCCTCGAGCGACCTCGACAAGAACGGCCGCACGTCGTTGTTCGAAGTCTTCACGGCCACCAGCGCCGCCGTGAAGCAGCATTACGATCAGCGTGGTCAGCTGACGACCGAGCGCCCGGTGATTGATGACAATGGCGACGGGGAGGGCAGGGAAGCCGATGCGCCCGGACCAGACGGCGCGCTCGCGAGGCTGACCTACCTCGATGCCGAGGCGGTGTCGAGCACCGATGATCCCGAGCTGGCGAATCTGCTTCGTCGGCGCCGGGAACTCGAAGCGGCAGCAGAGGCGTTGAAGCTCAAGAAGGGAGGCATGCCCGCAGCCGTGTGGACCAGCGAATTCGAGAAGCTGATGATCGAGCTGGCACGCGTGTCACGCGAAATCCGGGGACGTTCCTAACGCCCCCACCACTCGACCTCCGCCCGTTCGGGCCTCCTCAGCACGCGAGCCAGCGCCGCCCCACAGAAGAGGCCGGCTCCGAGGGTTACAAGCGCCCCCAAGCCTCCAACGGCGTGAAGGACCCCGAACAGCGTCAGCACGAGAAGCGCTGGCCCTTCATGAAGGAATGGCGGCCAGGGAGCCCAGATCAGCACCTTCGATCGCGGGAACTGGACCAGGTAGGCGCCAAGGACGGCCGCGACGGCCCCGTCGGAGGCCAGGATGGCCGGCGTGATATCCCACGCGCCCCACCACCCGGCCGCGAGTCCCGCGAGACTGCCCAAGAGGACAAGGGCAGCGAACCGCTCGTGACCGAGGCGGTCCTCGACGTTATCGGCGAACACGAAGAAGTACATCAAGCCGAGCAATCCGAGCAGGGCGTCCGGCCAGGCGGGCGGGGCGATCCAGCACCCCACGGCCAGCACCGCGGCCGAGCAGCCCAGTGCGACCAGCGACACGAGGGGGCGTGTGCGCGGTGGCAGGACATCCTTGATGGGAATCACGTCTCGTCCACCCGGTTCAATCTACAATTCCTTCGCCCCGGCCCGTCAATGCTGACCAACAAATCCGCCCCGTCATGACCTGTCGAACCTGTGGAACGGAAATCGCCGACAAGGCGCTGATTTGCTATCGGTGCGGCACCGCCACCGAGGCGCCACGCATTCCTCCCCCGGGCCGAGCGCGCAGGGGCCCCCTCCCCGTGATCGGTGCCGTCCTCGCGATCATCGCCGCTGCCGTGTTCGCGCTACTCCAGGTTCCCGCCGGAAACGCTCGAACCGCCGGGTGGGTGGCCGTCATGGTCGTGACGGTCATCGCCGTGAGATACCTCAGGCCGCAGCGGGGTCGCAGACGGCGGTGAGGTCTGCGCTATGATGCTGGGGCGGACCCTTCGGGTCCCCAGGGTCTGACCATGCCAGGAGCGCGCCTCGAAATCAACGACGGACTCGGAAGCCGCGTCGTCGCGATCGACAAGCCACTGGTCGCGATTGGTCGCAGAGGCGAGAACGATCTGCGCCTGTCGGGCAGCGACGTCTCTCGTGACCATGCCGAGATCGCCCTCGTCGAGGGCACCTACACGATCAAAGATCGCGGGTCTCGCTACGGCACCTTCGTCAACGGCGAGCAGATCTCGGAGCGGGCGCTGCAGCACGGAGACCGCATTCAGTTCGGGCGCGCCTCCGGCACTGACGTCGTCTTCCTCATCGAAGACACCCCCGCGCCGCCGCCGTCGGATCGCCAGCAACTCACCGCCGTCGGCGACATCCGCCAGCTGGCGGCGTTGCTGGAAAAGCTTCGGGCGCTCGGGTCGGGCCGGGTGCTGGACGAGGTCCTGGCTCTTGTGTTGGACGCTGCCATCGAAGTGACGGGCGCCGAGCGCGGCTTCATCATGCTCGCCAACGACGACGCCGTGCTGGAGATGAAGCTGGCCCGGGCCCGGGGACGCATCACGTTGCCGGGCAGCCGCTTCGATACGAGTCGCAAGATTCCCGAAGAGGTCTTCGCCACCGGCGAGGTCAAGATCGTCGCGGACCTGCTGGACGGTGACCTGGCGAACGTGCACATGGGCACCGTGGCGCTCGGCATCCGTCATGTGCTCTGCGTGCCCCTGCGCCTGGTTCGTTATCTGGATCGCGCCGACATGCCGAGCGAGCCGAAAACCACGGGCGTCCTGTACCTGGACAGCCGCGAGAAAGGGGCCCTGCTCTCGGCCAACACGCGGTCGGCCCTCGACACCATGGCCATCGAGGCCGGCGTGGCCATCGAAAACGCCCGCCTCTATCGTGCGACGTTGGAAAAGGCGCGCATCGAGCACGAGCTGAAGATTGCGGCCGAAATCCAACGGGCGCTGTTGCCGCCCGGCCGCCATTTCGGCCCGTACTACCAGGCGATGGGAACGTCGCTGCCGTCGCGCGCGATCGGGGGCGACTTTTTCGACTTCACCGATCGCGTGGATGGCAGCTTTGGTTTTGCCGTCGGGGACGTCTCGGGCAAAGGCCCGGCGGCGGCCCTGCTGACGGCAAAGATCCAGGGGTTGTTCACGGCGCAGTCGGACGAGGGCTCGCCCTCCGAGACGATTCGCACCGTCAACCGCGGCCTGACGCGCCGGGCCGTGGAAGCCAAGTACGCCACGGTGTTTCACGCGACGCTCAACGATGTCGGACTGCTGACCTACTGCAACGCTGGGCACAACCCGCCGCTGCTGTTCGGAACGGCGGGTCTGCGGCGGCTGGAGTCCGGCGGCATGCCCGTCGGGTTCTTCGAGCATGCACCCTACGCCGACCAGAACGAGCAGCTGCAGATCGGAGACGTGCTCATCGTCTACAGCGACGGCGTGACCGAGGCGCTGAGTGTGGACGGACAGGAATTCGGCGAGGAGCGGCTCATCGACATCCTGCAGGAGCGGCACAAAGACGACGCGTCCGCGATTCTGCAGACCATCGTCGAAAGCGTCGAGACCTTCGCCAAGGGCGCCGCGCAGCACGATGACGTCACGGCCATGGTCGTCAAGTTCGTGGGAGGGCCGGCACCATCGCCGTGAGCGATGGCGGGTCGGTTGATGGCACCCTGGTTGCTGCTCGCCTTCGTGACCTGGAACGTCGTGTTCGATCGGGCGGTTGACGTGGGGGCCCGTGCGTTCACTCGTGAACAAGTCTCACGGGTCGAGCGTCGCGAGCCCGTCCTGTCCCTCGACGAGGCCTTCACCCCTCTGGTGGCGCAGGCGGCCGCCGGTGCCTCCGCGTGGGCAGGGCTGGTGGTAGGCGTAGGTGCCGCCACGACCGGCTGGAGCCGTCGTCGGGCTTCACGCGCGGCGCGCCGCCAGAGTGGATCGCAGTGAAACACGGCCTCATCTATGACTGGAACCAGGTTGGCGCCGCCGTGCCGCCTCCCCTCGTCATGCTCGACGACGAGACCTTGCGCGACGGCCTGCAGTCCCCGTCGGTCAAGGCGCCCAGCATCGACCAGAAAATCCAGATCCTGCATTTGATCGACGGCCTGGGCATCGACGCGGCCGACATCGGGCTGCCTGGCGCCGGTTCCCATGTGTCAGGAGACGTCGAGCGGCTGGCGAGAGAGATCGCCGATGCGCGCCTGAAGGTGCGCCCCAATTGCGCGGCGCGCACGCACGTGAGCGATATCATGCCGATCGCGGACATCGTCCAGCGGACTGGTGTCCCGATCGAGTGCTCGACCTTCATCGGGTCCTCCCCGATCCGGCAGTACACCGAGGGGTGGACGCTCGAGTGGCTGCTGAAGTGCACCGAGGAGGCCGTCGGGTTCGCCGTCCGGCACGGACTGGACGTCATGTATGTCACCGAGGACACGACGCGCGCCGACCCTGACACGTTGCGGGCCATCTATCTCTGCGCCATCAGAGCCGGAGCCAAACGCATCTGCATCGCCGATACCGTGGGACACGCGACGCCGACGGGCGCGGCCGCCCTGGTGCGGTTTGTCGCGGGCGTGGTTCGCGACAGCGGCGCAGAGGTGGGCATTGACTGGCACGGGCATCGCGACCGGGACATGGCCGTGATCAACAGCCTGGCCGCGCTGGACAACGGCGCGACTCGACTGCACGGCACCGCTCTTGGCCTGGGCGAGCGCGTTGGGAACACCCCGATGGACTTGCTGCTGATCAACCTGGTGTTGATGGGATACCTCTCGCGCGACCTTCACACCTTGCCGGAGTACTGTCGAACGGTATCGACCGCGTGTGGCGTGCCGATCCCCAACAACTATCCGGTCGTCGGCCGCGACGCGTTTCGCACGGCCACGGGCGTGCATGCCGCGGCGGTGGTGAAGGCCTGGAGGAGGAACGACCGTGAGCTGATGGACGCTGTCTATTCGGCCATTCCCGCTGGCCTCGTGGGGCGAGAGCAGGAAATCGAGGTCGGCCCGATGTCGGGCAAGTCGAACGTGATCTTCTGGCTCGAGAAACGAGGGATCCCGGCGACCGACCCAGTGGTCACGCGCGTGTTCCAGACGGCCAAGGCCTCGTCGACGGTGCTCACAGAGGCCGAGATCCTGGCCGCGGTCTACGACCGCTGATGCGCGACCGTCCTGCTACGGCTGGGCTCCACTGAGCAGCCGTCGCTCGATGTCCGGCAACGCGGCAAGGATGACGTCACCGACAATCTGCAGGCTTTTCTCGCTGACCTGATCCAGCGTGTCACGAGCCGTGTGCCACGCGGCATAGTCGAGGTCGATGATATCGACCGATGGCACGCCGGCCTGCAGGAAGGGCAGGTGATCGTCTTCGATCGGTGTGACGTCGGGCAGAAAATGGCGCCCGTGCCCCAATCGCCCGGCGGCGGCCCAGATGATGTCGGTCAGCCAACGCGTCGAATTGGCTTCGCGGCGGATGTTGAGGTCGCGATCCCCGATCATATCGAGCAGGATGAACGCCTTGAGGGACCCGAGTGTGCCCTCGGTCCTGGCCGCGCGCACGTAGTGCCGGCTGCCGTAGGTGGAGTCGGACGCGCTCCATTCGACGAAGGCTTCCTCGCCATCCAGGAACAGCAGCTCCACCGTGAAGGGCCGGGGACGGTCACGCAGCACGCGTGCCAGTTCCAGCAGCGCGGCCGTGCTCGACCCTCCGTCGCTGGCTCCCACGAAGACGAAGTCACGGAAGAGCTTGGTGTCGAAGTGACTGGCGAGAATGAGCCGCTCTGGGCGATCGCCGGGCAGCGTGGCCACCACGTTGGCCATGCGGACGGGTCCCACCGGCGTCTGCGCCTCGAATGGCTGCTCGCGGGCCGCGATCCCGAACTGCTTCAACGTGGCAAGGAGGTAGGATCGCGTCTTCGCGTTCTCCGCGGTCCCCGCAACGCGAGGGCCGATGGCCACGAGGTCGCGAAGGTACCCGAAGGCGCGTGCCCCGTCGAACGCCGCCGGGGGCGCCTGTGAAGAGGCCGCACAGCCGGCGACGGCGACGAGAAACCACACGGTGGAGGGTCGCATGGGCGTCGGGCCGGCGCTGTCTCAGGGAGCCGTGAGGACGTTCACGATCGCGACTCCATGGCGACGTAATCCCGTCGTGCGGCCCCGCTGTAGATTTGCTTCGGCCGCGCGATCTTCTGGTCGGGGTCGAGCAGCATTTCCTCCCACTGGGCCACCCAGCCGGCCGTTCGAGGAATCGCGAAGAGCACGGCGAACATGTCGACGGGGAACCCCATCGCCTGATAGATGAGCCCCGAGTAGAAATCCACGTTGGGATAGAGCTTGCGCGATACGAAGTACTCGTCTTCGAGGGCGATACGCTCGAGCTCGAGCGCGATGTCGAGCAGCGGGTTCCTGCCAGTCACCTCGAACACCTCGTAGGCCGTCTGCTTGATGATCTTGGCGCGAGGGTCGTACGACTTGTACACGCGATGCCCGAAACCCATCAGGCGACCGTCCCCGGCCTTGACGCGCTCGATGAAGGCGGGGATGTTCGACGTCGAGCCGATCTCGCGGAGCATCCGCAGGACGGCCTCGTTGGCGCCGCCGTGAAGCGGGCCGTAGAGGGCGGCGGCGGCACCGGCCAGCGCCGAGTAGGGATCGACGTGGGAGCTGCCGATGTTGCGCATCGTCGAGGTCGAGCAATTCTGCTCGTGGTCGGCGTGCAGGATGAACAACACGTCGAGTGCGCGTTCGAGCGCCTTGTTGGGCTGATACTTCACCTCGGTCATCTTGAAGAGCATGTTCAGGAAGTTGCCGGTGAAGCTGAGGTCGTTGTCCGGGTAGACGTACGGCCGCCCGATGCTGTGGCGATAGGCATAGGCGGCGATGGTCGCCACTTTGGCGATGAGGCGGTGAATCTGTTGTTTGCGCGAGCTGGCGTCGAAGATCTGCTTGCTGTCCGGGTAGAAGGTCGACATCGCACCGACGGTGCTCACGAACACACCCATCGGATGGGCGTCGTAGGTGAAGCCTTCCATGAACTTCTTGATGTTCTCGTGCACCATCGTGTGCATCGTGATCCGATGCGTCCACTCGGCCAGCTGCGTCGGGGTCGGCAGTTCGCCGAAGAGGATCAGGTACGCCGTCTCCAGGTACGAACTGCGCTCGGCCAGTTGCTCGATCGGGTAGCCGCGGTACAGGAGGACGCCGTGATCGCCATCGATGTACGTGATCCGGCTCCGGCACGCGGCGGTGTTCATGAACGCCGGGTCGTAGGTCGCGAGGCCCGCGTCGTCCGCGCCGGTCTTGATCTTCTTGAGATCGATGGCGCGAATCGTGCCATCGGCGATCGGCAGCTCGTACTGCTTGCCGGTGCGGTTGTCGGTGATTGTCAGCGTGTCAGCCATCGTCGTCTTCGTCGCCGGCCACGAGTGCATCAGGGGGCTCGGAGGAAGGTATCCCCACCCGGTAGTCCCCGTCGGCCCAGCGCGCCAGATCCAACGTCTGGCATCGCGCGCTGCAGAACGGGCGCCACCGCTCGTCGACCTGCCGCACCCGGCAGAGGGTGCAGAGCGCTGGTCGATCCATCCGATCCATTGTAGTCGATGGCCGGAGCCCAAGGCCGCTCCCATCGGTGAGCTCCGGAGTGCTCCCCAGCGTGCGGCGCGGGATCTCCCTGGCGGTCGCCGCCGGCACGGCGTGCCATGGGTTGCCGCGGACCTGTCGCCGCGTCTGAGACTCAACCGCGCGACGGCGGGCGCCGGCCCCGACCACGGACGCGTCGGCGCGTTCGAGGCCCGGACCGCTCGGCTGCGTCCTCTCGCAGATGATGGGGCACGATGACCACGGTGGTCTTGAGTGCGGCCTCGAGCGATGCGATCTGTCGGCCGGCGGCCCAGATCTCGAGCTCGCAGTCGCCTGCCGCGAACACATCGAGCCTCAGGCGGCCTCCTTGTGGCTTGAGATCGAGACGACGCACGACGCCGTTGCGGCTCCGGTCGAGCGCCTCGGCGACCCGAAGAATGGCCGCCAGGATCCGCACGGCCTTCCGGCGGGACCCGGCCAGCTCGCGATACCCGGTCTTCTTGCGTGAGGGTGCCGATCGGCGGTGGTAGCGGGCCACCAGCGCCATGACATCGATCTCGTCGGGTTCGAAGCCGCGGAGGTCGCCGTTGCGGATGAGGTACTCCGAGTGGCGGTGATGACGCTCGTAACTGATGTGGTTGCCGATATCGTGGAGCAGGGACGCGTATTCCAGCCATTCACGCTCACGCGCGCCGAGCCCGTGCAGCGCCAGTGTCTGGTCGAAGATCGCCAGCGCGAGACGGCTCACCTGCCGCGAATGCCCGGCTTCCCAGTTGCATCGCTCGGCCAATTCGATCGTCGAGCGTCGGCGGATGTCCGGATACTCGTCGATGCGGGCGATGGCCGACTGATGCCCGCGGACGTAGTCGATGATGAGTCCTTCGCGGAGCGCGAGATCGCAGAGCGTGATCTCCTCCGCCTTCAACTTTCGAAGCAGCGTGTCGAGCAGGAGGGCGCCCGCCACCATCAAGTCGGCCCGCCGAGGGTCGAGGCCCGGCAACTGCAGGCGCTGCTCGAGTGTGAGCTCGGTGGCGCGCTGGCGGAGCTGCCGGAGGCTCTTGGCCGTCACCCGGAGATTACGCGTTTCCGACGGGACTTGTCCCTGGTCCAGGGCGGCGGCCACGGTGCCGAGCGAGAGGATGGTCCCGGAGGTACCGATGACCCGATCGAACCCGGCGGCCACGACGTCCGTGAGGAATCGATCGACCTCGCCGCTGACGTACCGCACGAGTCGGCGCTCGTCGCGTGCGTTGATGGGGTCCGAGTGCACGAACCGTTCAGTGAGCCGAATGACGCCGATCTTGAAGCTCCTGGCGGCCTGGGCCTTCTCGGCTCCTCGCGTGACCTCCACGCTGCCGCCGCCGATATCGATCACGACGGCGGGGCCCTTCGTATCGACGCCGTACACGGCGGCCGTATGGATGAGCTGCGCCTCTTCGGCTCCCGTGATGATGCGCGGCCGCACCCCGGTCGTTCGTTCGATGGCCGCGAGGAACTCGCCGCCGTTCTCGGCTTCCCGCGTCGCGCTCGTCGCGGCGGCGAGAATCTCGTCGACCTGATGCGATCGTGCGAGGCGCTCGAATTTGGACAGGGCCTGCAGGGCCGCCGCCATCGCCTCGTCGGTGAGCTTTTTTCCACCCAGCCCGCCGGCGCCGAGGCGGACCATCTCTTTTTCTCGATCGATGACCTCGAAGGACAGATCGGGGCGTACGCGCACGACGATCATGTGCACGGAGTTGGTTCCGATGTCGATGGCGGCGAGGCGCATGAATGGTGGGCGGTATAATCGAGGCGGGGCTCATCCTAGCATGGACCATCGCGCCGCCTTGCTCCTGCTCCTCAGGCAGCGCCTGACGACGCTCGTCGACGCGATGCCGGCGGCCCAAGCCGGCGATACGCGATCGGTGCATCAGGCGCGCGTCGCGAGCCGCCGGCTCCGCGGGGCCCTCCCGGTGCTTCGCGCCTCGGTCGATTCTGCCGTGGTGGAGCGGGTCCGCCGCCAGCTGCGCACGATGACCAGGGCTCTGGGTCCGGTCCGCGAGCTCGACGTGGCGCTGGCCCATCTCGACGAACTCGCACCGCGGCACATCGTCCCGCCGCGTGCGCTGGCCCGCGTGAGACAGCGCATCGTGCGCGAACGGCTTGAATCGCGGCGGCGTATGCTCGCCGTGATCTCACCCCTGGCGGTCGATCGGCTGAGCGACCGCCTCACACAGGTGGGCTCGGGCCGGGAGACGACGTCGGCCGCCTCGACGCTCGACGAGGCCGCACGGCAGGTCGACCGTCGCGCGCGAGCGCTGGCGGCAGCCGTCGCACGCGCGGGCGCCCTGTACCTCCCGGACCGCTTGCATGCCGTGCGCGTGGCCGCCAAGAAACTCCGCTACACGATGGAAGTTCGGCGCGAACTGACCCGATCGCACGCCACCGCACGGATCACCCAACTCAAGCGCTTGCAGGACCTCCTGGGCCGCATGCACGACTTCGAGATGCTGATCGACCGCACGCGCCAGGTCCAGGCAGACTGGGCGACCGCCGACCGCCGGTTCGCGGGCGAGCTGGATGGCCTCGTCCGCACGCTCGAGCGAGAGTGTCGGCAGATGCACGCGACTTACGTCGGGCGGCGCCGCTCCATCGAGCGGCTGTGTGCCGTGTTGACCGCGCCGGATGACCTGCCTCGGCCCAAGGTCGCATAGACTTCCGTCACCCACACCTCATGGCCGCCACCATCCAGCTGTATCTCGTCCGTCACGCGATCGCCGCCGAAGGCGGGCCGAACTATCCTGACGATCGCAAGCGGCCCCTCACCACCGAGGGCATCGCCCGATTCAAACAGGCCGTCGAAGGCCTCAAGGACCTCGACGTGCGTCTCGATCTCGTCCTGACGAGCCCGTTGGTGCGGGCGAGCCACACCGCCGAGCTGCTCGTGGCGGGCGTGGCCGGCAAGCCCCGTCTCGAAACCCTCGAGGCCCTGGCCCCCGGAGGCCGGATGCTTCAAGTACTCGAAGCAGTGGCGAAGTACTCCAAGCGCGCCAAGCACCTGGCCGTGGTCGGCCATGAACCCGATCTCGGCGAGCTGGCCGCCCGCTACCTCCGGGCCCGAGGCGCCGTCGAGTTCAAGAAGGGGGCCGTCTGCTGCATCGAGCTGGACGGCGCCCTGCCGACCGGCCCGGGCACGCTCAAGTGGCTCCTGCCACCTCGGGCCCTGCGCAAAATGGCGCGATGACGCGTGTCGTCGTCATCGTCAACCCACTGGCGGGACGAGGCCGGCACGCGCGCGAAGTGGCGGCCGACGCGGCGCTGGCCGAGGACACCCTCCGCGCGCAGGGTGCCGACCCCCTGGTCCGCGTCACCACGCAGTCGGGAGACGCGCGCCAGTTTGCCGCCGAGGCTGTTGGCGAACGGGTGGATCTCGTCGTGGTGTGGGGCGGGGACGGCACGGTCAACGAGGTGGGCAGCGCGCTGGTGCACACCGGCATTCCGATGGCGATCGTCCCGGCGGGGTCGGGCAATGGCCTGGCGGCCGACGCCGGCATCCCCTTCGAGCCGCGAGCCGCGCTGCGGGTCGCTCTCCACGGCGCTTCGCGCGCCATCGATGCCGGCCAGATCGATGGCAGCTACTTCTTCAACATTGCGGGTGTCGGCGTCGATGCCGTGATCGCGGCGCAATTCGCGGCTCGCGGCTTTCGACGCCGGGGCCCGCTGGCCTACCTGCAGCTGACAACGGCCGCGTTGTGGACGTATCGCGCCGCCTCCTACACCTTCACGCTCGACCACGGCGTCCCCTTCGAGAGAGCGGCGCTGCTCATCGCAATCGCCAACGGCCGGCAGTATGGCAACCGCCTCATCATCGCACCGCGAGCCAGGCTGGACGACGGCCGGCTCGAACTGGTCATCGTCGAGCCGCCGACCATGTGGGGCATCGTCCGGCGGCTGCCGGCGCTGTTTCGCGGAACGCTTCGATCCGGCGGGGGCGTCACGATGCGAGCCATCGAGAGCCTGCGGCTGCATGCCGCCGGCGAGATCCTGCTTCACGTCGATGGCGAACCAAGAGTCGTTCGGGATGCCGTGATGGTGGCGACCCACCCGGGTGCGCTCCTCATCCGCGTGCCGGGAGTCGGGGGGGCTCGCCACGCGCACGCCGGCAGCGCCGTTCGATCCATCGGCCCCGGCGATTGACGGCCCAGCCCCGCGACAGACTCGACGGCGTTCCCGCGGGGATCACCCGTTGGGCGGGCGAGACGCCCGTTCTAGCGCACGAAGCCTGGCGGGACCGTCGCGTTCTTGGCGACGATGATGATCCCGTTGCGCACGAAGCAGCAATCCCCATCGAGGCAATGAACGGCTTGTCGCGATCGATCGCCAGAACGGTTGAGCCGTCGGGTTGGCTCGTCTTCATCTCCGTGAGCCGCGCCTGCGAGGGTTTTTCCTCGAAGGCCACGACGCGGCCGCCGCGATCGAAGGTAAAGATCCCCATGGACGTCGCGTCTTCGGGCGTCGAGGGGAGGGCCGCGATCGTGATGTCGGCGCGCCGCTCGAGATGGGCATCGAGCAGCTGCGAGTCATCCATCCGGTACACGTGGTCCCCGGCAAGGATGAGGTACTGTGTGGGTCCAGAGCCAGAACCGAACCCATCGACGAAGCATGGCATCCGCGGTCCGGGCACATCCCTGGGACGGCTGTCACCACGACCGGCTTCGAGTCGCAGTATGCTTTCTGGACGACGCGTCGGGCGTCCCAACTGAGGTTGCACATGAACAGATTGATAGTTGCGATGGTGCTCGTCCTGGGTCTGTCGGCCCCGGCCCGGGCGCAGTTTGAAACCGCCACCGTCGTCGGCACGGTGCGGGATAGTTCAGGGGCCGTCGTCCCAGACGCCAAGGTGACCCTCACCGGCGTCCGGACGGGTGTCAGCTCGGAGCGCACCTCGGACGCGAACGGCAACTTCGAGTTCTTCACGGTCAGGATCGGGACCTACCTGGTCACCGCCGAGAAGGCCGGGTTCTCGATCGCTCTGGTCGACAACGTCCAGGTGACTGTCGGTGCGCGGCAGCGCGTCGATCTGACGATGGCGGTGGGGCAGCTCACCGAGAAGATCGAAGTGAGCGCGCGCGCCGTGCTCCTCCAGACCGATTCGTCCGATCGCAGCCAGGTCATCACGGGCGAGCAGACGCGCGCCCTACCGTTGAATGGCCGGGAGTACGCCGCCCTGGCCCTGCTGTCGCCAGGCGTCCGCTTGTCAGCGCTCAACACCGGCGGCTTCACGCCGCGCGAAGCCTCGTTCAACGTCAACGGTCTCCGGTCCACGTTCAACAACTTTTTGATCGACGGCGTCGACAACAACGCCTACGGCACGAGCAACCAGGGGTTCTCGAACCAGGTGATGCAGCCGTCGCCGGACGCGGTGGCCGAGTTCAAGGTCGTCACCAACAACATGAGTGCCGAGTACGGGAGGGCCGCCGGCGCGACCATCAACATGGCCTATGCGAGCGGCACGAACCAGGTGCGGGGGTCCGCGTGGGAGTTCCTGCGGCGCACGGAGCTCAATGCCACCGGCGTGTTCCGGTCGCCGGACGGCGTCAAACCGCCATTCGAGCGCGATCAATTCGGAGGCGTGGTGGGCGGACCGATCGTGCAGAGCCGGGCGTTCTTCTTCGCGGATTTCGAAGGCTTCCGGCAGACCCGCGGACAGACGGCCAGCACCACCGTCCCGACGCTCGCGCAGCGGCAGGGCATTCTCGCGGTGGATGTCAGAAACCCGCTCACCGGCGAGACGTATGCGGCCGGCACCCCGATTCCGATGACGCCCTTCGCAAGGAAGGTGCTGAGCGAGCTGCCCGCGCCCACCAACGAGCGCGCCTCGAACAATTTCCAGCGCCTGCAGCAATTCACCAACAGCACGGACAAGGCGGGCGGGAAAGTGGACGTGCAGGTCAGCCCGCGCCTGTCGCTGTTTGGCCGCGTCGGGTGGCGTGACGCCGACATCTTCGACGACCCGACCATCCCCCTGCCCTCAGGCGGCGGAGGCAATGCTTTGACCTACGTGCGCAACAAGCAGTTCGCGGCGGGGATGACGTATACGCCGACGGGCACCTCCTTGCTGGAAGTGCGGTTCGGCTGGTCGAACACAGAGGCGGGAAAGGACCCGGCGGCGCTCGTGGCGGGTGAACGCGGCGCCTTCGACGTCTACGGCATCGCGGGCTTGCCCACCGACCCGCGCGTCGCCGGAGGACTGCCCACCCAGCTCATCACGGGGTTCTCGGACCTCGGCCGGCAGGCGACCAACCCGCAGTGGCAGTACCCGACCGTGTACAACCCCAAGGTGAATTACACATGGTTGTCGGGACGGCACTCGTTCAAGAGCGGCTACGAGTTCCAGCACGTGCAGACCGAAGTGCAGGACGTCAACCCGCTCTACGGGCGCGACAGCTACGCCGGTCAGTTCACCCGACCGGCGGGGCTGGCCGCGAACAACCTGTGGAACCTCGCCGACTTCATGTTCGGCCTGCGATCGACCTACGCCCTGAGCAACATCCTCGTGGCGAATCTCCGGCAGAACATGCACTTCGCGTATCTGCAAGACGACTTCCGGATGAACGATCGGCTGACGCTCAATCTCGGCCTGCGGTACGAGTACGCCACGCCGTGGGTGGAGAAGGACAACATCCTGTCGAACTTCGATCCGGTCAGCCGCACGATGGTGCTTGCCCGGGACGGCAGCTTGGAATCTCGCGCAACGACGAGGCCCGATCGCAACAACTTTGGACCACGGCTCGGCCTGGCCTACACCGTGTCGCCGGACACGGTCCTGCGTGGCGGCTACGGCGTCAGCTACGTTCACTTCCACCGCGCAGGGGGCGCCAACGTGCTCCCCATCAACGGCCCACAGGTCATCAACGCCGTGGTCGTCCAGACGCCCGCGCAGGCGACGTTCCTGCCGACGCAGGGCGGGTATCCCGGCGGGTTCACCGACCCGTCGCGCTTCAACCCGCTGGCCGCCAACATCACCTATATGCCGAGCGACTACCGCTCGACACGCGTGCAGAGCTGGTTCGCGTCGGTTCAGCGTGAGCTCTGGAACGGCGCGCTCGTCGATGTCGCCTACGTCGGCAATCGATCAGACGGCATGCTGCTGTTTGCCAACTTCAACCAGGCGACGCCGAACAACGCCGCCGGGACGATCGCACTCCAGAATCGCCGCCCGATTCCCGAGTTCGCGGACATCACGTACTCGTTCAACGGCGGCAAGTCGCGATATCACGCGTTCCAGGCAAAATTCGACTGGCGCATGAGCCGGTCCGTGACGCTCATGAGCGCGCTGACACTCTCGCAGACCAAGGACAACGGGGCCGGATCGCTGGAGAGCCCCAACGGCGACTCGCCAGCACCCCAGGATTTCTACGATCTCGACGCCGAGTACGGCCTGTCGGCCTATCACCAGCCCTACAACAGCACGACCAGCTTCATCGTCGACGTGCCGATAGGCACGGGTCGGGCGCTGCTCGGCGACGCCGGCCCTGTGGTGAACGCCATTCTGGGTGGATGGCAGATCGCGGGGATCAACAGCATCCTGGCCGGGGAGCGTGTGACGCTTCGCTACACGCCGGTGGCGTCGTTCCAAGTGTCGGGCATCCAGCAGGACTTCCGCGGCGCCAATGCCTATCGGCCCAACGTCACGGGCGAGGTGATACTCCCCAAGGGCCAGCGTGATCTCCAGAACTGGTTCAATCGCGACAACGTCGTCATCCCGACCGATCCAAGCCGCCCCTTCGGCAACGCCGAGCGCAACAGCGTCCACGGACCGGCCATCTGGCAAGTCGATCTCGTGGCCTCGAAGACGTTCGACGTGATGTGGCGGCAGAGCGGCATCGAGTTCAGGGCCGAGTTCTTCAACCTGTTCAACCGGTCGAACTTCCGGGCGCCCAATGGCAACCGAAGCTCTCCGGCGTTCGGGACCATTACGTCGACCTACGACCCCCGGATCATGCAGTTTGCGCTGAAGTTCAACTTTTAAGGGAGGGTAGGGGGTCTGTCCCCTGTTTCCTCCGGCGAGCAGCGACCGGGGCGGCTCAGCCTTGCGAGTGCGCAGTTCTTGCGCGCTCGCAGGCGAGCCGTCTTGACCCCCAGCACGAACGCGTCTCGACCCGCGAAGTCGGAGAGCCGGGACGCGCGCGAAGACAGGCTCGACGTTGCGCGGGCACCGTGTCCACGGTCGTTACCAGAACCCCAGCCATCGCCACCACGCGAAACCAAGCGTCAGCCAGATCGCCAGGTTGGCGACCGAGACGACGAGGCCGGCCCTCCACCATTCGCCGAACGTCACGTAGTTCTGGCTGTAGAGGATCGGCCCGGTCGTCGTTCCGTAGTGCGTGAGCCCCGCGGTCAGGTTGGCAAGGCACATGAGGCTGTAGACGGCCAGCAGGGGCGGCACGCCGACGGAGGTGAGCAGCAGGACGAACGGAGGGAATAGGGCCAGCACGTGGGCCGTGATGCTGGCAAAGAAATAGTGGACGTAGAAGTAGACGAGCAGCGTGAGCAGCAGCACCGTCATCCAGGGTAGCCCGACCAACAGGCCGCCGACGCTTTCGGCGAAGACCTTGGTGACGCCGGTCGCGTTGAGCAGTTCGCCCATCTTCAGCAGCCCGCCGTACCAGATGAACACGTCCCATGCCGGACGCTCGCTGGTCAGCTGGTCCCAGTCGAGCGTCTTGGTGAGGAGCAGCACCCCCAGGCCTGCGATGGCGACGAAGGTGACGTCGAGCCCGTGCCAGCCGGAGGTGAGCCAGAGCAGCCCCACACCGGCGAACACCGAAAGCGCCGTGCTCGCCCGGCGGTCCGTGGGCCCGAGCCGTGCCAGCTCCGACCGGGCAAACTCGGCCGCTTCCGGAGTGGCCGTGATCTCCGGAGGGACCACGCGGTAGACGATCCACGGGACGGCCAGCGACGAGACGATCCCGGGGACGATGGCCGCCACGAACCAGCTGCTCCAGGTGACCTCGACGTTGACGAGCTTGATTGCCAGGCCGGCTGCCAGGATGTTGCTCGCCTGCCCGGTGAGGAACATGGCGCACGCGACCGCCGAGCCTTGGTACATCGACGCGAACAGGTAACGGCCCAGCCGGCCGGCCGTTGGCCCCGGCCGAGACTCGAACAGTTCCGCAATAGCCTTGCCGACCGGCATGACCATGCCGGCTGACCGGGCGGTGATGGAGGGCACCCCGCCGGCGAGCGTGATGTCCGTCAGCACCAGCGCATACGACACGCCGATCGAACGCCGGCCGAACTGTCGGATGAAGAACAGCGCGATCCGGTGTGCCGCGCCCGTGTCGATGAGGACGCGCGCCATGATCATGGCGACGAGCACCAGCCACACGGACGGTTCGGCGTAGCCCCCGAGCGCCTCGCGCATGGGCGTGCCGTTGGCCACCATCGCCGCCAGGCCGAGAAGCACGACGGCGGCGCTCGACAGCGGTTGAATCATCTGGCCGGCGATGACGGCGACAAAGATCGCGACCAACCGCCACCCCTGGGGGGTGACGCCAGCCGGCGGGGGCACGACGTAGGCGATGGCGAGGTAGAGGACGACGAGGACGGCCAGTCTGCCGTAGCGGACCATGTGGCCGGATTCTACAGGAGCCGCCTTGGACAGCGTCCTGGCGCCGACGCCCAGTCCGCCCGCGGCCGTCCTCAGGCCGACGGTGAGTCGCCGACGATCCGCTCCCGGCGAAGGCGAGCGGCATCGCCCGGGGTGCTCGCGGCATGCGTCAGCGCATGCAGGGTGCTGGCGAGGACGTGATCAATGACCGGCGAGAGTAGCGACGCCAATCGGTAGTGCATCCAGACGCCGTCACGCCGCGCCCACACCAGACCGGCGCGCCGCAGGTAGGCCAGGTGGCGCGAAATCGTCGGCTGCGGCAGTCGAAGCGCCGCCTGCACGTGACACACGCACACCTCGCCGTCGGCCAGCAGCGCGAGGATCCGCAACCGCGTTTCATCCGCCAGCGCGCGGTGCAGGCGCGCGAGCTCGCGTGGGTCTCGCACGCGGGTGGCCGGCACGGCACAGCAGAGGGGCGCGGCGAGCGGATCCGGGCCACCGCAAGGATTTGACATATTCGCCTTGACAGATATCTTACCATGTCATATATTCGCTTATACGCATATCTTGGAGGACTCACATGGCGACCGAAAGTGGTGTGCGGGAACGTGTACAGCAGAAGTACGGTGAGGTGGCGCGGCGGGTGGCCGAGGGCCAGCGGGACGGGTGTTGCGGCGCCGGGGGCTGCGATCCGATTACGGCCGACCTCTACGACGCCGCCGAGGCGGGCGCGTTGCCCGAGGAAGCCCTCGCGGCGTCGCTCGGCTGCGGAAATCCGACGGCCTTGGCGGAGCTGAAGCCCGGCGACACGGTGCTCGACCTGGGCTCGGGGGGCGGCATCGACGTGCTCTTGTCGGCTCGTCGCGTCGGTCCGAGCGGCAAGGCGTACGGCCTGGACATGACCGACGACATGCTCAGCCTGGCGCGGGAGAATCAGCGTCGCGCCGGCGTCGACAACGTCGAGTTCCTGAAGGGCGAGATCGAGCAGATCCCGCTCCCCGACAATTCCGTTGACGTGATCATCTCCAACTGCGTCATCAATCTCTCTGCCGACAAGGACCGGGTGCTGGCCGAGGCGTTCCGCGTGCTCAAGCCAGGGGGGCGTTTCGCGGTGTCCGATGTCGTCGTCCGCGGCACGGACGTGCCACAGGAGGTTCGTCGGAGCATGGAGCTGTGGATCGGCTGCGTGGCCGGTGCCCTCGAGGAGTCCGAGTACCGCTCGAAGCTGGGCGCGGCGGGATTCACGGACATCAGCCTCGAACCGACCCGCGTCTATCGCGCAGCGGATGCGAGGGCGTTTCTCGAGGCGGCCCAACTCGACCCTGCACTCATTCCGACGGTCGACGGCCGCTTCATGAGCGCTTTCGTGCGGGCGAGCAAACCGGCCGTGCCGGCCAGCTGCTGCGCGCCGTCGTGTTGCCGGTGATCGCCGTCAGTTCACGTCCGAGCCGACGGCGAAGGATCGCCTCGCCTCGGCCGGACGGTGGGAGCGTGCGCGGGCGGCCTGGCCTGTAACCGGGCCGGCCCGCCCGTCGCATCATCGAGCAGCATGGAATGGAGACCGATGACTCGATCCGTTTGGCTCCTGTTTCTCGTGCTGGCGCTCGGTGCCGTGGCGACCGGCCAGCAACCAGACGCCGCCACGCTCGGGCCTCCCGTCGGGGCCCAGGTGCCTGACTTTTCCGGCACGGACCAGTTTGGCCGCACCCAAACGCTGCCGTCGGTCGCCGGCGCGAAGGGCACGATGCTGGTCTTCTATCGTTCGGCGGATTGGTGACCCTACTGCAAAACGCAGCTCGTGGAGCTGCAAGGCCGCGTGAAGGACCTCGAGCGCCAGGGGCTGGGCCTGGCGGCGATCAGCTACGATCCCGTGGACACGCTGAAGAAGTTCAGTGAGTCGCGCGGCATCACGTTTCCGCTGATTTCCGACCCGGGCTCCGCGATCATCAAGCGGTACGGCCTGCTCAACACGACGGTGGAGCCTGGCACGCGCACCTACGGCATTCCGTTCCCGGGCACGTTCATTCTCGATCGCAAGGGTGTCGTGCAGTCGAGACACTTCGAAGAGGCCTACCAGGAACGCAACACCGTCGCCCGAATTCTCGTGGCGCAGGGTGCCACACCCTTCGGGCCGCCGATGACGGCAGAAACGGCGCACCTCACCGTGACGGCGGCGCCCAGCGATCACATGGTGGCCCCTGGCGAGCGCGTCTCGCTCGTGTTCGACGTGACGCCTCGGCGAGGCATGCATGTCTATGCGCCCGGGAAGCACAGCTATCAGGTCGTGCGGGTCACGCTCACGCCGCAGGCCTGGCTGCGAGCGCATCCCGCAGCGTACCCGCCATCGCAGATCTATCATTTCAAGCCGCTCGACGAACGCGTCGAAGTGTACGAGCAGCCGTTCCGCCTCGTTCAAGACGTCACGATCCTGGCTACCCAGGACGTGCAACAGCAGCTCGCCTCTCAGACGAGCCTCACCATCTCCGGGCGGCTCGAGTATCAGGCGTGCGACGACAAGATCTGCTACTCGCCTCAGTCACTGCCCTTGAGTTGGACGCTGGCGCTCAAGCCGCTCGACCGTCGTCCGCCGGGCTGAGGCACCGGGCCGCGGCGCTCAGCGCCGCGGCTGGCCGATGAAGGCCACCGGTTCGCCCCGCGCGATCGGCGGGGTTCCGAGCACGTACAAGACGATTCCCGCAAACGGCGCGCGCACGTCCTGAATCACCAGGCCATGGAAGTCGGAGATGCGCCCGATCAGCGTCCCCTCGGCCACCGGGTGCCCGCGTTCGACATGCGCCGTGAAGAGCCCGGTCGCCGCGCTGGTGACCACTTCGCTGCGCTCGATCCAGACCCGCGGGCCAGGCGGTGAGGGCCATCCCGCCGCCATTCCCAACTCGAGCAGCCAGCCGGCAACGGCGCGCTCGATTCGGGCAATCGACTCCTCGTCTGTCATCCCCAGATATCCGGATTCGACCGTCAGCGCCGGTTTGCCGCGCAGAATCGCCGTATTCGACAGATACACCGACGCGGCGGGATCGGTCGGCCGGCCGCGATCGATCACGATCACTTCGAAGCCTGACGCGAGCGCCAGCCGGCGTCCGGCGTCCGCCACCGCCGGCGCTCCGGTCGTGATCCAGTAGACATAGGGGCTCAGCGACTCGTTGCCATCTCCGCAATGAATGTCGATCACGTGGGTCGCCCGGTCGATGACCTCCCGCGACACGTCGGCGATCCGCTCCGATAGGGTCCCGTCGGCCTTGCCTGGGAATACCCGATTCAGGTTCTTCCCGTCCGCCGGTGAGTAATAGATCGTACGGCCGAGGAACGACGGCATGTTGGCGACGTGGACGAGCAGGATGGTTCCCGCCAGCGTCGCCGGGTCGATAGTGGTTCGGAGCCGTTGAAGCGCGAGGATGGGCGTGTATTCCATCCCGTGCGTGCCGGCGACCAGGGCCAGGACGGGGCCGGGCGCCGTGCCGTGAAGAATGGAGAACGGGATCTCGGTGCCTTGGTCGGCGCCGCGCGCCGGCACCCGCAGGGTGCCCATCGCGAGGGTTCCCGGAGCTGCCGTCACCCCGCCAAGCGAGAACGAGCCCTGCGCCAGGGCCGGCTCGGCGATGGCTGAGACGACGAAGATGAGCAACCCGATGGTGGACGATGCACGTGACTGCATGCGCGCATTGTAGACGGAGGCGGCAGGGTGTGGGGCCGAGTCAGCAGGAGACGCACTTGTGGTTGTTCTTGGCTCCGAACTTCTCGAGCAGCGCGATGGTCTCCGGGAAGGGCTGCGTGCGCTGCACGGGGCCGTTCGCCATGTCCACTGTCGTCTGGCCAGCGCGATTGACGGCCATGACATCGGCGCCCCTCGAAACCAGATACAGGATCATCTCGTTGTCGCCACGGGCGGCGGCGTTGTGCAGGGCGGTGTTGCCCTCTTCGTCGCGCTGGTTGAGGTCGGCCCCCACCTCTTCGACGAGGTACCTGACGGCCGCGAGCATGCCGGCTGGCGCGTAGCGGTGCGTGTTGGCCGCAAACCCCTGGCCGTAGCCGGCGCCCGAGGCCGCGTGCAGCGGATAAAGACCCGGCCCGCCGACCGGAACGGGCGCCAGGCCCGACACATTTGCGGGGCCGGGGTATCCGCCCTCGCGGACGGGCGTGGCGGGCTTCGAGGTGGGGATGTTCGGGTCGGCGCCGTAGCGAACGAGCAGCGTCATGGCGTCCACGTCGGCGCCGTAGGCCGCGCGCCAGAACGGGGTCGAGCCCACTTCATCCACGTCGGACTGGTCGAAGTTGTAGCCGGAGTACCAGATCTTCTTCGTGAGGCGCACATTGGGGTCAGCCCCCTTGTCGAGCAGCGCCTTCATGTATTGGAGGTAGCTGAGCTTCTGGTCGAAGTGCGCCCACGGCTGCGGGTAGCCCGACTCCTGCACCCACTGCAGGTTGATGGCGGCGTAGAGGGGCGTCACACCGTTCTCGGCGGCGCGGTTGGGATCGGCGCCGTGGTCGAGCAAGGTCTTTGCGAGGTCGTAGTGCCCGTTGATGGTGGCGATCAGCAGCGGCGTGGTCTCGTCGCCGCCCTTGGCCTGGTTGACGTCGACGCCGGCAGCGAGAAGCGCAGCGACGACCCCTGCGTGGCCCTGCCGCGCGGCGAATAGCAGGGGCGTCATGCCCCCCTGGGTGTGGACGAGCTCGTTGAAGAAGAATGGCCGGTCGACGCCCGGCATCCGCACACGAGCGGCGGGCGCCGGCGCACTGCCGCCGCCCGATCGGCCCTCCGTTCGCGTCGGCAGGTTTCTGCCATCGGGATTCTCTCCGGCCCGGCTGAGCGCCGACAGGTCGGTTGTCGTCGTCCCGATCGTCGGGTCGGCCTTTGCGCTGAGGAGCTGCGTGACGGCCTCGACGCGATTGGCGGCGGCCGCGAACATCAGCGCCGTATGGCCGCGAGCGGTCTCTTTGGCGTTCACATCGGCGCCGGCCTCCACGAGCGTGGCGATGGAGGCGGTGTCGCCGGCCCCGGCCGCCAGCATGAGCGCGGTGGCACCGGTGGCGGTGACGGCGTGGATGTCGGCACCAGCCCGGACCAGCAGGCGAACGAGGTCGGCGCGGCCTGCTTCAGAGGCGACATGGAGCGGGGTATACGCGCCAAACCGCGTCTGGGCCCGCAGGTTGGCGCCGGCGACGATGAGCATCGTGGCGAGCTCTGAATCGCCGCTGAGGGCCGCCCAGTGCAGCGCGGTGAGCCCGTCGCCCTGCACGGCGTTGACATCGGCGCCCTGCGACAGCCGCTCGCGCGCGGCAGCACGGTCGCCAGCCCTTGCCGCGTCGGCGACGCTGCGCTGCTGGGCCGACGGCGGCGCGGACCACGCGCACATCGCGACCACCACCACTGCCGCCACGCGGCGGACCCGAACGGCCCTGGACCTGCGACCCATTGATCTACTCCTCCGCGGCAGTCGTGTCGACCGCCGCGTTGAGATCCAACTCGCCGGTGCTGTCGCCGAAGGCGGGCATGTCGTCGAGGCCCAGCATGTGCATCGCCGTCAGAAACGCGTTGGCCATCGGCGTTCCGTCGCCGGCCTTGATGTGCAGCCCGCCCTTGAGCCGGCCTCCGGCGTGGCCCGCGAAGAAGAGCGGGCATCGCTTGTGGTTGTGCACGTTGGGGTTGCCCATCGGAGACCCGTAGAAGATGAGCGTGTTATCGAGCACGCTGCCTTCCTCATCCTGGGCCGCCTTCAGCTTCTCCAGGAAGTAGGGCACCAGGCCGACGTGATAGCGGTTGATCCTCGCGAACTCCCGGATGCGGTCCTCACGCTCGTTGTGATGCGAGGCGTTGTGGAAGCCCGTGGACACGCCAGCCTCCTTGAAGACGCGGCCTGACACGTCGCGCGAGAGCTTGAAGGCAAACGTGCGGGTCAGGTTGGAGGTGAAGGCGAGCGCCTGGAGATCGAACATCAGTTTGACGTGGTCGTCGAAGGAATCGGGGACCCCAACCGGCGCCCCCGGCAGCTCGCGCGGTTCGCCGCTGGCGTTCTGGGCTTCGATGCGCTGGATACGCCGCTCGATTTCACGCACGTCGTCCAGGTAGTTCGAGAGGCGTGCTCGGTCGGCGGCCCCGAGTTCGTTCTTCAGACGCGTCACCGCGCCGGTAATTGCATCGATGATGCTGCGGTCTTCGCGCCGACGCCGCTCGCGCTCCTCCGCGGTGGCACCGCCCCCGAACAGCTGATCGAACACGGCGCGCGGGTCGCGGATCATCGGCAACGGTTCGGACGGCGTGGCCCAGCTGATCGAGTCGGTGTAGGCGCACGAGTAGCCGTATTCGCATCCGCCCGCCTGATCCACCTGCTCGATGCAGAGTTGCATCGACGGAATCGGTGTGTCCTGCCCGAAGCGCTGCGCGTAGATCTGATCGATGGACGTGCCGGCCCTCAGGTCCGAGCCCTGAGTCTGCTTCGGATGCGACTGCGTCAGAAACACGGCGCTCGATCGGAAGTGATCGCCGCCCACTTCCTGCGGGTTGAAGGCTTCGGCATTTCGCACGTCAGTGTTACTGACGATTGTGATGTGCTCCCGATTGGCCTCCAACGGCGAGAGGGCCGTCGGGGTGAGGTCGAACTGACGCCCGGTGGCGGCCGGCGACCACATGTGCATCCTGCTGCCGTAGGCGGCCGCGCCGGCCGCGCCGTGGGCGACCTCGATGCAGACCAGGCGGCTTCGCCCCTTCGGGAGGGCTTTCGCCCACGCCGTGCCGGCCGGCAGCATCGCATCCAGCACCGGCAACGCCAGGCTCACGCCCATCCCTCGCAGGACCGTCCGTCTCGACAAGTGCTGTTTGCTGATGAACATCGTGGCTCCTCGAAATCCGGCGCCCGTTAGGGCGCGCCCACCACCGTCGTCTCCGAAAGGGACGGCCGGCTCATACGAAACGCGCGGCTTTCCACCACGCCCAGGATGTACGCCGACGTCCGATGACCGTTGGCCCGCGCGTTGCGAATGATGCCGCGGATGGCGGGCATGTCGTAGTGCTCGACGTGACGGCCCAGCGCGTAGGTCATGAGATTCTCGGTGAAGGTCAGCAGCAGGGCGTCCTGATAGGCGAGCAACGCCTCTCGCAGCCCGGCGGGACCGTCGATGCGCCTGCCGTCGTAGAGCTCGCCGCTCGCGTCGACCGGCAGCCCGCCGTCGTGGTCGCGCCAGCGTCCCGTCACGTCGAAGTTCTCCAACGCGAGCCCCAACGGATCGATGACGCGATGGCACGACGTGCACGCCGGGTTGCGCCGATGTTCCTCCATGCGCTCGCGGACCGACAGCGTGCGCGAGCCTTCGGCCGCGCGCGTCTCCTCGAGCAGCGGCACGTTGGGCGGCGGCGGGGGCGGAGGCGATCCCAGCAGGACCTGCATCACCCACTTCCCGCGCTGCACGGGAGAGGTGCGATCCGCGACCGAGGTGGAGAGCAGGAAGCTTCCCTGCCCGAGAATGCCGCGGCGCGTCTCGGGCAACGTCACGCGGCGGAACTCGGTGCCGGTCACGTTCGGAATGCCGTAATGACGCGCCAGGCGTTCGTTCGCGAACGAATAGTCGGCCGTCAGCAGCTCGAGCACGCTGCGATCCTCGCGCACCAGGCTGTCGAAGAAGAGCTCGGTCTCCCGCCGGAAGGCGTCCGAGAGGGAGCGGTCCCAATACGGGTACCGCAGTCCATCGGGACGAATCTTGTCGACGTCCTGCAGGCGGAGCCACTGGGCCGCGAAGCGCTGTGACAACGCGTCGGCCCGGCGGTCGGCGACCATGCGCCTCACCTGGCGCTCGAGCCCGGCTTGCGTGCCCAGCGTGCCCTGCATGGCCACCTTGACGAGCTCGGCGTCGGGGACCGTACCCCAGAGGAAGAACGAGAGGCGAGAAGCCAACTCGACGTCGCTGACGAGGTGGGAAGGCGACGTCTCGAGGCCCGTCGGCACGCGCTCGGCGCGGAATACGAAACGCGGGTGGGCCAGCATGCCCTGCACCGCCAGGCGGACTCCCGATTCGAAGTCACCGCCCTTGCGGCCCTCGGCGTAGAAGCGCATCAGGTCGTCGAAATCGGGCGCGCTTACAGGACCGCGGTAGGCCTGCGAGGCGAGACGCCGGATGATCTGCTGGGCGCAGGTCGTCTCTTCGCTCGCGCGCGTGGGGCGGCACGTGAACACCCGACGCCGGGAGGGCGTCTCGGAGATGCCCGTCACCTGGAGAGGTCCGGCAATGGTCAGGTCGCGGACGTGCGGACCGGTCGTAATCCCGAACCCCGTGCCGATGCGTGTGTCGATCAGCGAGTGATCGATTGGCGCCATCAGGTCGTCCACGGGTCCGGCAAAGTGCTGGCGGAACGTCGCCGCAATGCGCTGGGGCCCGGCCTTGACGTGAATGGGCGGCGTCTCGACCGTCATCGGCTTCTCGTCGGCCTCGCTCATGCCCGAGTGCACTTCCAGCACCGCGACACGGTCGCCGTTGATCAGAATGTCGAGCGGCTCGTTCCGGCCGGTGACCGCGATGGCCGTATTGCCGAAGAGTTCTCCCGACACGGTGCGGACGAGCACGACTTTGAACACGTAGGTGCCGTCGGCCGGAAACACGTGTTCGACGGCGACGCCCCCCCTGGCACCGAATGGGGTGCCTTCGACGTGACGCAACTGCGATTCGAAGGTCGGCACCGTATAGGTGGCGGAGGTCGGTGACGCAGCGGGATCGCCCAGCGCCAGACGGCTCACCTGCCGGGCCGCTCGCAGGTAACCTTCGAACAGCGCCGGCGAGAACCCTTGCACATCGGCGATGTTGTCGAAGCCGTGGCTCACGGTGTCAGCCGGGAGAAAGGCGGTGACGTCCACGTCGAGGTCGAGCAGTTCCCGCACCGCTCGCGCGTACTCCGTGCGCGTCAGGCGCTGGAACGGCCGCCATCCCGGATTGGGATTTCTGGCCGCGGCGGCATCGATCCGCGTCTCCAAAGCCGTCACCAACTCCTTCAGCGTCGCGGCCGCCGGGCGCCTGGCGCCCGCGGGAGGCATCATCCCCAGCGTGAGCTTTCGAATGACTTTTTCGCTGACGGCGGGGGTCTGCTCGGGTTGTGAGACGTCGAAGGTCGCCAGCGACAAGCCCCCCGTCTTCCGTGCGTCGTTGTGGCACGTCACGCAGTAAGTGGTGATCAGCGACTCGTGCGACGCCGTCGGCAAGGCCTCTCGAGCCGGGGTGCCCTGTCCTGAACCCTGTGGACGACTGGCGTACGTCGGGGCTGTGGGAAATGCCGCGACGAGCAGCACGGCGCTGAACAGCATCGTGACCGCGTGTTTCATTCCACTCCGCTCGCGCACGAATCGCGCCAGGGCCGCGTTTTTGGCCTGAATAACGGCTGTCAGACCGTTATCCGGCTCCGAACGAGGATTTTGTACCCGTTGTGGAACCGCATAACGGTCTGGCGCGCGGAGCGCGCCAAGACGACAACGCGAACCAGCCAAGGGCTTCCGGGGCGAAACGGGATATCAAGGGCAGCCCTTGGCTGGTTAGTATACCCCTGTTCCCCGCTGGGGCGAGCGTGGCCCCGTGAGCCCATCAGCCAAGGCTTGCCTCGACGGCCCTGGCGAGTTCTGCACCCGAGGAGCGGTTCCATGTTTCGTTCACCGCCACCGCGACCACGCCGGCTGGCGAGGCGCCGCCAAGCCGGATGCCGCGCGCGGCCAGTCGCCTCGCCACCGCGCCGGTGTCCACGCCCGTGAGCGTGAGCCGGGCGATATTGGTGCCCTGCGGAATGCGCTCGACCTTCACCCGGGGCAGCCGTGAAACCGCCGCATAGAAGGTCTCCGACTCACGCACCGCGCGCGTCAACCGGTCCACATATCCGTCCAGGTAGTGCCGCGCGACCAGCGCCGCCTGCCATCCCGTCGCGAGGTTGCCCCCGAACATGCGGCGCACGTGGAACATGCCGTCGAGGGCCCGTCTCGGGCCGGCCAGGATCGCGCCGATCCCGCTGTTGAAGCATTTCCAGAGCGAGACGTACACCGTGTCGAAGGGCGCCGCGTACTGAGCGGGGGAGATGCCGGTGTAGGCGGAGGCAATGAACAGACGCGCGCCGTCGAGGTGTGTGCCGATGCCACGCGACCGCGCGAAACTCGCGATGCGCTGGGCCTCGTCCCAGTCGAACATCTGGCCGGACAATCGGCGGATGGGACTCTCGACGAGAATGGCGCCCACTTCGGCCGCCACGCGTCCACCGGCCGTGCGCGCCAGCACGTTTTCCACGTCCGCGCGCGTGAAGGTGGCCGCACCAGGCGCGAGCGGCATCAACGTCAGGCCCGACAGCGTCTGACACGCATCGCCCGTGTCGTTGTACACATGGCTCATCTCGGGGACGATGACGCGGCGCTTCGAGCCGGCGAGCGCACGAAGCGCGAGCTGGTTGGCCAGCGTGCCTGAGGGCATGAAGACCGCGGACTCCTTGCCCAGGAGCGTCGCGCAGTGCTGTTCGAACCGCTCCACCTCGCCGCCGAGCAGGTAGTTGTCCTGGCGGACATCGGCACGGTGGCAGAGCGTGTTCAGGAGCGACGTATAGCCGCGAGGCGATAGCCCGACGCCGTCGCCAGACAGGTGGACCGTGAGGTCGGCGACCTCAGGTGCATCCGAATGCTGGGCCTTGACGGCCGAGGTCGCCATCCACCCGAAGCCTGTCGCCGTGCCGACGGTCTGGACGAATCCGCGTCGTGTGAGGGGCATGAGTCCTCCGTGGCTGCGAGCGCCAGTATGGCACGCCCCGAGGGTTGCGGCCACGACTGGATCGGCACGCCAATTGCTTGGCACGAAGGGCGGTTCCCATGACTGCAAGT
>JBQTIE010000187.1:0-2958 GCA_052389315.1 Acidobacteriota bacterium
GGCCGCCAGCCCGCGCAGCGGGTCGAGCGACGCGAGAGCCTTGACCGGGCCGAGGCGAGCCCGAGAATTGGACACGTGATGGCCCGGAGGTCGGTTGATGTGAATCCAGGTGCCAGACGTGGTGCTCGACGGCGTGCACGAATGCGGATTCAGCCTCATCGCGAAGCGTGAGGTTCGGTTCGCGAGTGCGAGCGACGATGGTGCAGGCTACGGGTGCTTCAGAATGCGTGCCCTGGGGCGACGATCGGAAAACAGCTCCACGTCGGGCGATGTGGAGGAGTGGTCAGGCCGACCACGTCGAAGTCAGACCAGAGTAGATCCGGGTGACGACCTTGTCAATAGTTAGGCGGCTCGAACCGGCCCATACTCGTGTTCCGCCAGCGGCGACTCGCCAAGCTCAGCGAGCAACGCATTCAGACGCTCCAGAGGTACCGCCAGCGGGGCCGTGATCTCAACGCCGATAGGCTGCCCGTTCGCGGCGTAGTCGACGACGAGCAACCCGTTCGGTGACGGGACGGTCCTGACGCTCTTCTCGCCAGTTGCGTGCGAGAGGTGCAGATAGGCCGCAAACGGGCGGCCTTTCCGATAGGTGACCTGCAGCGAGCGTTCCGTCATCCAGATACCTCGTAAACCGTCACGACGACCAGCAGCTTGCTGTCCACATCGGGCTCAACGATCACGATCCAGGGACGCTGCTGGTGGGTAGTGTGAATCATGAAGAGGCCCTCGACAACGCTCGGTTCATATCGCGCTGCTCGGTCCAGCATAGCGCGGACGTCGACTTCCGTCACGCCACGCTGCTCCATGCGCAGCTCGCCGTGAGCGGTGAACGACAGCTCCCAATCCCACCACTCGGGAAACGTCGGCTCTGGCGTCATCCAGGATGCCCGATGCTAGCTAGAATTCAGCTGCCCTCTGCCGCGTCAAACGCCGCGGCCCCTGACCACGAACACCTCGGCGGGCCTCTGCGCGAAGGGATCGATGCCAGTGACCCCGACATTCGATGCGGCGGCAACCACCACGACGTGATCCGGGAACGTCAGGATCGAGACGGCGCCGCCCATCGGAGTGCCCCGGTGACCGACCAGGCGCGCAGGCTGGCCGGCACTCGGGACGCGCTCAACCTTCCAGCCGAGCGCGTAAATGGTCGGCTGTCCGGATTCGAGCCGGAGCGGCGCCTGCATCGTGGCGATGGTCTCGCCCTTCAAAAACCCGGGCGTCAGCATCGCGGATCCGAACCGCGCCAGATCCGACGGCGTGGAGAGAAACGCGCCCGCCCCTGCAAGACACGAGTAGTGCGCCTTCGACGGGTCGTCCGGCCCCACGCGCCCGGCCTTCCTCCGGCCATAGAACGTGGTGGTGTTGTCCGGGACGTCTCCTGGGCCGAATCATGGCGGCCCCGGTCGAGCGCGCGAACGGGTTCACACGCGGGCCTTCAGCGGTGCACCGTGAGACACCGCATCGAGGATGTCAGCCGGCGGGGCTCGCGGCGGTGCGGGAGACGGGCCTGATGTGGGCGAAACTGCTCCGGGCGTTCCAGGTGGGAAAGGCTCCGACCAGCGACGGGAGGCCGTCGAGTTGGATGCGGCCCTCGCGGGTGGCTTGGGCCCAGCTGAGCTGGCCGGCGTGCCACTTGACGAAGGCTTCGGCGTCAGCCGTGATATAGAGGTCCTCGTCAAGGCCGGGGTACGTCTTGCAGATGTCGGTGTCCCCGAGCTCGATCAGCAGCCAATAGCGCTCGCGGCGCGGGCGGCCCGTGAAGTCGAAGCGAATGACGACGCGTCGATCCGGGAGCCGGTCTCGGCGAAGCGCGTGGCACATCGACCACAGGGCCACAAAGGGATCGAGGTGCTCGGGGGCGATCTCGAGCCAGCGCGCACCCCACTCGCCGAGCGACCGGCAGACCGTGAAGAGGTCGTGGCCCGCCGACGTGAGCTCGTAGTGGTGCCCGCGCCTGTCGGGCTTGGGTGCCGACTCCACGACACCGAGCCGTTCGAGCTGCTTGAGCCGCTGTGAGAGCAAGGTCCGGGAGAGCCCGGGCGCGCCCGCCAGGATCTCACTGAAGCCTCCGCAGCCCAGGTACAGGTTGCGGATGATCAGCGGCGTCCAACGCTCGGCGAAGATCTCGGCGCCACGGGCGATGGGGCAGTACTGGCCGTACCTTCTCACGACCCCAGTGTGACGCGACCGCCTTCCGTTGGGAAGTCCAGATTCTAGACTTTACCGCCGCGCTGCACGGTGGTTCGATGTAGCCGTCAAGAGAGGAGGACACCATGACGACACCGACGACCGCAGGAGTCGGCCACGGGAGCACGGAGCCGACCGCCGTGGAGATCGCCGGGTTCCGAGGCCGGCTGATCACCGCCGGCGACGCGGACTACGACACCGCCCGGGTGGTCTGGAACGGTGCCATCGACCGGCGCCCGCGCCTGATCGCTCGATGCATCGGCACCGCCGACGTGGCCGCGGCCGTGCGTTTCGCCCGCGACCAGGACCTGGAGATCGCCATACGGGGCGGAGGCCACAACGTGGCGGGCACCGCCGTGTGCGACGACGGGATCGTCCTCGACCTCTCGGCGATGCGGGCCGTGCGGGTCGATCCCGCCGGCCGCACCGCCTGGGTGCAGCGTGGTGCGCTGTGGGGCGACGTCGACCGCGAGACGCAGCCATACGGTCTGGCCACCACAGGCGGAATCGTGAGCCACACGGGAGTCGCCGGGCTCACCCTCGGCGGCGGCATCGGCTGGCTGATGCGCAAACATGGCCTCACGGTCGACAACCTCCTCGCCGTCGAGGTCGTGTCGGCCGAGGGCGAGCGGCTTCGGGCGTCCGAAGACGAGCACCCCGACCTGTTCTGGGCGCTGCGCGGCGGCGGCGGCAACTTCGGCGTGGTCACCTCGTTCGAGTTCCAACTCCATTCCGTCGGGCCCACCGTCCTGGCCGGGCCCATCGTCTGGG
>JBQTIE010000188.1:0-3112 GCA_052389315.1 Acidobacteriota bacterium
ACGCTGTTCGTCTCGTCGGTGGAGGTGCGCCTCCCGACCAGACGGGGACCGCAGCCCGACGCGCGGCACGACCGCGACGCCGGCGAAGGCGTCGGCCACCTGTTCAAGATCGACGGTGCCAGCGGACGGCTGCTGGCCGATCTCACGCTGGGTGAGGGCGGGATCTATCACCCGGGCGGGATTGACTACGACGGGACGGCCATCTGGGTGTCCGTGGCCGAATACCGGCCGAACAGCCGCTCGATTGTCTACCGTGTCGATCCCGGGACGATGACCGCGACCGAAGTGATGCGAGTGGCCGACCACATCGGCGCGATTGTCCACAACGCGGACGACCACACGCTGCACGCGGTGAGCTGGGGCTCGCGGTGGTTCTACCGCTGGACCCTGGACGCCTCCGGCAAGGTGACCGGTGCCGATGCGCCTCCGGATCGACTCCGCACGCTCAACCCGTCGCACTACATCGACTATCAGGACTGCCAGTACGTCGGCGCTCGCCGCATGCTCTGCACCGGCGTCACCGAGCTTCGCCAGGCGCCCGGTGCCGCGCCGTTCCGCCTTGGCGGGATCGATCTGATCGACCTCGCGGACGGGGCCGAGCGTCCCGTTCATCAGGTGCCGCTGCCGCGCTGGACCGCCACCGGCCTCGCGATGACCCAGAACCCGTCGTGGTTCGAGACAACGGCCACGGGCCTCCGCGCCTACTTCCTTCCCGAAGACGGTACGTCCACGCTGTACGTGTTCGACGTGGACACGCGGTGACCTGCCGCCGCGCCTTTTGCGTCCGCCCGCACAAGAGCGTACGCTAGCCAGGTCGGCCGATGACCTTGTTCTTCTACCGCCTGATCGGCGCCGCCATGCTCGACCGTGCGATGTACGAAGGCATCGAAGCGGACCGCTCGGTGACGCCACAGGCCGCTGCGGCGGTGCTGCTGGCGAGCCTGGCGGCCGGCTTCGGCGCGGGAGGCAGATACGGAGCCGCACCGCGGACCTTCGTCATCTTCAGCTTCATCGCCCTGGCGACCTGGATCGCCTGGGCGGTCATGGTGTTCCACGTCGGCACGCGGATCCTCCCTGGTCGGGACACCAAGTCGAGCGTCGGCGAGCTGCTGCGAACGACCGGCTTTGCCGCCGCGCCAGGCCTGCTGCAGATCTTCGCGATTTTCCCCCTGATGACGATACCGGTCTTTGCGGTGACCTGGGTCTGGATGTTCGCCGCGATGGTCACCGGGGTTCGACACGCCCTCGATTACCAGAGCACGTTCCGGGCCCTGGCGGTCTGCGCCATCGCTGCGGGGATGGTCCTGGCGATGGCGTTCATGGCGGGGGTGTTGTTCGGTCCAACGGTGTCGTGAGGCGTGGCGGGTCACTCCGCGCGCCGCGTCGTCGCGACCTTCCTGACCTCGGCCGCGGCGTCGGAAACACCGCGGCCTCCAGTTCAGTTACTGTGTCGTCTGCGCGCCCTCGGCGATGACGGCGTGGGTCTGCACGCCGATCCCCTCGATGGCGCACCGCGCCGTGTCGCCCGCGCGCATCCATCGCGGCTCGGCGCGCTCGATGTTGGTGCCCGCGGGGCTCCCACCGGCAATCACGTCGCCCGGGCTGAGCGTCAGGATGTTCGAGGCGTAATGCAGCAGCTCGAAGATGTTGTGGCTCATGCGGCTCGTGTTGGAGTCCTGCATCACCTGGTCGTTCAACGTGAAGGTGTGGCGCGTGTTCATCGGGTCCGGCATGAACTCCTTCGGGACGATGAACGGGCCCAGCGGGCCGAAGGTGTCGTGGTTCTTGCCCACGAGCCAGTCGGATCCGCCCATCTTCCGGTCGCCACGGCCGCCGCGATCGGACACGTCAATCTCGATGGTGTAGCCGAAGATGTGATCGAGGGCATTGGCGATCGGGACGTACTTGGCGCGCGTGCCGATGACGACGGCGAACTCGCACTCGAAGTCGATGTTGGTACGGCCGCGCGGCATCACGATCGGATCGGTGGCGCCGGTGACCACGGTGGGCGACTTCTGGAAGAGGTACGGGTTGTCCCGCGTGTCGCCGTCCTTGCGCTCCCAGATGCCGGGCGCGGTGACGGCCGGCGAGGCCGGTGCCGGCGCGGCCCCGGCGCGGCGCTGCTGCGCCGCGATGCCCTCGGAATGCTCCACGTAATTGCCGCCGGCGTTCAGGATGAGCGACGGGCGCATGGGCGGCAGGATCTTCAGCGTGTCGAGCGCGTGGGCGTAGGCGGGTGGGTTGGCCGCCGAGGCGACGACGCGCGCGATCGACGCCAGGCGTCCCTTCCACTCGGCGTCGTAGCGCGCGATGAGATCCTTCATGTCGCTCGGCGGCGTGAGTCGCGGCGCCGAGGCGTTGGCTGCCTCGAAGGCCGTGTTCGCCGCCGCGATGTCGACGACCTGCGTGTCGCGGAGGACGAGGCCGACCAACGGCTGGCCGCCTCGCTCGAATGTGCCCACCTTGTAAGGCACCGGCGCGCCGCCCGACTGCGCGTCGGTGGCGCGGGTGCAGGCGGCCGCGCCGGCGGTCAGGATGGCGGCGACGGCCGCGCTCGCGATGATGGCCCCTCTCATGTCAGGTCTCTCCCGGATACAGTCGTGAACGTGTGCCCCCGGCCGCGACCGCGGGCGATCGAGTGACGGGCACATCTTACCTCCGCTGGCGCCGTGCGAGGTGTCACTTCCGCCCCTCGGCTCCTTCGTGGCGCGTTGCGCGTGGAGACGGGATCGCCCTCGCGGTGTACCGACCCTCGAGGCCAACACTGCGCTAGTGTCCCGGCCCAGTGATTCGTGGCAGAAGTCGCGGAGCGCCGCGCCCGGATCGCAAGGCGCGAGGAGCGAGGATATTGGGCATATCTGAACGACGAGCAACGCCGCGAGGCGGGATGCGCCACCCGCGAATCATGTCGCGAATCACTGGGCCGGGACACTAGCCAGGCGGAGCCTACCTGACACACTCGACGGTCCGAGGCGGCCCCTCGCTGATACGGTTCCGTCTCCGCCATCTCGGCCAAGCGCGCATCCAACTCCACGAGACGCGCCTCGGTGTGATCGATCGCCAACAGATAATCATCGACGACGACGCGCTCGGCGGCGTGCATCCAGGTCAG
>JBQTIE010000189.1:0-15012 GCA_052389315.1 Acidobacteriota bacterium
CCGCCGAGCTGCTCGACAAGCTCGCCGTGCCGATTCCGAACGAGCACACGGAGGCGCTCACGCGAAAGGCCGCCGAGTACGACATCTACCTCCAGAGCGGGACGATGATCGAGGCCGATCCGCGGTGGCCTGGCGTCGCTTTCAACACGACGTGCCTCATCGGCCCACGCGGAATCTTGTCGAAGTACCGCAAGATCAATCCGTGGATCCCCTACGAAGTGCAGGCGAGCCCTCACGATCTCCCCGGCTACGATGAGCCGTTCTTTCCGGTGGTCGACACGCCGATCGGGCGACTCGGGTGCGCCATCTGTTACGACTGGCTGTTTCCAGAAGCCCTGCGCCAGCTGGCGGCCAATGGGGCCGAGGTGCTCATCCGCGTGTCAGCCTACATGGACCCGTGGGGTGCGACCGAGCCGATGAACTGGTGGTCGCTCGTCAACCGCTGCCGCGCGCTCGAGAACACGGCGTTTGTCGTCGCCGCCAACCAGGGCGCCTCGCTGAGACACTATCCGCCCTACTCGTGGCCGGGTGGCAGCATGGTGGTGGACTTCGATGGACGAATCCTCGCCGAAGCCTCGCCCGGCCCGGGCGAGCGCATCGTGGTGGCGCCGATTGACATCACGGCGCTCAGACACGAGCGCGAGGTGCGCAGCGGACATCAGATGCTGGCGCACCTCAGGACCGAAGCGTATCCCGTGTACCGAACCCACCGGTATCCGCCGGCGGGGTCTTCGGCGCTGGAGCTGTCCTACGCCCGCAACCGCGAGGTGATCGAGCGGGCGAAGCAAACCCTGGCTGCTGGCCGCTCCGGCTCTTCGGCTCTTCGGAGCGCTGGCGGAATGGCGACACGTGCGACGGCCACATCGGGCACGTCATGAATTTGCTTGCACTGTGGGCGCGGGAGGCGCAGATCTATCAGAGGTGATGAGGGGTCCGGGGTTCGGGCGTCGTGGTCCTCTGGAGGGCGTATGGACATGAGACGTCGTGAGTTCATCGGCACGGCTGTCGCCGGCCTCGTGGCCGCGGCACACACAGGCCGGGCGCAGGAGGCCGCTCCCGCCTCGGCCCCCCCGGCCATCCCGACGCGCCAGGCGAAGGTCGAGCGTCTCTTCAGAGCGCCTGATCGCCATCCGAACGCGCTCGAGGCCACGCCCGACGGCCTGTGGATCGGCGACCAGGTGTCGGAGCGGATCTACAAGGTCGATTGGGAGACGGGCAAGGTGCTTCACGACGTGCAGACCGAGTCGCACAACACGAGCGGTCTCGCCGTCGGCGCCGGGTATCTGTGGGTCGGCGCCAACGGCGGCGTCTCCGGCCGGCGTCCCGCGCGGCCGACCGACCGGGCCTATGGCGAGGTCATCCAGGCGGATCTCACGACGGGGAAGACGATCAAAGTACACCCGTTGATCTGGGGCGGCGGCGTGCATGGCATCACGTATGTCCCGCAGACCCGCACGCTGTGGATCACCGCGCTGAGCATCCAGGCGGTGGCGGAACTGGATCCGACGGACCTTCGCGTGCTGCGGATGCGCGCCGCGCGCGGCGATCGCGCCCACGGATTGGACTGGGACAACGGCGCCCTCTGGGTGCTGTTTGCCGGCGACCGGCTCGTTCAGAAGGTCGATCCGGCGTCGGGCCGCGTGCTGGAGATCGTCAAGCTGTCGCCGGCGACCGACCCCGATCCGCACGGCATGTGCATCCGCGACGGCCACATGTACTACTGTGACGCCGGGCTGACCGCTCTCGGGGCGGGCAGCGATCCGGGCTGGATCTGCCGGTTCAAGATCGCGACGTCCTGACCGAGGCGCGCCCGGGCGCGGAGATCACACGATTGCTGGGCTCGGCTCACCCGGGCGCCCGCGTGATGAACGCGCCGGCTCGAGCCGACATCGAGCCGGCATCGAGCCGGCATCGAGCCGGCCCTGACGAGCGCTGCGGTCTTCAGCCTATAATCGGCCGCCATGGCCCTGTCGGTCGCCAGCCGTCTCGGTCCGTACGACATCACCGCTACGCTCGCCCTTCGACGAGCTCAGGGCGACCCTGAGGGACTCGATCGATGATCCGCGAAACGATTGGCCCATATCGAGTCCTCGAACGGGTCGGCACTGGCGGCAGGGGCGAGGTCTCACGCGCCCACGACACCACGCTCGGGCGCGACGTCGCGCTGAAGGTCCTGCCCGAGGCGTTCGCGGCCGACCCCGACCGCCTCGCGCGTTTCGAGCGCGAGGCGCGCACGCTCGCGTCGCTCAACCATCCCCACATCGCGCAGATTCATGGACTCGAAGAGGACGCGTCAGCGGGCGCCGGACAGCCGGCGGTTCGCGCGCTCGTGATGGAGCTGGTCGAGGGCGAGGATCTCTCGGACAAGATTGCGCGCGGGGCTCTTGCGCCAGACGAGGCGCTGCCGATCGCCCGACAGATTGCCGACGCGCTCGCCGCCGCGCACGAGGCGGGCATCATTCACCGCGATCTCAAGCCCGCCAACGTCAAGGTGCGCGCCGACGGCACGGTGAAGGTGCTCGATTTCGGGCTGGCAAAAGCAGGTGCGACCGGTGCGGCAGGTGCGACGGAGTCGCTGAGCTCGCCCACGATGGCGAGCCCCGCCGCGCTCACGATGGGGGGCATGATCCTCGGCACCGCGGCCTACATGGCGCCTGAACAGGCGCGTGGACGGGCGGTGGACGGCCGCGTTGATATCTGGGCCTTCGGCGTCATCCTCTTCGAGATGCTCACCGGCCGGCCGTTGTTCGCCAGCGACACCGTCTCGGACACGCTCGCCGCCGTGCTGCGGCAGGACATCGAGTGGTCGCGCGTGCCTTCGTCTACACCGGGAGGCCTCGTGCGCCTCCTGCGCCTCTGCCTCGAGCGGGACCCGTCGAAACGGCTGCACCATGCGGCCGATTTGCGCGTGCTGATCGACGCCGTCCCTTCGGCCGACGGGCCGCAGGGCGCCACCGCGCCGACGCGCACCGATCGCCGTCAAGCGCTCGCCATCGCGGCCGGCGCCGCAGCCGTCGCGCTGGTCGCCGGCGCCCTCGCCAGTCGCGCCCTCTGGGGGAACGCCGGAACCGCCGCGCCCCAGCCGACCGTCCGCTTCGCGATCGCCCCGCCGCCAAACGTCGCGAACATCACCAACATCGCGATTGCGCCCGACGGCGCGTTTCTCGTATATGCCGCCACGACCGACGCCACGCTCGGCTTGTACATTCACCGCTTCGACACCGGTGAGTCAGCGCTCCTGCCGGGCACCGCCGGGGCGCGGTGGCCGTTCATCTCACCGACTGGCACCTGGGTCGGCTTCTTCCGGGACGGCAAGATCCAGAAGATCGCCATCGCCGGCGGTGATGCGCTCACCGTGTGCGACGCGCCGGGCGGCCCGGGCGCCCTGTGGCTGGCCGACGGCCGTATCGTGTTCAGCGCCGGGTGGCTCGATCCGTTCTCGGTCGTGTCCGAAGACGGCGGCACGCCCTCTCCGTTCACAGCGCTCGAGACGACTGCCGGTGAGAAGGGACACTGGTGGCCCACGCCGGGGCCCGACGGACAGCTCCTCTACACCGTCTTCATGGCCGGCGGCGGCCTGAACGACAATCGCATCGCGATGCTCGATCCCGGAACCGGTCGATCCCGCATCCTCTTTCCCGGCGCACGCGCCTATTGGCTCGCGTCCGGCCACATCGTGTATTACCGTGCCGGCCGCTATCAGGTCGTGCGATTCGACCCGGCTGCAGGCCGCTCGGCCGGCGAAGCGTCGCTCGTCTTCCCGGACGCGACGGATCTGGACCCGGGCGGCGACTGGCCTCAGCAACTCGTCGTATCCCCGATGGGCCTCGTCGCCTACGTGCCCGGCAGACTCGTGGCCGACTCCTCGCCCTCCTGGATTCTGCCGAACGGCGAACTCCAGCCCCTCCCGCTGCCGGTTCGCCCGTATCGAGCCGTCGCGCTCTCACCAGATGGATCCATGGCCGCGCTGTCCGTGCTCGAGCGTGGGCAAAACGTCGTTCGCGTCGCCAACGTGGATCTGGCGACCGATGCGCTCCTCGACCTCGAGGGCGGAAACTGGGGCGGCGTCTGGCATCCCGACGGCCGGCGCCTGGCGTACACGAGCATGCGAAAGGGCGACTTCGACGTCTATGTGACGGACGTCACCACATCTGATCCCGATGTCGCGGTGCTCCGCAGCGATGTGGATGAGCAACCGAATGAGTGGGCGACCGACGGGTCACTCGTGTACACCCGCACCAGTGCCGCAGAGGGGGTGGACGCCCTCGTCATGCACCCTGAACGCCCGGACGCCGCGCCGACTGTGCTCGTTCGGGCGGTCACCGAACAAAGTGGCTCCCTGTCGCCCGACAATCGGTGGCTGGCGTTCTCGAGGATCCGGGACGGCGTGCAGAACACGCTCGTGCAACCATTTCCGGGGAGCGGACCGGCGACTCAGATCACGCGGGCGGGCGGCCGCCATCCCTTGTTCGCCAGGCACGGGTCCGACCTGTATTTCCGCCGCGATGACCAGCTGATAGCCGTCAACTGGCGCAGTGAGAGCGGCCGATTCATCGCCGGTTCCGAACGCGTCGTGACCGATCGGCTCGCCCGCGTCGGCAGCTACAACATGCCGGCGTTTTCTGGCGCGCCAGACGGACGAATTCTTGCCCTGCTGAGGACTGAACCGCCGCCCCCGCCGCGGATCAACGTCGTGATGGGCTGGACCCCGCCGCCGACTGGCCCGGTGGGAGCCGGCGCGGCGCGGTGAGGGTGACGTCGCTTGGAATTCGTGCCTCGTCCTGGCGAAACGACGCCTCGATACGGCGCGAGCGTACGCGCCATCGCGCACGTCGAGGACGCCATCCGGATCGCGCCCACGTTCGCGGTTCCGTATTTCATCCTCGCCGTCCAGCATTCACCGCGCGACCGCGATGACGCTAGAATCACGCCAATGGTCAGGCCCGGAGCCTCGCTCGGTCCATATCGCATCGGTGGCCTGATCGGGGCCGGTGGCATGGGAGAAGTGTACCAGGCCGAGGATCCCAGGCTGGGCCGCGCAGTGGCAGTCAAGGTGCTCCCCGCGGCCTTCTCCTCCGATCCCGATCGGCTGCGTCGCTTCGAGAAGGAAGCGCGCACCGCGGGGTCGCTGAATCATCCCAACCTCCTGGCCGTCTACGATGTGGGCAGCCACGAGGGGTCGCCCTACATCGTCTCTGAGTTGTTGGAGGGCGGCACGCTTCGCGAGCGCCTGGGAACCTCTCCGGTGCCCCCCCGCAAGGCCGTGGAGTACGCCATCCATGTCGCCCGCGGGCTTGGCGCCGCGCACGAAAAGGGGGTGGTCCACCGCGACCTGAAACCGGAGAACGTCTTCGTGACGCGTGACGGCCGGGTCAAGATTCTTGATTTCGGGCTGGCCAAGCTCATGCGGACCGAGGACGCTGCGGGCGACCTGCCGCAGTCCTCCACCGACTTCATGACCGCCACCGCCCACACCGGCCTCGGCGTCGTGATGGGCACGCCGAGCTACATGTCCCCGGAGCAGGCGCGGGGAGAGCCGACCGATCACCGCTCGGACATTTTCTCGTTCGGCGCCATCCTCTACGAAATGCTCTCCGCGCGCCGTGCCTTCCGGGGGGAATCGGCGGTGGAGACAATGGGCGCCATCTTGAATTCGGATCCGCCACCACTCCCCGAGACGAACCCGGAAATCTCCCAGGGCCTGGCCCGCCTCGTCATGCACTGCCTGGAGAAGGACTGCGAGCAGCGGTTCCAATCGGCCCGCGACCTGGCGTTCCACCTCGAGGCCCTCTCCGACGCCTCCGCGCTTCCCACGTCGGTCAACATGCCGCGGCGACAGAGCCGCCGGTGGCGCGGCAGCGTGCCGATCGCGCTCACGGCGATCGCCCTCGCCCTGGCCGCAGCCTTCCAGGCTGGACGCATCACGGGTGGGCGCCATCAGCCGTCCACGGCCGCCATCGGCGTGAACCGCCTGACGGACCTGCCCGGGCTGGAGGAGTCTCCGGCGCTGTCCCCGGACGGCAAGTCCGTCGCCTTCGCAGCAGAAATGAACGGCCACTGGCAGCTCTGGGTACGGCTGGTCGCCGGCGGGGCGCCGCTCCAGCTCACGCGCGACCCGACGGACCATCGCCAACCGCGCTGGTCACCCGATTCGAGCTCGATCATTTACTACGCGCCACCCGCCGAGGGCGAGGCCGAGGGCACCTTCTGGGAGATGCCGGCGCTCGGCGGCGCGCCGCGCCGCATCGCCAGCGGGTTCGGAGGCGCGGACATCAGCCGGGACGGGCAACGGATCGCGCTGTTGCGTTTCGGCGGAGGTGAGGTCGAGCTGACGGTGACGGCGCGCGACGGGTCGGATTCCCGGATCGTGGCCCGCCTCGAACGCGGTTTCGAGTATGCCTACCCGCGATGGTCTCCTGACGGCCGCTGGATCGGCTACCAGCGCGGGCGGTACTTCTCGCACGAAATCGTCCGGGTGCCCTCCGAGGGAGGCACGCCCCAGACGATCACCCGGGAGAGTCGAATCCTGAGTGGCTTTGCATGGCGACCAGATGGCTCGGGCATCGTCTTCAGCTCGAGCCGCGGCAGTACCATGCTCTACCTGCCCTCGTTCAATCTGTTCTCCGTGGATTTGTCGGGGGAGCAGCGCCGGCAGCTGACCTTTGGTGAGGCCTCGTACGTCGATCCCGACGTCAACGCGACGGGCCAGATCGTCGCCAGCCGGCTGCTCACGCAGTTTGACATCTGGAAGTACCCCACCGATGACACGGGAGCCCAGAACGTCCGGCGAGGTGAACACGTCACCAGACAGACGGGCCAGGTCCAGACGCCCTCGCCAGGACCTGCTGATCGGGAGCTGGTCTACCTTGCCGACAGCGGCGGCCACGCCAATCTCTGGATGATCGCGCCAGCGACCGGAGACACACGGCAGGTCACCTTCGAGCAGGATCCTGACGTGGGGGTCGGGGTCCCGGTGTGGTCTCCCGATGGCGACCGCATCGCCTTCGTCTCGACGCGGAACAGCCCCAACTGGGATGTTGGCGTGTGGCTGGTCAAGCCAGACGGAAGCGACATGCGCAACGCCGCGCCGCGGGGAGGATGGGCGTCCTGGTCCGCCGACGGCCGCTGGCTCTACTTCAACGCCCCGGCGACGGGTCCGCTGGTGAAGATGCCGGCGGAGGGAGACGAGGCGGTGATCGTGAGGGAAGAGAACGCGACCCGCTCAGCCCTCAGCCCCGACGGCCGTACGATCTACTTCACGCTGGAGCTTCCGACCAGCGCGGGCGGTCTCGACCACGAGATCAGGGCGGCCAGTCCGGAAACCGGTCCCTCGCGCGTGCTGGCCCGGATTCCAGCCCGCCGGACGCCGAGCCGGGGCCTGTTTCATCCGACGATCTCGCCCGACGGCGAGTGGCTGGCCTTCGCCCTCAGTGACGGACTGCCCACCAACGTGTGGGCGCTGTCGACCTCGACAGGCGAGATGCGTCAACTGACCGACTTCGGCCGGCGCCCGACGTTCATTACCCGGCGGCTGTCGTGGTCGTCGGACGGCCGCTTCATCTTCGCCGCAGTGGGTGAGGGAGACGCGGACGTCGTACTGCTGGCGGGAGAGCAGCCGTAACGGCGGCGCCTCACCGCGCGCCCCACGGCGGGCGGATGAGCAGCGCCGGATCGGCACCCGGATTCGGCACGAACTTCTGCGTGTTGCCGTACGGGTGGTCGCCGCCGTAGAGATGGCCGGCCGAGTTCACCGAGAAGGTGTGCACCTCGAGATACCCGTCGGGCAGCTCGCTCGGGACGTGCCAGGGGTAGAGGCGCTTGCCCGTGAAGTCCAGCTTCACGAATCGGAGCGGCTTGAGATCGGTCATCCAGAGGCTGTCGTCGTTGACGATGACGTCCAACGGGCAGCGAGAAGGCCGGGAAAGCATCCACGATCTCGACCTTGCGCGGATCGGGTGTCGTGCGGAACACGTTGATGCGGCCGCCCGATCGGTCGAAGTCGAAGACAAGCCCTGGGGGTCCACGGCGACGGCGTGCACGCCCGTTGAACCGGCCCGGCCCTTTGCCCGGTCCGCCAAACTCTGACAGGTAATTGGCGTCGCGGTCGAGTGACGATAGACGATATTCCCGGGCTCCCCACGCGCCGCGGTGTCTCGGCGACGCTGGTCTCCGCCGGCGCGGGCGCGTCCCAGGCGCACGGCCCAACGCGCCCACCCCCTGGGTCGAGGCTGCGGCCAGCCCCGTCAGCAGGGGCGTCGCCTCGGCCAACCCATCGCGCTCGTGGCCCTCCTCACCGCCTCGCGCCGTTCCGCGGCGCTCGCAACGCGGATCAGGGTAAGCTGCGGGCGTTCCCGGGGAGGTGACAACCCATGACCCGTACCATGTTCCTCGTCCTCGCGGTGGTTGTCGCAATCTCGAGCCCGGCATGGCCGCCACTGACCGCTCAGGCGTCCGACCCGGTGCTGACACGCCTGGCCCTGGCGGGGCTCGCCAAGCGCTACTGCTCGGCGATCTGGGTGTCGCAGCGTGAGCGCGACGAGGGGCTGCGCGGCAGCGTGCTGCGGGACCGGGAATCGATCGACGCCTACGAGCGCGCCGCGCTCCGCTTCGACATTGACGAGGCGCGCCGCATGGTGACGGCGTCACAAGAGGGTGTGTCCTCGCGAGCGCGACACTTCGGCGACCAGGGATGCGTGATCCTTCCGGAGGGCACCACCGACGTGTTCTTCACGCCCCGGCCGGTCGCGAGCGCGCTCGCCCACGCCGCCGGCATGCCCTGGCCGATGGGCGATCGGCTGGCGGACGGGCCGCTGCCGGCGGAGGTGAATCGCGGCCTGCTCGATCAGGCGATGGACACGCTCTTCGCCAATCCCCGAGACCTCCGAGCCGCGTTTCTCGTCGTGCACAAGGGCCGCCTGATCGCGGAGCGGTACGGGTCGGGCGCCCATCAGGACATGCAGCTCGAGAGCTGGTCGATGGGGAAGAGCCTGACCGCCACGTTGGTCGGGCGCCTCCTCCAGATGGGCCGGCTGCGGCTGTGGGATCCGGCGCCCGTGCCGGAATGGCAGCACACGCCGGGCGATCCGCGCGCGGCCATTCGGGTTGCGGACCTGCTGCGGATGTCGAGCGGGCTGAGGTTCAGCGGCGGCGGGTCCACGCCCGAACAGATGGCGCGCTCGTTCATTCCCGGGTCGCCCGACCATGGACTGGGGTACTCGGCGCCCATCGACGTCTTCCGCTTCTCGATCAGCAGGCCGCAGGAGTTCCCGCCCAACACCGTGGGCCGGTACCGCAACTCCGATCCGTGGGTCCTGGGATCGATCGTGCGCCGCGAGGTGGAAGCGCTCGGCCTGGACTACCTCACCTGGCCGCAGCGCGCGCTGTTCGACACGATCGGCATCCGCCGGTTCGTCATGGAAACGGATCCGTACGGCAACTTCATCCTGACGGGCTACAACTTCGGCACCGCGCGTCACTGGGCACGCATGGGCCTGCTCTATCTCAATCGCGGCGTGTGGAACGGCGAGCGCCTGCTGCCGGAGGAGTTCGTCGACTTCGTGGCCACGCCCGCGCCCGCCTGGGACGAGCCGGTCTACGGCGGTTTGTTCTGGGTCAACGTGACCCCGAAGGACGGCCGCCCCAACCGGATGTACACCCTGCCGCCGGACACCTACTACGCCAACGGCGCAGGCTACCAGCGCACGTTCATCGTCCCGTCGCGCGATCTGGTGATCGTGATCATGAGCCATCGCGCCGGCGACACCCTGTCGCCAGATCGGGATGAGCGCGCGCACCAGGCGCTCGGCCTCGTGGTCAAGGCCGTCGATTCGAAGTGGGGGTGGAAGCCGCGGTCGCGCTAGCGAAGCTCCGCCTCAAACCGTCGAGAACCTGATCGGAGCTTTGCTCCGCCCACTATGTCGTTTTGCCCGCCTCCCGCGGGGCGGCCATCTTCATGGCCGGTCGAAGAACTTGCTTCATTCGGCATGCTTCTGGCCATGGAAGATGTCTCGATGGCCTCCGGCGATTGGTGTGATCTCGCCGACCGTCAACCACCGACATCAACACCATCGCATCAAGACGAGTCGGCGTTCAGCCCGTTTCACCGAGCTCAGACGGCCCAAGGACTGACGATCACTCGCCGCCGCGAAGGGCCGTGACCGGATCGACGGTGGTGGCCCGGACGGCCGGCACGTAGCTCGCGACGAACGCCACCACGCCCAGAAACGCCGCCACCGCCCCAAAGGTCAGCGGATCGAACGGGCTGACGTTGTAGAACAGCGACGCGGCCGCCGGCATCGCCGCCGCCGCGAGCACGACCCCGACGACGATGCCCACTGCCGCGAGGACGAGCCCCTGACCGACGACGAGCCGCAACACATCACCGCTGTGCGCCCCGAGCGCCATGCGCACGCCGATCTCCTGCGTCCGCTGCGAGACCGAGTAGGCCAGCACACCGTAGACGCCGGTCGCCGCCAGCACGAGGCCGACCAGGCCGACCGTGCCGAAGATCCAGCCAAACAGGCTGAACTGCCAGAACCCGAGCCGGCGCACTTCCTCCATGGTCCGTATGGAGAAGACCGACAGCTCGGAGTCGGCGGCCCGAATCTCGCCCCGCGCCGCTGCCGTGATCGCGGCCGGGTCGCCCGAGACGCGAATGGTCAGACCGGTGTTGGGCGTCTGCTGATACAGGTACGGCACATAGGCCGCCGGAAACGGCACGTCGTCCGGATCGATGTCGTCGTGCTTGATGTCGGCCGCGACGCCGATCACGGTGAACCAGTCGGCGGGCGCGGTGGCCTCCGTCAGGCGGAACCGACTCCCAATCGGGTCGCGCCCTGACCAGAACCGTGTGGCCATCGTCTCGTTGATGATCGCTACGGCGGATCGCGACCATCCCTCGGCGTCGGTGAAGACGCGCCCACGCGTCGCCTGCAGGCCGAGCGTCTGCAGCAGGTGCGGGGTGACGCCGGTGAACCCGATGGCCGGCTCGCGGCCCGCCTCGACGAGGAAGCCGTCGATCACGGCCCGGCCGCCACCGCCGCCGCCACTGACGGGCACGAGATTGGAGGCGAAGGCCGCCTCAACGGCCGGCAACCGCTCGACGCGCTCGACGATGTCCTGAACGCGCCGGGCCTTGGCGTCGTCTTCCGCATACGCGCTGCCCCCCATGTAGAAGCGCATCGTCATCAGCGGCCGTGTGTCGAAGCCGACCTCGTAGGAGTCGAGGTTGACGAAGGTCCGTACGAAGAGCAGCGCGCCGACGAGCGCGACGAGCGCGAGCGACACCTGGGCGACGACGAGACCGCTGCGCAGGAGCGATCGGCGCACGCTGGTGCCGCGCATGCCTTCCTTCAGGCTCTCCGACAGCGACTCGCGCGTCGCCTGCACCGCCGGCAGCAAGCCGAACAGCACGGCCGTGCCCACGGCAACCGCGAGCGTGTAGGCGAGCACGCGCGCGTCCACGGACCACGTCACGTAGTACGGCACGTCGTCCACAGGCATCGCCGCCGCGATCAGCCGCGTGCCTGCCAGGGCCACGACAACGCCGAAAGGCACGCTGAGGACCCCCAGCACGATGCTCTCGGTAACGAGCTGCCGGACGATTCGGCCTCGACCTGCGCCGAGCGCCGCTCGCACGGCAATCTCCCGGCGTCGCGACGCTGCACGCGCCATCAGCAGGTTGGCTACGTTCGAGCACGCGATGAAGAGCACCAGGGTGACGGCCGCCATCATGATCCAGATGACCAACGTCACGTCCTCCGGCGTGAACTCCTCGCGGAGGGTGACGACCGTGGCTCGCCAGTCGGCGTTGGTCGCCGGGTGCCGTTCGGCGAGCGCACCGCTGATCGAGGCGAGCTCGGCATTCGCGCGCTCGAGGGTCGCGCCCGCGGCCAGCCGCGCGAACGCGGTCATCTCGCGCTGATCCCGGGGCTGACTGGCGACGAAGGGCGCCAGGGGGACCCAGAGCCGCTGATTGAAGGGGAACGCGAATCGCGGCGGCATGACGCCGACGACGACGGTGGGCACGCTGTTGACCAGAATGGCGCGGCCGACGATGCCGGAATCGGCGTTGTAATGACGGACCCAGACGTCGTGCCCGAGGATGACCACCGCTTCGGCGCCGGGGCGATCGTGCGCCTCGACGAAGCCGCCGCCCAGGAGCGGCGCCACTCCGAGCATGGGGAACAGGTTCCAGCTCACGGCGGCGCCAAGGTACCGCGCCGGCTCGCGGCCATCGGAGACCGTGAAGCTGCGCTCCGACACGGCCGCCATCGCCGTCAAACTGGTCGTCGTGTCGCGGAAATCCGCGAAGTCGAGCCACGACAGCTCGCCCCGCCGCACGGCGAGTGGCTCGTTGACCACGCGAAGAAACACAAGACGGTCGGGCTCGGCATAGGGGAATGGTTTCAGCAGCACTCCGTCCACGATGCTGAAGATCGCCGTGTTGAACCCGATGCCGAGGCCGAGACAGACGATGGCCACCGCGGCGAAGCCCCGGGCGTGCCAGAGGCCGCGCAGCGCGTATCGCAGATCCTGCATGACGTGTCCTAGAAGACTTGACTCTGTCCCTGCCGGGACGCGGGGTGCCCTGCCGTTTTCTCGGGCAGCGCGAAGGCCACGATGGAACTGCCCGAGGGTGCGCCGTTCTTGCCGCCGCCGCAGGCGATGACGACGAACTGACGGCCGCCGATCGCATAGGTGGACGGCGTGGCGTTGCCCGCCGCCGGAAGCACGGTCTCCCAGAGCAGCGTGCCGGTCAGCTTGTCGTACGCCCGGAACTTGCGATCGAAATTGGTGGCGCCGATGAAGAGCAGGCCGCCTGCCGTCACGAGCGGGCCGCCGTAGTTGTCGCTGCCGGTATTCGCCAATCCTTTCGCCACCAGTTCGGGATACTCACCGAAGGGAATGCTCCAGCGGATGGTTCCCGCGTTGAGATCGATCGCGTTGAGCGTGCCCCACGGCGGCGTGATGGGCGGATACCCGTCCGGATCCCGGAGAAGGGTGTAGCCGTTGATGCGGTACTTCAGCCAGTTCGGGTCCTTCGTCACCGCAGGATCCGACGCCTTGTCCTTGCCCGTCAGCACGAAGTCGACCACGTCCTCGATGTTACGCCCGCCCATGTCGGGGAATCCCGGCATGCGGCCGGTGCCCTCGCGGATCACGCGCGCGATCTCCGCGCGCGTCAGCCGGTCACCAATGCCGACAAGCGATGGCGCAACCGGGGATCCTCGCCGATCGTCCTGATGGCAGCTCGCGCAGTTGGTGCTGTACACGGCGGTGTCGCTGTTCGGAATGAGCTGGATGGCCCACGGCATTTCATTCGAGTTGACATACAGCAGAGCCGTCTCGCGGTCGAACGCCGCGCCGCCCCATTCGGCGCCCCCGTCCACCCCAGGGAAGATGATGGTGCCGTCCAGCGACGGGGGCGTGAAGAGACGGCCCGAGCGCCGCTTGCGGACCTCCGCCAGCACGGCGGCGTGCGCCTCCGGGGTGCGCCGCGTGATGATGTCCTCGCTGAATCGCTGGCGCGCGAATGGCGGCGGCCTCAGGGGATGCGGCTGCGTGGCGGCGGTCTTCTCGCCGTCCACGTCCGATTCCATCGCGCGCCGGTACTCGACCGGAAACAACGGCTCGCCCGTCCGTCGATCGAGCACGAACACATATCCGTGCTTGGTCACCTGCGCAACCGCGTCCACCGGACGGCCGTTGCGAGTCACCGTGACCAGACTCGGCGACGCGGGAAAGTCCCAATCCCAGATGTCGTGCCTGATCGCCTGAAAATGCCAGAGGCGTTTGCCCGTTCTCGCGTCGATCGCCAGCACGCAATTGGCGAACAGGTTGTCGCCGTGGCGGCTGGCGCCGTAGAAATCAAACGACGCCGAGCCTGTGGCGGCAAAGACGATGCCGGCTTTCGAATCGATGGTGACGCCGGCCCAGGCATTGGCCCCGCCGGAGATCACGTGTGCATCCTTTGGCCAGCTCTCGTAGCCGAACTCGCCAGGCTGCGGAATCGTGTGGAAGATCCAGCGCTGGCGTCCAGTCACGACGTCGAACGCGCGGATGTGCCCGGGCGTCCCCGGCAGCGTCTCGGGGACGCTGCTGCCGAGGATGAGCAGGTCCTCGAAGATCGCGCCCGGCGTACTCGCGCTCACCGTGACGCGATCCACGGGTTTGCCCAGGCCTTCTCGCAGATCGATGCGGCCCCCATCACCGAAAGACTCGATGGGGCGGCCCGTGCGCCGGTCCAGCGCCCAGAGCACGTTCCGGAAGGTCACCAGGACGCGGTCCTGGTGGACCGTCACGCCGCGATGGCGGATGCGAGTGCGAACGCCCGCACCGCCCGACGGATCGAAGCTCCACAGCTGCTTCCCGGTGCGCGCGTCGAGGGAGACCACCTTCATGGTCGGGGTTGTCGCAAAGAGCGCGCCGTCGACGATGACGGGCTGGCTCTGCATTTCGGATCCGGGAAAAGCGTCGTGAGAGTCGAAGGTCCACGCCACCTGCAGTTGAGCGACGTTCGAGCGATCGATCTGCGAGAGCGTCGAGTACCGGATGTTGTCCACGCCGCCGTGTCCCGGCCACCCAACGTCGGCCTGGCGGGCAGAGACCCATGACATGGTGAGAGCCAGCCCGAGGGCGCCCGTGACGAACAGGGAGTGTCTCATTGGCCCGAGTCCTCCGGGTCTCCTCAATTCCACGCCAGCCCGCGCAGCTGATCCAGATTGACGTTGCCGCCGGACAACACCGCCGCCACGCGCGCACCGCTCGGCAGCGGGACGAGCCCGTGCAGCAACGCGGCCACCGGCGCCGCCGCGGCACCCTCGACGACGAGCTTGCAGCGTTCCATCACCCCGATCATCGCGTCGAAAATGTCCCGATCGGGGAGTGTCACGATGTCGTCGACGAACCGTTCAACGACCGAGAGATTGATCTCACCGACGCGTCGGACCCGCAGGCCGTCGATGATGGTGCGGCAGTCGATGGTCAGCAGCGTTCCGGCATCGACGCTCA
>JBQTIE010000190.1:0-4664 GCA_052389315.1 Acidobacteriota bacterium
CTCCTTGCGCGCGACGGCCGGGATTTGCCGCCTAACGAAGCGGTACCGCAACAAACGCTCATCCCATCGGCCGCAGGCGTCACACGCGACATGGAATTCAGCCTACCCAGCGGCACGTATTCGATCAGCGTCGGTCACCGTGCGGCTGGCAGTTTCACCGGACACGTAACCACGGTGCCCATCCGGGTTCGCTAACGACGGCCTCTCAGAGGGCCGAGCGGGAGTCGGGTGGTGCTGCCATTGGCGTGCCCGAGCCAGTCCTGGACGCGCGCGATATCGGCTTCGTGTTCGAGTGGGTTCGTTGCCGCGGGTGGCTCGGAGCGCGTGGACGATCCGAGAAAGAGAACCGCTTCCAGCTTTTCTTGTCCTTGCTCACCAAGGCCAGCGGCGATCGCATGCTTGCGGACGATCTTATAGATGCCTCGCCCCACCCCCCCCTTGCATACGCCTCTCCGTTGACTTACACTGAACCACATGGTTCAGTTGCAACGAGCCCACCTGGATGCCTCGTTCGCCGCGCTCTCGGACGCCACCCGACGCGGCATTCTGGAGCGGCTAGGGCATGCGGACGCTTCGATCACGGACCTTGCCGAGAAGTTCCGTATGACCCTCACGGGCATGAAGAAGCACGTCGGTGTCTTGGAGCAGGCGGGGCTCGTCACCACGGAAAAGGTCGGGCGGGTGCGGACCTGCAAGCTCGGATTGCGCCGGCTGGAGGAAGAGGCGGCATGGATCGAGAGGTACCGCCAGCTCTGGGACGCACGCTTCGACGAGTTGGACAAGATCGTTGAGGAATTGAAACGGGAGAAAAGAGTCGATGGAAGAAGAAAAGGAAAGAGCCCAACCCCATGAAGAACCCCACGACGGTAGAACGAAAGTCTGAGCGTGAGCTAGTCGTCACGCGCACCTTCAACGGCCCTGCGCACATCGTGTTCGAGGCCTGGACCTATCCCGAGTTGCTCAAGCAGTGGTGGGCGCCGACATCGTTTGGAATATCCTTCATTTCTTGCGAGGCCGACGTTCGCACGGGGGGCACGTACCGTTTCGTTTTCAGCCACTCTGCCTCCGAGCAGCCCATGGCGTTCTTCGGCAGGTATATCGAAGTGACGCCCCACTCGCGCATCGTCTGGACGAACGAGGAGAGCGCCGATGGTGCCATTACCACTGTGACCTTCGAGGAAAAGGACGGCAAGACGCTACTGCTCCTGCACGAACTCTATCCTTCCAAGCAAGCCCTCGACGACGCCATCGCCTCCGGCAGCACGGGCACGAGCGGGGCGGGCGAGCAGTTCGAGCTGTTGGACGAGCTTCTCGTCACCTTGGTCAGATCATGAGAAAGCCCCGACCTAAGCCTGAAGCCCAACGCGAAACGGGCACAAACCTGCTGGTCGCCATGACCGGCAAGGCAAGCGCTGCGAAGGCCGCGCGGCCTTGGAGAATGCGTCATTATGGATTGCTGGTCCTCGTTGCCGCGGCCTTTGCCGTGTCCGCGCACACGACGACGGCGGGAGGACAAGCCATGCGCACACCAGAATCGAAGGGTTATGCCAAAGTCAACGACGTCGAGCTGTACTACGAGGTCCACGGTGACGGCCCACCCCTGATCATGCTGCACGGGGGCGTCAGTCCTTCGGAGATGTTCGGTGCGCCGCTGGCGGAAATGGCCAAGGCGCACAAGGTCGTCGCGCTACATGCCCAGGGCCACGGCTTGAGCAAGGACAGCAGCCGACCGTGGTCGCACGAGGTCTTCGCCGACGACGTCGCCGCGTTGATGGGTTATCTCGGCATCAAGAAGGCCAGCGTGATGGGGTACTCAAGCGGCGCTCTCGTCGCGCTTCAGACCGCGATCCGCCATCCCCAACTCGTCGACAAATTGATTGTGATCTCGACCGCGTTTCGATCAGACGGCTACTACCCGGAGGTCCTCAAGGCCTTCGCGGCAGATGCCCTCGGCAGCGCCGATGATCGCGGCCAGCGTGAGCAAATCGCCGCTCGCATCACTTTATCCGTCCGTGAACTGGGAAACTATGTTCAGGAAGACTGGTGAGCTCGCCCAACGAAGCTACGATTGGTCGGCCTCCGTGGCCGACATCAAGGCGCCGACTCTGCTGATGTTTGGGGATGCCGACGCGATTCGCCCTGAACACGTCGTGGAGTTCTACAAACTGTTGGGCGGCGGACAACGCGACGCCGGCCTCGACGGCTCGCTGCGATCGCCAAACCGTCTCGCGATCATCCCGAACACGACGCACCGCACCATCCTCGGTTCTGCGGCTGTCACGCAATTTGCGTCGGCGTTTCTGAAATCCCAGTAGCACGACGTTGATCCGCAGCAAGGGACCACGCCCCCGGACGGCTTCGCGCGTCCCGTGGAGCGAATCCCGCGTCCCACTCAGCGTGCGCCTCAACTCCTGACTCGTCGCGCAGTGTCGAGCCTGAACGGGCGCGCCCAAGAGCGGTAACGATGTGGGAACTGGCATTGGGGCTCACCGCCTTCCTCGCGGGACGTGCAGACGCGACGGCGGCTTGCAGCCGAATGATCCTGGGCGGGATGCGGCCGGCCGGCGCGACCGCCCTCAGCCTGCGCGCGACCGGGGATAGTATCGAAGACGGCCGCCTGCCTCCCTCATCACCAGAGTCGGGGCGTCGGTACATCGTCGATGCCCAACGCGAGCGGGTCTATGGGCAGGTGTTCACTGTCACCTCCGTTGCAGGCAGCGACGCCCGCTACTGGGACGCGCAACGCTCGGTCGTGCTCGTCTGGTGGCAACTTGGCCCCGCCTGTACGCATCATCCACCGCGATCGGCGCTGCATCCTCGCATCCAGGAGCTGTTCATTACGGCGCGTCCCTCCTTGCCCCCGGCCGACTTGCCGAAGGAACTCGCCCCCTATTGCATGTTGGCGGCGGAACTCCGGCCGCCGGAGTTTTGGGTCGAGGGCCTCCCAACCGTGGACGTCCAATGGGATGTCGGGATGTACTCCCCGGACTTGCCGCAGATACGTGGCACTCCAGATGCCGGCCTGCCAAACATGAGTATCGCGGAGTACGCCCAGCTCTACGCGTTTCTTCCAGAGGAAGGGGCAACGCAACCGGATCTTACAGCCTCACGTCAACTCCTAGCAGCAAGCATGGCTCGCGCCCACTGGTGGAAACAGTATCCCGCTTTGGGAACCCTCTGTTGGGCGTGGGCGGACGTTCGCGAGGGCCCAGATGACATGCGGGCGTTGGCGACTTCCAGTTGCCGGTAGTTGGCCGCCTAACTGGCGTTGCAGCAGACGCCGCGTGATCTTCGGAAGGCCCTCCGCTGCGCTCCGGGCTTCTATTGAATGCGGCGCAGCTGAACTTGGACGTTAGGCATCGGCGGAGAACTCCTATGATCCGACCGAAAAGCGTGGGAATCCTGGTTCTCACCGCAATCCCCCTGGGCACCCTGACCGCGCTCGAAGCACAGCGTACACCAACCTCAGCGTACATACCCCTCCCGCCACCGGTCCTAATCATTGGGACCGAAGGGGATCCTGACTACGAGTTTGTCAGCATCATCGCGGCCCTCCGCCTTCCTAATGGCGAGATCGCCGTCGCGGACTGGCAAACGCCGACCATCAGAGTCTACAGCGAAAGGGGGCAGCTCAGCCGCAAACTGGGCCGGAAAGGCGAAGGGCCTGGAGAGTTCGAGATCATTGGCGGGCTCCTTGCTGCTCACGACACCTTGATAGCTTTCGATTTCAGTCTCCTGCGCGTTACTCGCTACTTGGCCAGCGGGCCTCTCCTTGGTACGCAGCCCGTTCGGACCACCCCCGAGGATGGGCGGGTTCACATCGCAGGTCGCCTTGCCAACGGCCGCTGGCTCGTGACGACACCCCATGCCCCCAACTGGAACCATGGCCCTGGCGTGTACCGTGACACCCTGCGGGTCGGTACCGTCGCTCCGTCGGCAACCGGGTCGGTCCATTGGGTAGGTAACTTCCCTGGGGCGTCGTTCTTCGCCTACATGCCAGGCCAGGATAAGGCTCAATGGTCCGTCGGCTGGCTATTCTTCGCCCCCACAACGCTGGTCACCTCTGTCGCGGACACCATCGTCGTTGGAGATACCGGCATGCCTGAGCTACAGTACTTTCGCTACGACGGCCGGCTCCTCCGTCGATTACCGCTTCCCCTCGGTCCTCCCCCCGACCTCAGTCGGCACCGCACAGCAGCTCGTGATGAGGATCTCGCCCAGGCGCGGCCTTACACGAACACGGCCTACCTTCAGGCTATGTATGACGTCCCGCGTCCACCCCCACGCTACCGCGACTTCCTCGTCGCGCCAGGCGGACAGGTCTGGACCCGGCTCTTCGAGGAACGTCCGTCTGCCCCGACTTCCTATCTCATCCTTGATGCTACCGGGACCATCAGAGCTCGGGTTTCTCTACCACCGCGGAGCCACGTGCTCGCAGTCCAACCCCCGTGGGTCCTCGTCGCGCTTCGCGACGCGAACGACGTCGAGCGCGTCGGCATGGTACGGTGGGCGGTGCGCTGATTTCCTCTGACCCGATGCTAGAACTCAAGTTTGAACTGCAACGTTCACCGCGATAGCGCGTCTTTCGTCGAAGTTCATCTTGCATAACACTCCTCCGGGGTGCGGTAGCCGAGCCGCTTGCGCGGACGCTGGTTGAGGTTGCG
>JBQTIE010000191.1:0-20159 GCA_052389315.1 Acidobacteriota bacterium
CGCCGGCGGACTCGAGACGACTGGAGCTCGGGCGACGACGTCATTCGCAGGGGCATCGGATGCGAGCGCGCCCTGTATTCCCTCGGCTGGGGCCACCTGCTCGTTGCCATCCGACGAGGGGTTCACCACGGGTTTCATCAGGGACGGGCTTCGCCGTGCTTATCGGTCACCTCGGTGAAGCGAATTACTGCAATCCGGCTCAGCCGTGAACAGGTTGGCCCGAATGGGACCGATAACACGACCGAGACGATGACCGCCCAAATCGCCCGGCGTCGAGCGCCCCTCATGAGTGGGGGATCCTCGGTCGGGGTCGTCCTCGTCGTCGACGATCAGGTCAAAAACGTGCAGTTGCTGGAAAGACTGTTGACCGCCGAGGGCTACGCCGTCCTTCAGGCCTTCGATGGGCAACAGGCTGTGGCGGCTGTGTTGACCCATCGACCCGACGTGGTGGTGATGGACGTCCGCATGCCGCGCAAGGACGGGTTTTCGGCGTGTCGAGACCTCAAGGGGCGGTCCGACACGGTCTTGACGCCGATCGTCCTGATGACCGGCCTCAACGAACGGGGAGATCGGCTGCAGGCCATTGAAGCCGGGGCCGACGACTTCCTCACCAAGCCCATCGACGGGGCCGAGCTCCGCGCGCGGGTGCGATCTCTCGTGCGGATCAAACACTATACCGACGAGCTCGATTCCGCCGAGGCGGTCATCTTGAGCCTGGGTCTGACGGTGGAGGCGCGTAGTCCCTACACGCACGGCCACTGCGAGCGGCTCGCGCACTACGGAGTGTTGCTCGGTCGCCGCCTGGGGCTGCCGGCAGAAGACCTCGCGGCGCTGCACGGGGGAGGGTTCCTGCACGACCTCGGGAAGATTGGTGTGCCCGATGCCATCCTGTTCAAGGAGGGTCCGCTCAACGCAGCCGAGACCCACCTCATGCAGCAGCACACGCTCATCGGGGACCAACTGTGTGGCGAGTTGAAATCGCTGCACCGTGTGCGGCCGATCGTTCGCAACCACCACGAGCGGCTCGATGGGACGGGGTATCCCGATGGGCTGTCGGGGCGGAAGGTGCCGCTTCTGGCTCAGATCGTCTCGATTGCCGATCTCTACGATGCGATGACGACGGATCGACCCTATCGCAAGGCGCGGACGAGGGACACGGCATTCGAGGCGCTGACCGAAGAAGTGGCAAAGGGCTGGCGCGACCGGGCGTTGGTGGACGAATTCATCGCCGCGACGACCTCCGGTGACCTGGTGCTGCCGGTTCGCATCGTCCAACCGGCGAGCCGGCTGTTTGGTACGTAGAGAACGGCGCCCGGCCCTGACGTCCATCGTGCGGCACCCGTAGACGGCCGCCTCACCCCACCCTACAACCCTCGCAGGGCTTCGACCACGTCGGTGCGCAACGCGTGCCAGGCTGGCCGGACGCTGGCGGCGCCGGTCACCAGCCACGGCTGCTCCCCACGCCGGGACCGGCTGCCGGAGCAGCGTACGGCCACGGGACAAGCCGTCGGGCGGGACGATCGTCGAGTGGAGCGCGACCGGCGCCACCCAGACGCAGCCCTCTCGGCGGCGCGCCGCCAGATAGGAGCCCGGAGACCGGTCGTCGATCGCCCGCCGAACCTGCCGGATGCAGTAGTTGAGTCCCCTGTCGAAGTCCACATGGTGACCTTCGAGCCACAGGTGACCGATCAGCTCATCTCGGGTGATCAGGCGGCCCGGGCGCTCCAGCAGATACGCCAGGACGCGTGCGGGCTGTCTTTGGAGGGGAACCGGAACGCCTTCGCGCCTGAGCTCCCGGGATCGGGGCTCAAAGGCGAAGGGCCCGAACGTCAGGCGAGTCCGTGCGGCTCCTGGGGCCGCAGACACCTCCATTCCCTTCGACGGTCTGTCGCGTGGCGAGGTTCTGGCGATAATAGGCCAGTTGACGAATCGAGGTGTGCACCGCCATGAGCCGACCCTCTCCCGCTCTCTCACGCCGGACCTTCCTCTCGACGACGACGCTGGCCGTGTCGGCCCATGTCTGGGTGCCCCGAGGGGTTCACGGCTATTCGGCCGCCGAGGTCCACCAACGAACCAACGGCGAGTCGCGCGATGTCGGGATCTCGAAGTGGGATCTCGACACGCCGGCGCTCTGCGTCGATCTCGATCGGCTGGAGTCCAACATCGCAAAGATGCAGGCGGTGGTGACGGGGCATGGGATTGCAACCCGGCCGCATGCGAAGACGCACAAGTGTTCCGCCATCGCCCGGCGTCAGCTCGCTGCTGGGGCTATCGGGATCTGCACGGCCAAGGTCAGCGAGGCCGAGGCGCTGATGGCTGCTGGCATCGATCGCATTTGCATGACGACGAGCAACCCATCGCCGAACAAGATACGGCGCGCGCTCGCGCTCTCCAAGCAGTCCCGCCACTTCATCCATGCCGTGGACGACGAGCAGAATGCCCGCGACCTGTCGAATGCGGCAACAGCTGCCGGCATCGTTGCCGAGGTGGTCATCGATGTGGCGGTTGGAACGCGAAGCGGCATTCCGGCCGGCGATGGGGCGGTCGCGCTCGCCAAGCTGGTGGATACGCTCCCCAACCTCCGACTCCGTGGCCTGTTGTCCTACGACGGCGGTGCGCAGCACATCAACGGCTTCGCGGCCCGGAAGGAGCGCGCCCTCACGGCGATGGAGGCCAACGCCGCGACGTGTGCCGCCATGAAGGCCGCGGGGCTGAACACCGAGATCTTCAGCGGCGGCGGCACGGGGACTTATAGCGTGCAGCACATGACGCCGGGCTTCACCGACGTGCAGGTTGGCAGCTACCTGTTCATGGACATGCAGTATCTGGCGATCGGCAGCGAGGATGGCGCCGCCATCTACAACGACTTTGCGGCGTCTCTCACGGTGATCACCACGATCGTCAACAACCGGTTCCCGGGCCGTTTGACGACGGATGGGGGAGCCAAGGCGTTGACGCTCAACACCCCGCGGGCGGGAGTGATCGGCGAGCCTGGCATGGACTACAACGCAGGATCCGACGAGTTCGGAGTGATCACGTTCAAGGAGGCTTCGAAGAGCTACCGCATCGGCGACAAGCTCGAACTGATCGCACCACACTGCGACCCCGTGGTGAACCTCTACGATCGGCTGTACGGCGTCCGCAAGGATCGCGTCGAGGCCGTCTGGCCGATCGAGGCTCGAGGGAAGTCACAGTAGGAGAGCACGGGAGGTCCGACCGATGCCCGCTGTCGTCTACACGTCGCAGGCTCGCATCGAGCGCAGGCGTGGCCCATTGCGCTGGGCGTATCTGCCTGGGGAATCGGAACCGGTCGCCTTCGGCGTCCACGGCGCGATCGCCGAGCACTACAAGATGACGCCCGAACGCGTCGGCGAACCGCACGCGGCGACGCTCGACTACGTCATCGCGGCCACCGCCGGTTGAATGATGGGAACCTTCGGAGGCGCGCTGGAAGCGCGCCAGGTCGACGCCAGCGACGGGAAACTGACTGCAGAGGTCACGGGCGAGGTGGAGACCGAAGACAATGTGCTGGTCATTCGCCGCATTCACGTCAAGCTGCGACTGGTCGCGCCTGACGCGACGCGGGAGACCGTCGAGCGCGCGCACAGCGTGTACGCGATGAAGTGCCCGCTGTACCGGACGCTGCGAGGAGCGATTCAGCTGACCTCGTCTTACGAATTGGTGGATCCGTCGGGCTGATCCAGGACGCCTCGCCGGCCGGGGAGAGCAGACCGGCGCCCCTTGAGGCCAGCGGTGGTCTCCTACGGTGTGGGCCGTCTCGGCTCGAACAGCAGCGTGTTGCCCACGTACTCGGTGATGGACAGCCGACACGCCGCGTCCGGTCCGACGAACCGTGTGGCATGCCACGTGTTGGCCGGCACGTACACGACGTCGCCCTCATGGGCGACGAACGGCTCTTGACCCTCGAGCGCGTACCTGATCTGGCCGGTGAAGACGAGCCAGGCCTCCGCGCTTTCGGGATGGAAGTGGCCCTTGTCGGCAGGGTCGAGCGGCGGCAGGTTCTTCTCGTATCCATAGATGACGAGCATCTCGGACTTGTCGTCTCGCACGAAGCGTCCGCCGGAGTACTTCGGATTGGCTGCCGCCTCCGCGTGAATGTTGAGGTGTGGCTGGTTGAATTCGTCGTAGACCGCCGGGCGGCGATTGATCGTGACATGCGTCCACGCGGACCCTGGTGGCGGGGGCGGCGGTTCGACCTCGTGCGGATAGAGCGTCTTGGCGCCGGCGACGTTGAGCGCGAACCTGAGGCTCGGCCGGTCGCCGACGGTTTCAAGGGCGTAGATCGTCTGCCGAGGAATGTTCACGAGCGAACCGCGCATGGCCGTGAACGGTTCCCGACCTTCGATCTCCACGCGGAGCGTGCCCTCGACGACCGCAAACCATTCGCGCGTGTCGGGATGCAGGCGTCTGCCCACCTTCGTGCCCGGCGGGTCGAAAAAATAGTCCGCCGTCAATCGGCCGTCATCGACGACACGCTCGTGCCATCGGGCTTCGCGGGCGTGTTTCGCTTTCAGATCCGCGAGCTTGATCCAGGGGCGATGCCCGGGCGGATAGGCCGGCGTCGCGAGGGGCTTGGACGCCCAGACGCTCGTCGGCACAGGGGACGGGGCTTGCGCCGCTGCCAGAGCGACCCATCCGGGCACCAGGGCGCAGGTTGCGATCAGGGAAAGCACGCGCATCGGCCATCCTTTCGTCACTGTTGCACCGCCGTTGGTCACCGCGCCATCATCATACGCGGGCGGTGCAGGCGACGAAGCAAAGCCCTCGGCCTATAATCCGGAAGTCCGATGAAGTGGATCCATCCTGCGAGATCCACGGGGCGAGCGTGCTGGCCAGCGAACCAGCTCGCGCACAGGCGACGGCGATTGGCGCACTCTGGCGATCGGCCTGTGGTGCCGGCGGCCCGGATCTCAAACCGCACGAGGCCGCGTGGTATTCGCTGAGCTTGTGTCGGGCGCTGGTGGAGAAGCATGGACCGGCGACCGACGCTGACAAGCGCTGTTGGCGTTCTGTCAGAGACGCTGGCGAAGGTGCGCCGGGAGGCCTCTGGCCTTCTGATCTCGCACGAAGCCGCGCCCGAGCCCGCGTTCGGCCGGCCGACGAGGACAAGACGTCGGTCAGCGCGTGATGTAGGTTGACGCGCCCGCCAGGGTCTGGGGACGGGCGGCCCCCGTCCCGGCGACCTGCAGCTGCATCGTGTCGCCCACGATGTCCCAGACGCCAAGGCGCGTGGAACCTGAGGCCGACCGGAGGTCCACCGTCGCGAGGGGTTTTCGTGACGAGTCGGCGGCCAGCGTGCCCGACTCGAGCGTCGATCCGTCCACGCCACCAAACCGATAGGTGTACTCCTGCGCGCTGGGTGTTGGACACTGGACCTCGAACAGCGCGGCGCCAGATCCTGATTGCAGGGTCCAGGTTCTCGACAGTGGGAAGGTCTGGCCTCGCGGGTTGGCGACAAACGGCTCGCACCACTCCGCTCGATACGCGGCGGTCCGCCAGATGACGTCGAAGAGCGGCCTCGCCGTTCCGCTCAGAAACAGCTCGGGGCTCACCGCGTTGGTATTCGTCAGCCCTTCGTTGCGGCTGAAGTCGTTCATCTGGAAGTGAATCATCGCCCACGTCACCAGCGTGGTGCCGATCATCTGCGTCTGGACTCCGGCCGGGCCGATGACCTGTCCCCGAGTGACCGCCGCCCCGGCGACGATCCCAGGCGCCAGCGCGGCCACATTGACGTAATCGGTGGCGTAGGCGTTACGGCCGTTGACGGCATGCCCAATCCGAACGGTGAAGCGGCCATTGCCTGAAGGTTCAGGCGCGGCATTCATCACGGTCCCTTCCGCAGCGGCGAGGACGTTGGCGCCGGGACGATACTCGACGTCCCATCCCGGATGGCCATCGAGCGCGTGGTCGCCGCCGTGTACACCAAACGGCCACAGCCCGTAGGCGTTGTTGGTCGCATCCGCAGGTGCGATCGGCAAGTCGAGGCTGAAGGTCCCTGCTGGCGCTGGCGGGGGTGGCGCGGGCGGGGGTGGCCCGGGCGGCGGTGGGCTCGTCGTCGGCTCCGGGAGCGACCCGGCGATCGGCGACGGCGACGAAGGCCCGCTACAGGCGGTAACCAGCCCGGACAGCACGAGCGCGACGAGCAGTGTTCTCATGACGGACCATCATCGAGCAGAACGATCTTAGGAGGGCTGGCTCGATTGGTCTATCGGCGGGTGTCAGCGCAACTTCAGAGTCGAGGCTGGGCGTGCGGCGAAAGGAAAACCGACGAACTGCACGTCATTTCAGGCGCCGACGTGGGTTGGTGAAGACTTGCGCCGGCAGCGATGGGCTGCTTGCCGTCTCCGCGTTGACCGCTGCTCAGTCGCGGGCGTGACCGCGGGCCCGCGCACGACGGCTTGCCCGGCGCCGCGACAGCAACAGCGCCAAACCCGATCCCGTGAGCAGCAATGCCGACGGCTCTGGCACCGGCGGGGGCGGGGTGATCTGAAGGTTGTCGATGCCGACGCGCTCGGGCCAGTCGTAGAACTCCAACCGCATGACCGGCGTCGGGAACGTGATGACGCCACTCGTGGCAAGCAGCTGCGGCGCCTTCTCCTTGGTGCCGGTGCCGCTGAAAGGAGAGTACTTGTAGCCCACATACCCGGGTTCAGCCGGATCTTGACTGACCGCGAAGAAGTACGTCGTCATCGCACCGGGGACACCCGCCATCAGCGTGAAGTCGGGCCACACACTGCAGTTGCCCCCGCCAGCACCGGGGCTTGTTGGGGTGCCGGCGTCTTTCGGATTCCCGCACAGGGCGTTCGGAAAGATCTCGAAATCGAAGCTGATCTGCGAGATGGGGAAGCTGAAATCCATCCAGAACATGGTGGTGTTGCTGTTGTAGATGTATCCGTCGCCGCTTCGTCCGCTCACCGTGCCGAGCACGGTGCCCTGGGAAGACGCGTAGTCCGAGTTGCCGAGCGTCAGCGACGTGACCGAGCCGTTGGTCACGGGGCCGACGACGTGCCTGTCGCCGGTGTAGCTGTTGTTGGTCTCGGCCTTCGCCCCCCCCACGGTCACGGTGTAACCGGTACCCCAGGTGTTGAACAGCAGGTTGTTCATGTAGTTCGTGATGGCCGCGCTGCTCCCCCCGTCGGCCAGGGGGTTGCTCGTCGTGGGATCGAAGGTGAACAGGATCGGACCGGCGTGAGCTGCCGCACCAGACGCTGCCCAGAGGACGACCGCGCCCAGCCCCTTGGCCAGCACGCCACGCCGCATCCGTACTTTCATCGACACCGGGATCACGAGGAGACTCCAGAGCAATCCAATTGCCAGTTGTGCACGCGCGAGGTGAGGTCTGGCGTGCCGCCAGTTGAGCGAAAGGCCGCCAATATTGACGCATTACACTTCTGGCGACAGCGTGAGCCGGAACTCCAGGCAGACTTTGGTTCCGTCGGAGGGAGAGCAAGTTGAAACCCGGGGGCGCCGCGGGAGGCGACGTGCCGGCTGGACATCGTGTGCAGGAGCGTGCAGCATACACTCACCATGCACGGTCGGATCGCCATCGGGGTTGCGCTCGTCGGGTGCGTGAGCCTCGCATCATGGGCGCCGTTCTCGGCTTCCGCAAGGCAGCCATCAGCTGATCTGGTGCTCATCAACGGCACTGTGCTCACGGTCGATGCCGCCGACTCGGTCGCCGAAGCCATCGGTGTCTCGAACGGCCGGATCGTCGCGGTGGGATCGTCGACCGCGGTTCGTACTCTCATCGGGTCCGCCACCGAAGTGATCGATCTCCGCGGTCGCACGGTCACCCCAGGGCTCATCGACAGCCACGTGCATTTCTCCGGCACCGACGCACTCTTCTCCGTCGATCTCGGCGACTCCGCTGTCAAGACCATGAACGACGTGCTGTCGCGAGTTGCGGCGCAGGTGGCGAATGCCAAGCCTGGCGAGTGGGTGCGTGGGCGTGGCTGGGACGAAGGCAAGCTCGCGGAGCGTCGCTACATCACGGCGGCGGATCTCGACAGCGTCGCACCGAACAATCCGGTTTGGCTCATGCACACGACGGGACATTACGGCGTCGCGAACACCTATGCGATGAAGCTGGCCGAGGTTCGCCCTGAGACGAAGGATCCGCCGGCCGGCACCATCGATCGCGACTCGCGAGGGAATCCCACGGGAGTGATGAAGGAGTCGGCCACCGGACTGATTACCAGGCACGTGCCGCCGTTCACACGCGACCAACAGAAGCAGGGGATCCGGCAGATCGTCGAGGACTTCAACCGTGAAGGCATGACGGCCGCCAAAGACCCCGGGATCGGACCGGCCAAGTGGGATCTTTATCGGGAGCTCCTCCAGGAGGGGAGGCTGACCGTCCGTGTGTTTGTGCTCTGGTCTGGCGCGCGCCGGCTCGAAGAGGCCGCCGTCGTCTCGAGCCGTGTGGAAGCCAACCCGCGGCCGCCGGCGTCGCTTGGCGACGGCATGCTTTACTCGGGCGGGGTCAAGATGTTCATGGATGGCAGTGGCGGCGCACGCACGGCGTGGATGTACGAGGACTGGAGCAGGGACTTCACCGGCCGCGACGCGGGGAATACGGGCTATCCGGCGATGGCGCCCGACGTCTATCGCCAGATCGTGACCGGGCTGCACCGCGCCGGCGTGCACGTCAGCACACACGCGATTGGTGATCGAGCCATCGACTGGGTCGTTGATACCTATGACGAGCTGCTGCGTGAGGTGCCGACGCGCGGTCTACGCCACGGCATCATCCACGCCAACACGCCGACGGATCACTCCATCGACGTCATGGCGCGCCTGCAGCGGGAGTACGACGCGGGCTACCCCGAGTCACAGGCGCCTTTTCTCTGGTGGATTGGCGACAACTACGCCGGCAACCTCGGCGCCGCTCGTGCAGCCCGGTTGAAACCCTTCCGCACCTACGCACAGAAGGGCGTCCGGTGGGGGGGAGGCTCGGACTTCCCGGTCACACCGTTTCCGGCGCGCTACGGGTTGTGGGCGTCGGTGGCGCGCGAGACCCTCAACGCCACCTTCGGGCGGACGCCTTTCGGCACGGCGCAGTCGGTGGACGCGCGGATCGCCCTCAAGTCGTACACCATCTGGGCGGCGCACACCATGTTCCTCGAAGACCGCGTGGGGTCGCTCGAGGTCGGCAAGGAAGCCGACCTGGCGGTCTGGGATCGCAACCCCTACACGATTCCCGCTGCCGCCCTGAAGGATCTGCGCTGTGAGATGACGTTGGTCAGGGGCCGCGTCGTGTACCGCGCACCAGCCGCGCGGTCGCCCGCGCGTTGATGGTTGACGATTTGACGAGGGCAGCATTAAAGGGCTGCCGGCATCAGTTTCCCGTCGCCGTCGGCGCGAAATCGCTGCTGAACATCACGTATTCGAGCAGCCACTTCTCATTGGCTCCGCGGAGAATGAACAGGAACTTCCCGCGGTCGCGTCGTTCGGGCGCGTCGGCTGGGGCCATGGTGAGTCGGTAGTCGCCGCTCACGTAGGCCAGCGCCCCGGAGCCCACGATATCGCGCGGCTCGATGACCAGGTCCGTCGCACCAAGCTTGAAGCGATTGACGTAGTACTCCCGGACGTTTTCGTTGCCGCGCACGGTCGACGCGTTGGGCGGCATCACCACGGCCTGCCCGGTGAACAGGTTGGCGACCTTGACCGCGTCTTTCGCGTTGTACACGGTGGTGAACTCGGCGATGAGCTTGTTGATGCTGTCGATGTCGGTTTTGCCGAACTCCCGCGCGGGCGGTGCCGAACAGGCCGCGGCGCCGAGCGCCACCACGATTCCGATCACGAACGAACGTCTAAGCATTGAACTACCTCGTGCTCCCGGACGGCGACGCCCGGAGCTGTCTTGCCGTTGATGCTGCATTATCGACCATCGGCCGCGCAGGATGCCAGTGACCCGCCGGGCACTATAATCAGCCCTCCGCCATGGCCCCAGAGGCTCGCGCGAATCGCGCCGATCGTAGTTCAGCGCGGCGGCTGACCGCCGAGGATGTCGCGGCGCGCGTGCTCCTCGACGCGGCGTCCTTCGACGAGGCGATTCCACGAATTCTGGAAGCCATCTGCCGGACTCTCGACTGGGAGCACGGGGCGCTCTGGACCATCGACGCCGAGGCCAACGCCCTGCGGTGCACCGAGATCTGGACCGACCCGCAGGTGACCCTCTCCGAGTTCCATGCGATCAGCCGGCGAATCACATTTCAGAAGGGCGCGGGCCTCCCTGGGAGGGTCTGGGCCAGTGGTGAACCCGCCTGGATTCCAGATGTCGTGCTCGACCCGAACTTCCCGCGCGCCGCCATCGCGGCGCGCGAGGGCCTTCACGGGGCATTCGGCTTCCCGCTGCATCTGCGCGATGAGATCTTCGGCGTCATGGAATTCTTCAGCCGTGAGATTCGTGAGCCCAACGACGAGTTGCTCGGAATGCTCACGACGGTGGGGCACGAGATCGGCATGTTCATCGAGCGACGCCGGGCGCAGGACGAGCTGGATCGGTTCTTCAGGCTGTCGCTCGATCCGCTGTGCGTCGCCGGTTTCGATGGGTACTTCAAGCGCGTCAACCCTGCCTGGGGCCGCGTCCTCGGCTACACCGAGCGTGAGCTGCTCACACGGCCGTACATGGACCTGGTCCATCCGGACGACCGCGCCGCGACAGTCGCGGCGGCCGGACGACTCACCGAGGGCGAAGAGGTCATCTATTTCGAGAACCGGTACTTCCACCGGGACGGGACGATTCGCTGGTTGCTCTGGGCTGCCACGCCGTATCAGGCCGAGCGGGTCGTCTACGCGGCGGCCAGGGACATCACCGACCGCAAGGCGTCGGAAGAGGCGCTCTCGCTCTACGCGCGCGATCTCGAGGTGGCCCACGGTCAGGTCGAAGAGCAGGCCTCCCGCCTCTCGCAGCTGGTCCGCGAGCTGGACGTCGCCCGCCAGCATGCCGAACAGGCCGCCGAGACCAAGAGCGCGTTCCTCGCCAACATGAGCCACGAGATTCGCACGCCCCTGAATGCGATTCTGGGCATGACGCGGCTGGCGCTCGGGACGCGGCTCAGCGTCGAACAGCACGATTACTTGTCGATCGTCAGATCGTCGGCCGAGTCGCTTCTCGACATCATCAATGACGTCCTCGACTTCTCGCGGATCGAGGCCAGGCGCCTCGAGCTCGACCGCACGCCGTTCGCCCTTCGCGACACGGTGGGCGACGCCGCCCGGCTGCTCGCGCTCAAGGCGGCGGAGAAGGGGCTCGAGCTGGCCTGTGACATCGCCGCCGAGGTCCCCGACGCCCTGATCGGCGATCCCGGGCGGCTGCGCCAGATCCTGATCAACGTGATCGGCAATGCCGTGAAGTTCACCACGGAAGGAGAAGTCGTCCTTCGCGTGGCGGTCGAGCATCGCACCCGGGATCTCGTCACGCTGCGCTTCAGCGTGCGCGACACGGGCATCGGGATTCCCACGGACAAGCTGACCGACGTCTTCGACGCGTTCACCCAGGCCGACAGTTCCACGACACGCCGCTACGGTGGAACGGGCCTCGGCCTCGCGATCGCGCGGCGGCTCGTGGACCTCATGAGCGGACGAATCTGGGTCGAGAGCGAAGTCGGCCGCGGAAGCACGTTCCATTTCACGGCCGCGTTCCATGGTCTGGCAGACACGGAGCGGCCAGGCGTGCCGGAATCCGCGGTCATCGACGGCCTTCGCGTGCTCGTCGTGGACGACAACGCGACGAGCCGACGCATCTTGCAGCAGATGCTCGCGAGCTGGCGCCTGAAGGCGTCGGCGGTGGCGACCGCCAGCTCCGCATTGACGGTGCTGCGCAGGGCGGCCGCGACGCCCGACCGCTTCGATCTCGTCGTGGCCGACGGCGACATGCCGCGACTGACGGGCTTCTCACTGGCGGAAAGAATTCGCGGCGATCAGCGGCTGGCGCAGCTACCGATCGTGCTGCTCACTTCCGTGGCCCGTCCAGACAACGCCTCGAGGGCCGCCGCGGCAGGCGTCAATGCCTGCGTGTCCAAGCCGGTGAAGCACTCCGACCTGCTCGAGGCGCTCGACGCGATGGCTGGCGGTGTCATGCGGCGATCATCCGCCCGGCCCCCCTCGGCGGCACCGCCCACCCCCCTGCGATCCCTCAGGGTGCTGGTTGCGGAGGACAACGCCGTGAGCCGAAAGCTCGTGACGACATTGCTCGAAAAACGCGGCCATCACGTGGAAAGCGTCGTCAACGGCCGAGAGGCGATCGCGGCGGTCACGGGGAAAGGGCGCAAGGCGTTCGACATCGTGCTGATGGATGTGCAGATGCCAGAGGTGGGCGGGCTGGAAGCCACCGAAGCCATCCGCGGGCGAGAGCGTCGGAGTGGGCGCCGCGTCCCCATCATCGCGTTGACCGCGCATGCGATGCCCGGAGACCGCCAGCGATGCCTCGATGCCGGGATGGATGGCTACCTGACCAAACCCCTGGACGCTGATGAGCTCATCGACGCGGTCGAGCACATCGGCGTCGGCCCGTCGGCAGCCAAGAGCGTCCAGGCCGACCAGGCGCCGAGGCTCGCGATCTTCGATCAGGCCACGGCACTCTCGCAGGCCGCTGGCGACCGGACTCTCCTGACGGAGGTGATCGCACTGTTTCGATCGGAGCGGGCTGTCGCCCTGCGGCAGATCAAGCGAGCCATCGACAAGCAGGATGGAGAAGCGCTGCGCATGGCCGCCCACAAGCTCAAGAGCTCGACCGGTGCCGTGGGATCCCCGGCGACGGGACAGACCGCGCTCCTGCTGGAGCAACTGGGCCGCGATCAGCGATTTGCCGCAGCCGTCAAGATGTATCTGCGGCTGTCAGCGGAGATGCAGGCGCTCGAGACCGCCTTCGTCGCTGCCGGCTTCGGGCCTCCGGAACGTAGAACGCGACGGCCTTCTCGCCAGGGCTCCCGTACGCGAGGACGACGATGAACAAGATTCTTGTGGTGGATGACGACCGTATCGCCCGGCATGTGGCGCGCAAGCTCCTCACGAAGGCCGGCTACAGCGTGACCGTCGCCAGAGACGGGGTGGAAGCCCTGGCCGCCATGCGCCGGAGACGCTTCGATGTGCTCCTGCTCGACGTGTGGATGCCGAGGATGAGCGGTCTGGATCTCCTCGCCAAGCTCCGCACACGCAAGACCCGGCCGCGACTCGTGATCATGACGTCGGACGATACGCCTGAAACGCTGCTCAAGACGGTGCGGGACCAGGCGTTCCGGTTCGTCCACAAACCGCTCGTGGCCGCCGCGCTGCTCGAAACGGTTCGCGAGGCAATCGCCGCACCCGATCCGCTGCCGATCGAAGTGGTGTCGGCCAAGCCGGAATGGGTGGAGCTGGTGGTGCCATGCTCACACGAGGCGGCCGAGCGTATTCAAACTGTCATCGGACGGCTGGAGATGACCTTGGCGCCGACGATGCGAGACTCGCTGGCGGCAGCGTTTCGCGAACTGCTCATGAACGCGATTGAGTGGGGCGGCAAGCTCGATCCGACCCGCAAAGTGCGCATTTCGTGCCTCCGCACGCGCCGAATGCTCCTGTATCGCATCGCAGACCCCGGTCCTGGGTTCAACCTCGACGAGCTGTCGCACGCCGCGGTCGGCCATTCCTCCGGGGATCCGCTGGCCCACGTCCAGGTCCGCGAGGACAAGGGCCTGCGGCCCGGTGGGTTCGGGTTGCTGATGGTGCGCGAGAGCGCGGACGAGCTCCTGTACAACGAGCGGCGCAACGAAGTGGTGTTCGTGAAGTACCTCGACGATCGGCCGAATCAGTTCGGCGACGTGTCGCATTCGCCGTAGTACTGTTCGGGTCGCGACGTCAGCCCGGGCAGGGACACCGGCGTGTATTCGTGCCGCGAATGCGCCGCCTGTAGCCTGCCCTCGCGAGTGGGGTAGTCGAACACCGTGGTGAGATACAAGGCCCCGTACGCATCGAGTTGCATGAAGTGCAAGTAGGAACCCACCATGCGGACGATGATCTCCGCTTTACCAGAGTCCCCGACGGCCTCGGCCGTGCCGTCCTGCGTGTCGATGGCCTGATAGGTCATGGCGAGCGTCGACGGTTTGGCCGCTGTCTCCGGCACGCCCTTGGTCCACGTGCCGACGCTCATCACCGAGAAGGTGCACCGCAGGCGCGTGATCGCCCGCAGACGGGCCGACGAGGTGTTGGGCACCTGGGCGTCGGCAGCGGTCGCGGCGAGCGCGGCGACGATGAGCGCTGCGGTCGCGCCGGCGCGCAGCCGAGTGGTGATCGACATCTGTCCCCTCCGCGTGGATACTTTACACGCATGAGACGCGTGATCGTCGTCGCTGGGGTCCTCGCGGTCGGCGTACTGGCCAGCGGCCAGATGCCCGCGGACGCCGGGCTTCGAGCTCAGCTCGGGCTGCTGTTTCCTTCGGCGACGACGTTCTCGGACAAACAGAGCGGCCCGCCGCATTTCAAGGCCTATGCGGGCACCCCGCCCGTACTGACGGGCTTTGCGTTCTGGACGACCGAGCTCGAGCCGCTGGAGCGGGGGTACGACGGGCCGATCAAGATCCTCGTTGGCATGGACACCCGGGGCGTGCTCACGGGCATTGTCGTCGCAGAGCATCATGAACCCTACGGCAACTTCTCGATTGACCTGCCGCGCTTTCCCGCGCAGTTCCGCGGCAAGAACATCCGCGACGTCTTCCGCGTCGGTGCCGACATCGACGCCGTCTCGCGGGCGACCATGACGGTGTCGAGCGCGGCACGCGCCGTGCGCAACAGCGCTCGGCGGGTGGCGAGGCAGCTCCTGGCGCCACCCGTACAGCCATGACGCGTCAGCCCGCTGTCGATCCCACCCAGGCGGAGGCCTGGGACTTTCCAGACGAGGCCGGGGATGCCATCGGGTGGGACTCGTGGCTCGCCGACCAGGGGATCGACGTGGCCCTCATCCTGGCGTTTGCGGGGCTGACCCTCTTCGGGTTCTCGCGGCGCAGCGTCCGCCTCAAGTACGTCACGCTGGTCGTCGCGGTCGTCTACCTCGGCATCGTCAAGAGCCAGCTCCTCTCCATCGTCAACGTGTTCGGGCTGTTGACGGGCAATCTGCCCGTCCTGCGCTACAGCCTGGCCTGGTATGCGTTCGCCACCTTTGCGGTCGTTTCGACCGTGTTGTGGGGGCGGCTCTACTGTGGCCGGGTGTGTGCGTTCGGAGCGCTGACCCAGCTCATCGACCGTGTCGTGCCCGCGCGATTTCGTGTCACTGTTCCGCGTGCCCTCGAACGTCGTGCGGCGATGGTCAAGTACGCGATTCTCGCGGGCACCGTGTCGTACTTCCTGATCACCAGGGACCTTGCGATCTACCGGTACGTCGAACCGTTCTGGCTGTTTGGCGGCCAGGCCACCCCGGGGTTATGGATCGGGCTTGGCGTGCTGCTGACGGGGACGGTCTTCGTGAGGAACCTGTACTGCCGGTTCCTCTGTCCGCTGGGCGCCGCCCTTGGGCTGCTCTCGACGCTGACGGTGTTTCGCATCAAGCGGTGGTCGGAGTGCAACACCTGTCGGATCTGCGAGAAGGCGTGCGAGTGGGGTGCGATTCGCGGGCCGCGGATTTTGATGACCGAGTGCGTGCGGTGCGATGATTGTGAGCGTCTGTACGAGGACACGACGAAGTGTCCGCACTGGATCATCAGCCTGCGGCAGCTCAAGAAACAGGCGAGCACCTGACCGCGCGCAGGGCGCGCCCGGCGCTCGAGGCGCTGGCCGGCGATGGGGCGCCACCGGCATGAGCAAAACCACGGTCTTCGGCGTTCACGAGCCCAACACGCTCGCCCAGCTCTACGACGTGGCAAGCCGGGCGGAGCGCGCGGCGCTGATGGCCGACGGTCACCTCGGTTACGTGATGCCCATCGGCGGTGTTGCCGCCTACCGCGATCAGGTCTCGGTCGTCGGCGTCGGGTTCGACATTGCGTGCGGGAACGCGGCCATCCGGACCAACCTCTCGTTGCACGGCACCCGCGGCTTTGCCGATGGCCTGCCGGCGCTGGCCGGGGCCATTCAGGACGACATCTCGTTTGGCATCGGCCGCAAGAACCGGGCAGACGATGCACCGACCGACCACGCCTTGTTCGGCGCCGCGGCGTGGGATGCCCTGCCACGCCACGCGCGCAACGAGCTGCGCGAGAAGGCTCGCGCACAACTCGGGACCGTCGGCAGCGGCAACCACTACGTCGACGTGTTCGCGGACGAGGCCGATGCCATCTGGGTGGGCGTGCATTTCGGCAGTCGTGGCCTTGGGCACACTATCGCCTCGGGGTTCCTCGCGATTTCCCAAGGTGAGAAGTGGGGCGCGCGCGTGGCCGAGCGCGAGGTGCTCCTGTGGCTGGACCGGCCGATGGGCCAGGACTACTGGGCCCTCATGACGCTGGCCGGCGAGTACGCCTACGCGGGCCGCGAATGGGTCGCGCGGAAAGTGGTCGAGATGCTGGGCGGCGAGGAGCTCGAGCTCGTCCACAACCATCACAACTTCGCGTGGCGGGAGCGTCATGACAATCACTCGTACATCGTGGTGCGCAAGGGCGCGACGCCGGCCTTCCCCGGCCAGAAGGGCTTCGTCGGCGGCTCGATGGGCGACGACGCGGTGATCGTGCAGGGGGCGACGACCCGCGATCCCGACGAGACGGCCAGGCAGCGCGCGGCGCTCTATTCAACCGTGCACGGCGCCGGCCGCGTCATGTCGCGGACCGCTGCGGCGGGAAAACGAAACCGTCGAACCGGCAAGACGATTCGCCCCGGGGCCGTGACGCCCGAGATGATGAAGACCTGGGTGCGCGACAAGGGCGTGATCCTGCGAGGCGGAGGACTCGATGAGAGCCCGCATGTCTACCGGCGCCTTCCTGACGTGCTGGCCGCGCAACGCGGGACCATCGACGTGCTGCACACCTTGAGGCCCTTGATCGTGGTGATGGCCGGTCCGGACCAGTTCGACCCCTACAAGGACTGACCTCGCGACGAGGTCGAAGAGGCCGGGCGCTCCTGCACCCGGCCTCTCGCGGTTCTAGAACACCACCTTCAACGAGAGCTGCACCTGACGCGGATCCCCGACACCCGTCCTGAGGAACCCGTCGAAGTTGAACAGCGCCGGCGTGGTCAGCGGGTTGATATTGTTGGCGTTGTTGAACGTGTTGAACATCTCCAGCGTCGGCAGCAGCTCCACGGTGCCGACGGCAAACGCCCTGGAGAGACGCCAGTCGAGGCTGAAGTACTCGTTGTCCTTCCGAAGCGTGTTGCGGCCGCGATCCGTGCCGTTGAGCGAGCGCGGGTTCGGCGTGATGGGCTGCGCCCCACGCGCCTGAATCCGCGTGTTCAGCTGGAAGGCCGCCGGGAGCTCGTAGTAGCCGAACAAGTTGAACTTGTGCCGGATATCGCGATCCGAGAGCCCGTAGTCCAGATCGAGATGAAGAAGTTGAAGCTTCGATCCGTGAAGGGATCCCGCTCGTTCGAGTCGTCGTCTTTGTCCTCGGACAGGACGTAGTTCACTTCGAGCTGGAAGCCATCCGAGTACTTCTTCCGAAGGCCGAGTGTCAGGCCGTCGTACTGCGAACGCCCACGGCTCGTCGTCACCATCACTTCGCCAAGCTGCGGGCCGAACGGCGCCCCAGAGTAGGCGAAGGCGTTCCCGGTGCCGGCTCCTTGATCGCAGCAGGACGGCCCGGAGCGGTTGTAGTTGAGAAACCGCGTCAGGTTTCGGCCGCGCGCGAACGTGTAGTCGGCGTAGGCGGACCACTGCGGCATGAATTCCTGCTCGTAGCCGACGTTGAAGGTGTAGCTGCGCGGGTTCTTGTAGTCCCGGTCGAAGACGCGAACGCCCGAGAAATCAGGAAAGGTGCCCGCGGGCAGGGCCTGTGGTGCCACGACACCGGGCCAGCTGGGGAGCGGGACTCCAAACAGCCGGTTCAGATCGGTGTTGGCAAAGATCGTCTGCTGTTGGAGGCCGTTCGTCGTGACCGATCCTACCTGGCTCAGCATGTTCTGCCGGGCGAAGTACACGCCGGCGCTTGCGCGAATCACGGAGCGACCATCGCCCCGGGCATCCCACGTGGCGCCGAGGCGTGGCTGCCACATGCTCCACTGGTCCGGAATCGTCCCATCCGACGGAAACGCGGGATTGCTGAGGAACCGCGCGAAGGCCGTTGAGGCAGGGTCCACGGTCTCCGGCATCAGCTGGGCATCCCAGCGGAGGCCGTACTGGAGTGTGACGTTGGAACGAAACTGCCAGTGATCCTGGATGAAGAGGGAGAGCTCGTCGTTGGAGATCTTCGAGGCTCCCGCCGCATCAGTCGCCGGGCCGCTGCGCCCGGCCCCCTGCAGGTAGAGCAACAGGGGCCCGCCAGTGGGCGTGGTCCCTGCCGGACACGTCGTGGGCGCCGTCACGTAACTGCCGTTCGAACAGCCGACGGTCCGCGGTCCGAATCCACCGGCGGCCGCCAGCGACGCGTAGCGCAGGAACCCGGTCACGCTGTCGAACAGGTACCGGCCGGTGAAGAAGCCCCGGAACACCTGGTCGTTCAAGGTGTGCATCCACTCGCCGCCCATCTTGACCGTATGGTTGCCCCACACGATGGAGAAGTGTCCTTGATCTGCGCGCGCCAGAGCAGCTCGTCGATGCCCGGCTGGAGGAAGAACGGGTTCCCAAACCGGAACGTCGGCCCGAAGCCCATTCCCGTGTCCGCGGCCAGGTTGGAGTCCACGGCCCGCCGCGGACGAGACTCGCGGCCGTAGGTGACGTGCAGCTCGTTGAGCTTGTTCGAGGAGACCGTGGTGAACCAGTTGAGATTCACCACGTTGATGCGCGAGGGGTCACCCTCGATCCCGTTGGCCGACGTGCCGTAGGTCGACACGTCGAAGGTCTCGTTTTCTTTGCGCGAGTGGTTGAAGTTGTACGACACGCTCAGGCGGTTCGCCGTGTTGAGGTTGGTATCCGCCTTCAGCAGGAACGCCGCCGTGGTGATGGGGTGCTCCACCGGACGGCTCTCGTCCTGGCCGAGGCGCGAGTTGAAGAAGCTGAGCAGCGCCACGCGCTGGCAATCCGCGTTGCTCCCGATGAGCCCCTCGTTGGCGGCCAGCGTCGGGTTGGCCACGGGACACGGCGTGCCGATGGCCCGGCTCAAGTTCGGCCGCTCGAAGTTGCCCGCGATGCCCTCGAAGGCCCCGAAAAAGAACGTGCGATCGCGCTGCAGGGGGCCCCCAATGGTGCCGCCGAACTGCTCGCGGTGGAACTTGTCCAGCGTGGTGCCGTCGGAGAGCTCACCCGTCAGGCCCTCGAGCCGCTGGTAATGGAACAGGCTGCCTGAGACCTCGTTGGTGCCGGACTTGGTGATGACGTTCACCACGCCACCAGCCGTCCGCCCGAACTCCGCCGGCGCGCCCGTGGCGATCACCTGAAACTCTTTGACGGCGTCCAGCGTGATGTCGATGGCGGCCCGCTGACCGCCCACCTGCTCGCCAAAGAACCCGTTGTTGTAGTCGCCGCCATCGAGGCTGATGTTGTTGAAGATGCCACGTTGTCCGGCAAACGTAATGGAATCGCCATCCGGGCCCTGCACGATGGCGACCCCTGGCGTGAGCGTCAGCAGGTCCTCGAATTTCCGCCCCAGAATCGGTGTGGTCTCGACCGTCCTCTGGTTCAACGTGGTGGCCACAGCCGCGCGGGCGGTTTCGACACCCGCCGTCCCACTCACCGTCACCGTCTCCTGCACGGTGGAAATCGTCATGCGCGGGTTGAGGTTGACGGCCTGACCGACCGTCAGCGCGACGTTCTCCTGGACGAGGGTGGCGAACCCCGCCAGCCGAAATGTCACCTGATAGCGTCCAGGTGGGAGTTGCAGGAAGACGTAGCGACCGCCGCCGTCGGTGACCCGCGATTGCAGCAGATTGGTGTCGACGTTCTGCACATCCACGGTGACGCCAGGCAGCACGGCGCCGGTGGCGTCTCGAACCTCGCCCTGGATCACGCCAGTCGTAATCTGCGTTTGTGCCGACGACGGTGCGGGAAGTGCCCAATGAACCAGCAAGAAACACACGGCTGACACACGCAAGCGCGTGGTGAACATTCAAGGCCTCCTTCTACGATGGGAGTTGGAAGGGAACACGCA
>JBQTIE010000192.1:0-27293 GCA_052389315.1 Acidobacteriota bacterium
GGGCTGGTCACGCTGATCAGCATGAGTGCGCTCGCGCTCACCGCCGCTCAGCCGCGCACCGTCGATTTCACGCAAGACGCCGTCGGTCAACCTCCGAAAGGCTTCGAGTTCGGCCACACCGCCAAGACCGGAAGCCCGGGCAAGTGGGTCGTGCAGGCCGACGGACCCAACAAATACCTCGCGCAACTCGACGCCGACGCGACACGCTCGCGCTTCCCCCTCGCCGTCCTGGCAGACGTCACGACGGGCGACGTCGATCTGTCGGTGCGGTTCAGGCCCGTCTCCGGTCAAGTCGATCAGGCCGCCGGACTGGTCTGGCGCTACCAGGACGAGGACAACTACTACATCGTCCGCGCGAACGCGCGAGAGGACAACGTCGTGCTGTACAAGGTGCAGAATGGCCGGCGCACCGATCTGCCGGTCAAGGGCGAGGGTCGCACGTACGGGAAACCCTCCAAAGTGCCCACCGGCCAATGGGGCACATTGCGCGTGGTCGTGCGTGGACCGCTCTTCGAGGTGTACCACGACGGCCGGAAGCTGTACGAGGTCCAAGACACGACGTTCACGCAGGCCGGCAAAGTCGGCGTGTGGACCAAGGCCGACTCGGTGACCCATTTCGATGATCTGACCGTCGTCACACGGTGAGGTGGAGGCGCACGTGATCGTGACGAGCAAGGCAACTCTCCCCGCGCTGGCGGCACTCGTTGCCGTGGGGCTGGCGTGCGGGTCCGCGGACCCCGCGCGGAATGCCGAACGGGCGGTGACCATCTATGTGTCGACCGATCGGGTGTTCTCGGAGCCGGTGCTCCGGGAGTACGAACGGCGATCGGGCGTACGTGTGGATGTCGTCTACGACACGGAAGAGACGAAGTCCACGGGGCTGGCGAACCGGATTCTCGCCGAAGCCGGTCGGCCACGGGCTGACGTGTTCTGGTCGAACGAACCGGTTCGCACGCTCGTGCTCAAGTCACGCAACGTGCTGGCGCCGTACCGCTCGCCGAGCGCGGCCGGCATTCCCGACGCGCTCGTCGATCCGGAGGGCTACTGGACGGGCTTCTCGGCCAGGATTCGGGTGATTGCGTACAACACGCAACTGGTGCGGCCAGACGAGGCGCCGCAATCCATCTTCGATCTGGCCGAGCCGCGCTGGAAGGGACAGGCCGCCATGGCCGACCCGCGGTTCGGATCCACATCGTTCCACGTGGCGGCGCTGTATGCGGAGCTTGGCGACACGAAGGCCGACGATCTGTTTCGACGCCTGCGCGCCAACGCCATCCGTGTCGTCGACAGCAACTCGACGGTGCGGGATCTGGTCGTTCGCGGCGAGGTCAAGGTTGGCCTCACCGACACCGACGATGTGAACGTGGCGATCGAGAATGGTCAGCCGGTGGCCATGATCCTGCCGGACAGAGTCGGCCTCGGCGTGCCGGTCATGCCCAACATGGTCTCGCTCGTCGCGAAGGGTCCAAGCCCGGAGGAGGGGCGGCGTCTCATCGACTACCTCCTGTCCGCCAACGTGGAGGAGCAGCTGGCGCGGTCTGAAGCCGTCCAGATCCCGCTGCACGAGGGCGTGGCCGGTCCGAAGAACATCCCGCCCATCTCGAGTTTCACGCCGATGACGCTCGATTACGGAAAGGCGGCGGCTCGCGTGGAGGACGTCACCGCGCGACTGGCCACGATCCTCGGATTGTGATGTGGGGGCGAGATGGGATCCGGACGGCGGTCCTGACAAGCTCCGTCGCGCTCTTTTTCATCGCCTGCGTTCTTCCTGCCGGGTACATGCTGGTCCGCAGCCTCGGCGAGGGAGCCTGGGCATCGCTGTTCGAGACCGTTCTCCTCGATTCCAGACAGCGTGAGCTCCTCGTCAGCAGCGGGCTGCTCGCCTCGAGCACGTCGATCCTCGCCACGTTGATTGGCGTGCCGCTCGGCGTCGTGCTGGCGCGGGTGCCCTTGCGGCACAAGGCCCTTCTTCGCATCGCCCTGGCGGCCCCCCTGGCGCTTCCACCCTATGTCGTCGCCCTGGCGTGGATCTACGTGGGCGGCAGTCGAGGGATGATCGCGACGCTTCTCGGACGAGATCTCATGTCCGGGTGGACCTACAGTCTGCTCGGCGCCGTGATCGTGCTGAGCCTGATCTTCTATCCGTTGTCGATGCTCGCCACGGAAGTCGCGATGCGCGGCATCGATGGCCGCCTCGAGGAAGCCGCGCTGCTGGTGGCGCCGCGCGGCCGCGTGCTGTCTCGCATCTCGCTGCCGCTGGCGTCACCGGCCATCCTGGCCGCCGCGCTCGTCATTTTCGTGCTCGCCGTGTCCGACTTCGGCGTGCCGGGGCTGCTGCGGGTGCGCGTCTATACGACTGAAGTGTTCACGGCGTTTGCGGCCCTGTACGACTTCGGACGAGCGACGCTGCTGGCCTTGCCGCTCCTGCTGTTGTCGATCGTTGTCGCCGGCGCCGCGGGCGCGCTCGTCGGAGACCGACTCCTCGCGAGCGGTCGCAGCACCGGGGCACCCGCGCTCTCGCTCGAGCCGTGGCGGCGACCGGCCGTCGCGGCCGTCGTCGCGGCGATCGCGGTCGCGCTGGTCTTGCCGACAATCGTCCTCGGACGCGAAGCGCTGAGCGCCAGGTCCATCCCCGACGCCGTGGCCGCTTCGGGCGTCGCGATCCGCAACAGCCTGGTGCTTGCGGCGACCGGTGCCACGGCCATCGTGGCGCTGGCCGTCTGGATCGGATACGCGCGAGCGCGGGCTCATCCGCGTGTGGGACGGATTGCCGACGTGGTGCTGGTGGTGCTCTTCGCATGGCCGAGCACGGTCGTCGGTGTGGGCCTGATCGGCCTGTGGAATCGGGCCGGGCCGCTCGGTGCCGTGTATGGAACCGACCTGATGATCCTGCTGGCCTACCTGGCTCGACTCCTGCCGGTGGCGGCGCTGGTCCTCTCAGCCAGCGTGCGGCTGGTGCCGGTCGCGCAGGAGGAAGCCGCCGCCGTGAGCGGCGCCAGATGGCTCCGCACGATGCGCCACATCGTGTTCCCGCAACTGGCGACCGCGCTTGCCGCGGCGTGGATCATCGCCTTCGTGTTGGCGTTCGGCGAGCTCGGCGCCACGATTCTCGTGGCACCGGCCGGCGAAGCGACATTACCCATCCGCATCTACACGATGATTGCCAACGCGCCCACATCTCAGGTGGCCGCGCTCGCGCTTCTGCAGACCTGTGTGGTCATGGCCCCGCTCGGGATGCTCGGACTGGCCGCCTCACGAGGAGGCCGACGGTGAGCGCGGCGTGTCTTCGCGTGATGGACGTCACGAAACGTTACGGCTCCCGAGCCGTCGTGGACCACGTCTCGCTCGAGGTGGCCTCGGGCGAGGCGCTCGTCATCCTGGGTCCCAGCGGATGCGGCAAGACAACGTTGCTGCGCCTCGTGGCCGGGCTTGACGTGCCGGATGACGGTGAGATCTGGCTCGAAAGCCGCCGGGTGGCACGGCCGGGTCGCACGCTGGAGCCACCACACGGCCGCCGGATCGGGTTTGTCTTTCAGGAGCTGGCGCTCTGGCCCCACCTCACGGTGCGCGCCAACCTGACCTTCGTCATGGGCTCGGTCGGGGTGTCGAAGCGGCTCTGGGACGAGCGCGTCGAACGCGTGCTCGGACTCGTGCGCATCGACGCCCTGGCGCACCGGTACCCCCACGAGCTGTCAGGCGGTGAGCAGCAACGGGCGGCCCTGGCGCGTGCGCTCGTCGCCGAGCCGCGCCTGCTCCTGCTGGACGAGCCGCTTTCGAGCCTCGATCCTGAGCTGCGCGGGCTGCTGCGCGCCGAGCTTGCGGCGCTCCACCGGAGTCTCGCGCTCACGACCATCTACGTCACACACGATCGAGACGACGCACGCGCGCTCGCCGATCGCGTCGTGAGCATGAGGGCAGGCCGGATCGAGAGTGTGACCGGAGCGCCACCTGATTCTTGAGGGCTGGCGTCATCGCGTGGATGAGCCGTGAGCGAGACGCCGGCGGCGCGAACCTTCGGCTTCCACGTCGTCAGTGTTTGACGACCGCACCCGCCGATGCCCGATCCTGCTCCGCCACTCCCATGAGAATCCCCGCACTTCTGACCGGCCATCTCCTTCCGGCACTCCAGGCGATTCTATACTTCCGACGCGACTACATTTTCGCGTGGCGCCGTTGAATCGTCCGGGCGTTCGGTTGCGGGTCGAGGGCGATACAATTGTCGTCATGAGCGCCCGCAAAGACGTCGAGGCCCGACTGTTCCGCAGCTTCCCGGACGAAGAGCGCGCCAGCCGGGACTACTGGCGCTCGTTGTCTCCCGCCGAGCGTCTGGGGATGATGTGGCAGCTGACGTTGGACGCGTGGGCGTTCACGGGGGACCGCAGTGCTGAATCCCGACTTCCGCGACATGTTGTCCGCGTTCATCGCACACCGCGTTGAATTCCTCGTCGTCGGCGGTTACGCCATGGCGGCTCATGGCCTTCCTCGGGCGACCAAGGATCTCGATCTGTGGCTCCGGCCGTCCGCCGACAACGCGGCACGCGTGCTGCAGGCGCTCGACACCTTCGGAGCGCCGCGGCAGGGTCTTTCTGTGGCGGATCTCGAAACCGAAGGCACGATCTACCAAGTCGGGGTTCCGCCGAACCGCGTGGATGTGATCACGGCGATCGACGGCGTGCAGTTCGACGGGGCCTGGATCGGGCGGGCGGACGTGGAGATCGACGGGCTCCGGATTCCAGTCATCGGCCGACGCGAACTGATCGTCAACAAGCGAACGGTCGGACGCCCGCAGGATCTGGTCGACGCCGACTTGCTCGAATCCCTTGGATGACCCTGGCGCTCGGCCCGAGGCAACACGATGTGGACACGACGACACTTCCTCGAAAACCTCACGACGCTCCCGTTGGCCGGCGGCGTCTCCGAGCCAGGTGGGGCCCCGGCCCGCGTCGATCAAACACACGCCGGGAAGCGGGATTATTTCCGGGAGCTTGGCGTTCGCCCCTTCATCAACGCGGCCGGGACCTATACCGCCATGACCGCCTCACTCATGCCCCCCGAGGTCGTGGAGGCCCTGCGATATGCCTCGACTCAGTACGTGATGCTCGATGAGCTGCACGACCGGGTGGGGGAACGGATCGCCACGCTGCTCCGCACGGAGGCGGCCATGGTCACCTCCGGCGCCGCCTCGGCGCTGACGCTGGCGACGGCGGGCGTCCTGACCGGCACCGACCGCCGCAAGATCGTGAGCCTTCCCAGCCTCGTCGGGATGAAGAGCGAGGTCATCGTCCAGAAATCCCACCGGTTCGGGTACGACCACGCGGTGCGCAATTGCGGCGTGCGGCTGGTGGAGGTGGAAACCCGGGACGAGCTGGAGCGTGCCATCAACGAGCAGACGGCCATGATGCTCTTCTACAACGCGAACAACCTCGTCGGTCAGATCACGGATCAGGAGTTTGCCGCGCTCGGCCGCAAGCATGGGATTCCAACGCTCAACGACGCCGCCGCCGATGTCCCGCCCGTGGACAACCTGTGGAAGTACACGGGCATGGGCTTCGACCTGGTGGCGTTTTCGGGGGGCAAGGGTCTGCGCGGCCCGCAGAGCGCCGGCCTGCTGCTGGGCCGAAAAGACCTCATCGCCGCGGCGCGGCTGAACGGCCCTCCCAACGCCGACACGATCGGCCGCGGCATGAAGGTGAACAAGGAGGAGATGCTCGGCCTGCTCGTCGCCCTGGAGATCTACCTGAAGAAGGACCACGCGCAGGAAGCGCGCGAGTTCGACAGGCGCGCCCGCACGATTCAGTCGAGCGTCGCCGACCTGCCCGGCATCAGCGCGGATGTGTTCGTGCCCGAGATCGCCAACCACGTGCCGCACGTCCGCGTCTCCTGGGACGCCGCGGCGCGCGGGATGACCGCGGGCGACGTCGTGAGGGCGCTAGGCGAGGGAGAGCCGTCGATCGGCACACGCGCCGAAGGCGCGGCCGTCGTCGTGGGGGTCTGGATGATGAAACCCGGCGAGGACCGGATCGTGGCTCGTCGCCTTCGGCAGGTGCTCGCCGGCGGGCGCCCGTAACTTTTTCGCGCTGCCGCCCGTTTACCTTCATGGAGAGCCGTTGACGGGTCCAGACGAGCAGGCGGAGCGCCGGATGGTCGAGGCCGCGCAGGCGGACCCCGCGCGTTTTCTCGACCTCTACGATCGCTACTTCCATCGCGTCTATGCGTACGTCGCGCGGCGCACGGGCAACCGCAGTGATGCCGAGGATGTAACGTCGGAGGTGTTCAGGCGCGCGATGACGAATCTCCAGGCATTCGAGTGGCGCGGATCGCCCTTCGGGGCCTGGCTGTTTCGCATCGCCGCCAACGTCATGACGGATCGCTGGAAGGGATCTGCACGCCTCGTCGAAGGTCGCGCGACGGTCGAGCAGGAAGACGAGGACGATCTCGAGCAGCGGGTCCTGCTCTACCAGCTCGTGGAGCGGCTGCCCGAGGCCCAGCGCCGCGTCGTCGAGCTCCGGTTCGGGGAAGACAAGAGCCTGATCGAGGTGGCGACGGTGCTGGGCAAATCCGTGGGCGCGGTGAAGCAGCTGCAGCGGCGCGCCATCGAGGCGCTCCGCGGCGCGCTTGGAGACCGAGCATGACGGCCCGCCGCCGCGGTCCGACTGCGATCGAAGCCGCGCTCGCGGGCCTGCCCAGCTCGGCGTTCAAGGCAGAGCTCCGGGCTCACCTGGCGCGGCACGCCCAGGACCGTCGAGGAGGTCACGACATGACAGGCACGACTCTCAGCGCGACGCGCGGCGCCCGACCCGGCTTCACCGCCATCACACCGTACGCGCAGGTGCACGACATCGAACGGCTCATCGCGTTCGTCAAGGACGTCTTCGGAGCCGAAGAGATCGAGCGCGCCCGAGGCAGCGCCGGAGGGATCCATTGCGAGCTGCGCATCGGCGACTCGATGGTGATGCTCGGGGGCGGCGTCCCACCGGATGACGAGGGACGGCTGCACCCCCCACGGGTCGCCGCGCTGCACGTCTATGTAGACGACGCGGACGGCGTCTATCAACGTGCGCTCGACGCCGGCGCCCAGTCGCTCGGCGCACCTCGCGACGTGCCCTACGGGGAGCGTGCGGGGTTCGTGAAAGACCCGACCGGCAACGAGTGGTACATCGCCACGCACACGGGCCCTTCCTACAGCGCCGAAGGGCTCGGCACCGTCACGCCGAGCTTGCGGGGAACCGGCGCGTCCGCGTTCATCGGCTTCCTGGAAGCCGCGCTCGGCGCACGCGTCGAGATGCGTGCCGACGATCCCCAGGGCGTGGTCCGGCACGCCGTGCTGCGCATCGGGGGTGCGGCCATCGAACTGGGAGAGGCGCCCGCGCCGGGGGAGGGCCTGCAGACGGGCGTCTATCTCTACGTGAGCGATTGCGACACCCTCTATCGACGCGCCGTCGGGGCTGGGGCCCGCGCGCTCTCTCCTCCCGCGGACATGCCGTACGGCGATCGGATGGGCGCCATCGAGGACCCGTGGGGCAACGAGTGGTACATCGCCACCCATCTGGGGAAGACCTCGTAATCACGTCCGCACCCTTGTCACATGCGCAGGCCCGGCGCCCTGGCGGCTCATCTTGCGATTCATCCGTCACCGCGAAAGCGCGCCGCAGGCATCCGGCGTCAACCACCGGGCCTCTCGCACGCGTGAAGTCGGTCCGGGTTTCGGCGATGGTACGGGACCGCCCAGGCGCTACGTGACGACGATGACGCGCTCGGCGATGCTCACGACGAAACGCGCATCGTCTATCGCCCGTTGCGCCGTCGCCGCATCGTATTGCTCGGTCGGCAGGAAATCGATGTCGCCGTAGAATGCGAACTCTCGTTCCTTGCGCAGCCAGGCGGAGGCGGCCGCGAGACGACCGATGTGCTCGCCGCTGATGGCCGGGAACCGATCGGCATGCTGTTGAACCAGGCCGCCGACGTCGTGCCAGTGCGGCGGCTCGACGCCTGCCTGCCTGAGCATGCCTTTGAGAGCCAGTTCGACGATCTCCTGCGCTTCGCGCACGACGTCGGAGTATGCGGATGCGTCGAACAACACGGTCAAAATCGTGAGGCGGACACGCGCCTTCGACAGATAGCTCTGGGCCAACGAGACGTTGGTCACAGCTCGAAGACCTCCCCCGGTTTGTAGTCGGGTTTCAGGTCCCAGAACCAGGCGTTGCCACGCCAGATGCGGCGGGCGCCGAGTCTGGCAAGACGCTCTCGCAGCCGATCGAGCGCGCCCGCGAAGAAGCCGTCACGGTCGTGCAGCACCCTCGCATCGTCCACCATGTCGAGAAACAGCGGACTGCCAGCGAGGACTTCCTCCGGCGTCTTGAACACGGGCGAGCATTCGGTGGCGAAGCCGCGTTCGCGGCCGGCCTTCAACCGATCCGCGAGGGCCGTTTCGACGGGCGCGAAATCCTCGACACGCGCCATCCGGCCGTTCGGAAGTCCGTCGGCCACGATGAGCAGGTCGAGGTCGGAGTCGGGCCGCATGGTGTCGCGGCCCGCGGACCCGAACACCACGAGGGACACGAGGCGGTGTCCGTAGTGCCGTCGCACGTGTGTCGTCAGCTCGTCAATCAGTTGCTCGACGTGCTCGCGCAGGGCGCCGGATTCCACGCCTCACCTTACCACGCGTGGAGCGTCGTCCTCGGCGCCAGGGCACCGACCGCTCGCATCCATCGCCGTAGATCGTCCGGACGACGAGGTCGGGCGCAGGTCACGTCCACTGTCGACGTCCGCCGTGTTCGACGGCGTGATGAGCGCCAGCCGTGCCGAGTCGGCATCAACGCGCTCGCCATCGAGCGGTCGCGCCGAGAGACACCAGAACGTCGCTCCGGACTTCGCTGGTGCCTTGTGGCAAAGCGACGAGAAAGCGCCCATCGGGCGCGACGTCGTAGGGCCGTACGCCGCCGAGCAAAACCCTGGGCGGCTGCAGCGGCTGCTGCACGCGAAACAGCACGCGCGGCGAGCCCACACCCAGCTCGCCGCCAAAGGTGAGAGGCACGGTGATCAACTGCCCGTCGGCGTCCACGAAATAGAGCTCCGGTTTAGTGCGGTCCCATCGAGGATGGTGCCCGCCCGCCGTCGAAATCGCCCAACGGCGTCCGGGACGGTCCAGATGTTCTACGTAGACCTCTGGACGGCCCGACTGGTCGCTGAGGTAGGCCAGCCAGCCCCCGTCGGGCGAGAGCTGCCCGGACCAGTTCCGCGCGCCGTCGCGGCGCCACGGCTCGGGCGGCTGGCCGCCCGCTGGACGCCGCCAGATGTTGAACGCCTCTCGCTCGTCCGCCGCATGGTAGAGGAACCACCGTTGATCCGGTGTCCATCCGATTGATGCCGTCGAGAACTGTGACGTGACCAGGTGTTCGGGCTCGCCGGCTCCCGTCGCGCTGATCGCGCTGGTGACGAAGAACTCGTCGGCACGATCGCGGGTGGTCACCGCCAGCCGTGCACCGTCGGACGACCAGGCCGGTGGCCGCACGTCAAATCGGGCGTTGGTCAGCCGAGTGGCGGATCCGCGTGTGAGATCGATCAGCCACACGTTCGACGTCCCGTTGTCGTCCCAGCGAACCACCGACGCCTGACGGCCATCGGCCGAGATCGCAGGATCTGTCATGACGGCCGGTGGGCCGACGGTCGCTTCGACGCCCCCGGACCGCGTCATCCAGGTCAACTGAGACGGCACGCGGCTGGCCGTTGTGCGGATGCGGGCGACGTCGCCCGTCGAGCTCACCGAGTACGCGAACATCCCAGTATTCAGACCGATGACATTGGCGAACACCGGCACGGCGCTTCCCGTCAGTTCGGCGCGATCGATGTCGAAGGGCTGGGCCAAGACGACTTCGCGGCGGACGAAGAAGAGGAAGCCATCGGCATACTGGCCGCTGGTCGGTTCCGCGACCAGCGTGCGCGCGCCCGGGCGGCTGAGCGAATCCACGCGGAGTGTGCTGTGCTCGGCCGACGTTCCCATATTGAAATAGAGAAAGCGGTCGCCGTCCGGCAGGAAATGCGGAGCGCGGTGGCTGGCGTCCGTGGCCGGGTCCAGCGCGGTGACCGGTTCGGGCGTGCCCCCCGTCGCGCGCACCTTCATGAGCGGCGCGGCGTTGGTGGGCGTGAACAGGATGACGCCTGCCTCGTTCCATGTTCCGCCGCGACCGTTCTCGGCGTCACAGATGTGAACCACCGGCCCGCCGACCAGATCCACGCGCTTGAGCCCCCGCTGCGCGAAGAAGGCGATCGACGACCCGTCGGGCGACCAGAACGGATACATGGCGTCGACGGTCCCTTCGATCGGCCGCGGCTGGTCGCTCGAAAACGATTGCAGAAGCAATCTGACCACTCCGTTCGGATCCCTGGCGGGGAACACGAGGTGCTGTCCGTCCGGCGAGAGCACTGGGGCGGGCCCGTTAGGGACGGTATGGCCGTCGGGCGCCCGGACGCTGAACTGCACGGCCCAACGCAGCGTCAGCCGCTCGTCCTGAACGCGCCACCCGAGCCACACGCCGAGCGCCGCGGCGATCGCTACTGCGGCGGCGGCGAGCCAGGAACGGGCGCGAACCTGGCGCGTCGCCGAGGTGACGTCGCTCGTGACGCCTGCCCAGTCCTCCGCCACCCACTGCAACGCGGTCATCAGATCGTGTGCGCTCTGGAAGCGGCCCGCCGGATCCTTGGCCAGGCACGTCCGCACGATGCGATCCAGCGAGGGTGGAGTCCCGGGCCGAATCTTCGACGCGGGTACGGGCTCGCTCCTCAGGATGTTGCCAAGGATCGCCGCCCGCGTCGGCGCCTCGAATGCTCGTCGGCCCGTGATCATCTCGTAGAGCACCGCGCCAAGCGCAAACATGTCCGAGGCGACGCCAGCCTCCTGGCCTTCGATCTGTTCCGGGGCGAGATAGGCCGGCGTGCCCATGACGACGCCGTCTCCGGTGAGGTTGGACGACGCCAGGGTGGTCTTCGTCGCCGCGTCAAGGGGGATGACGCGCGCCAGCCCGAAGTCGAGCAGCTTGAGCCCCTGCCTGGTCAGCATCACGTTCTGCGGCTTCAGATCGCGATGGACGATTCCCAGCCGGTGGGCATGACCGAGTGCGTCGGCCATCTGACAGCCGAACACCAGCACGTCGCCAATCGGCAGCGGCCCGCGGGCGAGGCGGGCAGCGAGCGTCTCTCCTTGCAACAGTTCGAAGACGAGATAGTCGGTCCCTTCGTGTTCGCCGAGATCGTGAAGCGTGCAGATGTGCGGGTGATCGAGTGCCGCCACGGCGCGGGCTTCGCGCTGGAATCGTCGGCGATCCGACTCGTCGCCTCGCTCCGCGCCAATCACTTTGATGGCGACGCTGCGAGCCAGGCGCGTATCGCGGGCTTTGTAGACTTCCCCCATGCCGCCGGCGCCGAGCGGCGCGTCGATCTCGTACGGGCCGAGGCGCGTGCCGGCTGCGAGCGACATCTGGCAGATTATAAGAGCGGTTCGGACTCCCGGGTGGGCACTCCGGCTGGCCGGCGAGCCTGGTCCGTGGGGCACGCTCTCGCTGCCCCGCGGCAATCAGGTCAGTTGACACCCTCCGCGCCCGCTCGGATACTGGGCCGACGGGCGACGGGTTCAGTGCGAGTCGCCCGCTGCTCGGACGTCCGGAGGAACCGTGGGCTCGTGCGCCATCCTCAGCCTCCCCACCTTGCGGACAGACGCCTGTTCACTTGATCGACCCAAACCCACACGCGAGATCGGAAGGAGTCACACCATGTCGGCTACACGCCATGCCCAATGGCTGGTCAGCCTGTCTCTCGGCCTCCTGGTCCTGTCGGGCTCCGAGGCCGCCGCGCAGATTGACACCGGCGCCATCGTCGGAACCGTGCGGGACAGCTCCGGCGCCGTCCTGCCGGGCGTCACCGTCACGGTGACCCTCGACGCGGCCGGCCTCACCCAGACGACGGTCACCAACGACGCCGGGCAGTACGTGTTCCCCAGCCTGCGCGTGGGCACCTACACCGTCGCCGCCGAGCTCGTGGGCTTCAAGCGCGGCGTTCTGCGCGAAGTCCAGCTGCGCGTCCAGGATCGGCGCGACGTGGGATTCGTGCTCGAGCTCGGCGCGGTCACCGAAGTGGTCACGGTGCGCGGCAGCACCCAGTCCCTGCAGCTGCACTCGGCGGACATCGGCAACGTCGTGGACGAGCGGCAGCTTCGCGAGCTGCCACTGCTCGGCCGGCGCTACTCCGAGCTGGCGTTCCTGACCCCCGGCGTCGTGCAGGCGCCCGCGGGCATCACCAGTCGCGGCGAAGACACGTTCTTCAACGCCAACGGCAATTACGCGACGTGGAACAACTACACGCTCGACGGCGCCGACAACAATTCCTTCTCGACCAACCTCCAGGAGCGCAGCCCGCAGGTCGTGCAGCCGCCGGTCGACGCGTTGTCCGAGTTCAAGGTGCAGACCCGCACCTACTCGGCGGAGTTCGGGAAGGCCGCCGGCGCGGTCATCAATGCCTCCATCAAGGGCGGCACGAACCTGTATCGCGGCAGTGCCTACGGGTTCTTCCGCGATGAAGCCTTCAACGCGAACACCTGGGAGAACGAGCAGGCGGGCGTGGCGAAGGGCAAGTTCGACGAGCAGATCTTCGGCTTCACGCTCGGCGGCCCGATCATCCGCAACAGGTTCTTCTTCTTCGGCGACTATCAGGCCACCCGGACCGAGCGGGCGCTGACCCAGACGGCCTCGGTGCCGACGGCGTTGATGCGGACCGGGAATCTGAGCGAGCTGACGGGCAACATGGTCGCGACCAATGCGTTCGTGCCGGCCGGGTGCATCAATGCGACGGCCAAGACGGTCAACCCGGCGTGTTTCGACCCGGTGGCCGTGCGCATGTTGAACCTGTATCCGCTGCCCAACGTGCCGGGCACCGGGTTCTTCAGCAACAACTTTCTCTCGAACGGTCTCCTCAACAGCGACATCGACCAGTTCGACACGCGCGCCGACTACACGCTCAACGCCGCCAACTCGATGTTCGCGCGCTACAGCTTCCAGAACACGCATCGGCTCGAGCCGCCGGTGCTCGAAGATCCGGTGGCGTCGGGCGACTTCTCGAGTGACATCCTGATCCGCGGGCAGAACCTCGTGGCGGGCTGGTCCCGCATCTTCGGATCCACCACCTTCAACGAGTTCCGCGTCGCCTACAACCGGGTGCGGTCGGACTCGGTCCACCCGGCCTTCGGCGTGGATGCGAACAGCCAGTTCGGCATCCTTGGCGTGCCGAAGGACCCCCGCTTCTTCGGAGGCCTTCCCCACACGACCATCGCCCGCCTGACCCGCATCGGCGGGCCGTTCTTCCGTCCCCAGTTCCAGACCTCGCAGGTGTTCCAGTTCTCCGACAACCTCACGTGGACGAGGGGGACGCACTTCTTCAAGGTCGGCGGCGAGTTCCGGCGCGACCGCGTGCGCTACATCGATCTCCGCTCGCTCAACGGCGAGATCGGCTTCAACGACGGGCGCTACACCGGCTTCGGCGTCGCCGATTTTCTCCTGGGGCTGGCGACGACCCAGCGCCTCACCCTGTTCCACGAACCTGACCTCTACCTGAACGGCTGGCAGGTCTACGGCCAGGACTCGTGGCGCCTCGCGTCGAGTTTCACGTTCAACTACGGCTTCCGGTACGAGTACTTCACGCCGTTCTTCGACACCAACGACCGCCTGACGAACATCGACCCGGCCACCGGCGCCGTCGTCCGGGCCAGCGCGAGCGGCAGCGTGTTCGAGCGGACGCTCATTCATCCGGACCGGAACGACTTCGCCCCGCGCGTCAGCTTTGCCTGGACGACCCACCCCCGCGTCGTGTGGCGCGGCGGCTACGGCATCTTCTACCAGCAGACCGATCGCTACGGGTCGGAGAGCCAGCTCGGACTGAATCTCCCGCAGTTGGTCGACGCGTCGATTACCGCCAATAGCGCCGCCGATCAACCCGCCATGATCCTGCGTCAGGGCTTCACCACGCTCACGCCGAACGCGGTGCCCATCAGCATCGTGCAGTGGCGCATCCAGGATCCGAACCAGAAGACGCCTATCGTGCACCAATTCAGCCTGGGCCCCGAGTATCAGCTGAGCGGCAACACGGTGGTCGCCGTGGAATACGTCGGCAACGCCGTCCGGAACGGCCGCCGGCTGCGGAATCTCAACCAGGGCCGGCTGCTCAACCCCGGATCGGCCGGCGTCGTGTTCCCGTATGCGCAGTTCGGGTACGGCAATGCGTTCCTCGAGCAGATCGTCACCAACGGGCGGACCGACTATCACTCGCTCCAGTTCCGCGGCCAGCGGCGACTGACGGGCGGCCTGGCCTATACCCTGGCCTACACGTTCAGCAATGCCCTCGGCGACTTCCTGGATCACCTGAGCGCGGGCGGCGGCGCCAGCGGCAATTTCCCGCAGAACACCTACGACATGGCGAGCGATTACGGTCCCCTGCCCTTCGACATCCGCCATCGCTTCGTCGGGAGCTTCGTGTACGAGCTGCCATGGGGGCCGGGGCGCGCCGTCACCGACGCCGGGCCGCTGGCACCGATCATCAACAACTGGTCGGTCAACGGCATCCTGACGCTCAACTCCGGCCGGCCGTTCACGGCCGGCGCCAACAACCAGAGCGCCACGGGCGCCGGCTCGAACTTCCGCGCCAACTGCATCGGCGATCCGCTGCCCTCCGGGTTCACCCAGACGCGTGACCGCTGGTTCGACACGTCCGCCTTTGCGCAGCCCGCGGCGTTCACGTTCGGCAACTGCGGCTACAACACGCTGCGCGGGCCGAGTTTCAAGACCATGAACCTCTCGGTGTTCCGCAACTTCCCATTTGGCGACCGGCGGGTCGAGTTCCGTCTCGAGGTCTTCAATCTCTTCAACTGGACGAACTTCGCGTTCCCGGGCTCGAGCGTCGCCAACCTGAACGCGTTCGGACGCATCACCAGCTCGCTGCGCGACCCGCGCGAGATGCAGATGGCCGTGAAGTTCTATTTCTAACGAGCGGCGCACCCGGGCGGGCCCGAGACACATCGCGTCAGAAACTGTCCCGCCAAACGGGGTCGTTTCTTGGGAGGCACATGCGTTCACGGGCATTTCACTTCGGGCTCACGGCAGCGGTGCTCGCTGCCGCCCTCGTCGCACCGACGCCCGTCGTCTCCCGGCAGATCTCAGTGCCGCAGGACGAAGGTGCGTCGGGTGTCTGGCAGACGCTCCTCAAGCTGCAGACGACGGCCAGCGCGATGCATACGACGGCGCATCCGGATGACGAGCATGGAGGGGTGATCACGAAGGTGAGCCGCAAGGACGGTGCGCGGCTGGCGCTGCTGACCCTCAACCGGGGCGAAGCCGGCGACAACGCCATCGGCCCCGAGCTGTTCGACGGCCTGGGCCTGATTCGCACCGAGGAGCTGATGGTCTCGAACGCGTACTACGGCGTGGACGATCAGTATTTCACCTCGGTCATCGACTACGGCTTCTCGAAGCGGCTCGAGGAAGCCTTCGAGAAGTGGGGCCGCGAGCACGTGCTGCGCGACGTCGTCCGCGTCATCCGCATGAACCGGCCGTTCGTGCTGATCTCGCGCTTCCAGGGCACCCAGCGCGACGGCCATGGCAACCACCAGACGGCCGGCCTCATCACGCAACTGGCGTTCAAGGCTGCCGGCGATCCCGCGATGTTCCCCGAGCAGCTGAAGGACGGGCTGAGGCCGTGGCAGCCGCTCAAGCTGTACATCGGCGGCATGCGCGAAAGCGAAGACTGGACCGTCAGAGTTGACAGCGGCGAGTACGCGAGCTGGCTGGGCACCTCCTACAACAACTTCGCGCGCTACGGCCTGAGCTTTCAGCGCTCGCAGAACAGCGGGCGGCTGCGTTACGACTACGGCCCGGTCTACGGCTACTACAAGCGCGCGGGGAGCGTGCTGGATCTGCCCGCGAACGAGGACTCGTTCTTCCAGGGCATCGACACGACGATCCCGGGCCTGTTCAGGGCACTGCAACGGCCGGAGCCGCCGGGTGCGGCCGAGGCCCTTGGTGCGATCGATCGCGCCGTCAAGGACGCGGTGAGCGCGTTCTCCCTGTCCACGCCGTCCGCCACGGTGCCCGCGCTGGCGCGCGGTCTCAGCGCGACGCGGAACGCCCTCGCGAGGGTCTCGGGCGAGCCTGACGCCGCGTTCCTGTTGAAGGTGAAGGAACAGCAGTTCATGGATGCGATCAACGCGGCGTTGGGCATCGCGTTCGAGGCGGTGGCCGTCCCGGCGAACACACCCGAACCGGCCGGCGAGCTCGCCATGTTCGCGCCAGCCCTTACGATGGCCGCCGTCGTCCCGGGCCAGACCTTCGAGGTGCGGGCCCTCTTCTCGCCGCGCGGCCACGCGGTCGCGTTCGAGGGGATCCGTCTCGAGGCCGAGACCGGCTGGGCCGTGCAGCCTGCGCAATCCGCGCCCTCGTCCGTCATCGCCAACGCCGTGGCGGCGCAGAGGTTCACCGTCACGCTGGGGGCTGACGTCCGCCTGTCCAGCAAACCGTTCTTCGGTCGCGACTCCATTCGCGACTCACGCTATGCGCTGCGCGACCCCTCCCAGTTCGGTCGTCCCGACAGCGCCCCGCCTGCCGTCGCCGTCGCCAGCTACACCGTGGACGGCGTGGCCGTCCAGGCCCGTGCTGTCGTCATCCGGCGCGAGGCCAAGCTCCCCTACGGGATTGTCGAGCACGAGTTGCGCGTCGTGCCCGCCGTCGCGCTCACCGTGGCGCCAGACCACGCGGTCATCCCCCTTGTCGCGTCTCGGAAGGTCGTGCCTCTCGACGTCAACCTGCTGAACAACGTCGAAGGCGATACTCGCGGCCGCCTCTCGCTCCGGCTGCCGTCAGGATGGACCGCCGAGCCGGCCTCGCGTGAGTTCGCCTTCGCGCGCGCCGGCGAGCGCGCCACCTATCGATTTCGCGTGACGGCCCCCGCCATTCAGGCCCGGCAGCACACGATTCGCGCCGTGGCGACGGTGGCCGGCCGTGACTACGCCGAGGGCTACGACCTGATCGATCACCGCGACCTTGGCTTGCGGTATCTCTACTCCGCCTCGGCGGCGGAGGTCCGCGGCATCGACGTGCAGACGGTGGCCAACCTGAAAGTGGGCTACGTGATGGGCGTCGGCGACCAGGTGCCGGACGGCATCCGTCAGCTCGGCTACGAGGTGACGCTGCTCGGCACCAACGAGCTGGCCAGCGGCAACCTGCAGCAGTACGACGCCATCATGACCGGGACGCGCGCGTACGCCGTCCGCGAGGATCTCAAGACGTACAACCAGCGGCTCCTGGATTACGCCAGGAGCGGCGGCAACCTCATCGTGCTCTACAACACGCAGGAGTTCGATCCGAATCGGTATGCCCCCTATCGGGCCGACCTCCCCCAGCGGGCCGAGGAAGTCTCGGAAGAGGATTCACCGGTCAGGATCCTCGCGCCGGCCCATCAGGCGTTCACGTGGCCGAACACGATCACCGACGCCGACTTCGCCGACTGGATCGAACAGCGCGGCTCGAAGTTCTGGACGACGTGGGACAAGGCGTATACGGCGATGATCGAGACCTTCGACCAGGACCAGGCGCCGCAGCGGGGCGGCTGGCTCCACGCGCGGGTCGGCAGCGGGCACTACACGTATTTCGCGTATGCGTTCCACCGGCAGCTGCCCTACGGCGTGCCGGGTGCGTACCGGCTGCTGGCCAACGTGCTCGCGCTGGGGAAGGCGCCGAAGCCGTAGATCCGACGGACCGTCCGGTGGCGGGCCAGCTCGGCGTGGTATCGTGACGCTGGCCACAGCGCGGCCTCCATGGTCTTCATGACACGCGGGCGCATTGGCTCTCCCGGGATCCTCGTGAGCCTCTCGGCGGCACGCTGAAGCGCTCCTCGAGCCTTGCGATCCGGGCGCGGCGCTCCGCGACCTATTACCGCGAATCACTGGGCCGGGACGTCTAGTCTAGGGGCGCTGGCGGGTCCGCCACGCTCTCGGTCCACGAATCGCGAGATCGAGCACGTCCGGAACCGTCAGGTTCTGATAGCCGTCTTCGCGCAGGTGCTTGATGAACTGCCCGTCCACCTTGTGAATGCGCATCCGGAGCAGCTGATCCGCCGTGACCGTCTGGAACCCGGCCGCATGAATCTCGCGGACGAACGCCGGCGTCACTTTGTGGATGCGCAACCGGACCAGCTCCTCGACGGTCAGACCCGAATAGCCCAGCGCCTTCATCGCATCGATCTCCCCGGCGTTGACCTGGTGGATGCGCATCTTGACGAGATCGCCGGCATCGACATTCCGATAGCCGCGGTCTACCATCGCGGTGATGAACTCCGGCGTGACACGGTGGATGCGGAAGCGGACGAGCTCTTCGCGGTCGACCCCCGCGTACCCGAGGCCGGCCATGGCCTTGATGAACTCGGGCGTGACGCCATGGATGCGAAAGCGGACGAGATCGCCACTCGACAGACCCTGGTACCCGGCGGCTTGGACGGCCCGCACGAACTCCGGCGTCGCTCCGTGAATCCGCATACGCACCAGTTCGGCACTGGGCAGTGCCTTGTAGCCGAGCGCGGCGAGATCGCGAATCATCTCGGCGGTCACCCGGTGGATACGCATCCGGACCAGTTCGTCGAACGCGAGCTGCTGATACCCCGCCGCGGCGAGACTCTTGACGTACCCGACCGTCAGGTCGGTGACCGTCGCGCGGAGCAGCTCGTCGATGCCGAGGCCGCGGTAGCCCAGGGATCCCATGCCGGTCAGGAACGCGGCGTTCGAAGAGAAGACGAACGTCCCCGCGCCGCGGCCGCGATCGAACGTGCCCTCGAAGCGGAACGTGCCGGCCTCGCGCGCCAGGGTGAAGCGCGCGTCGCTGGCGGAACCGGATAGGGCGGCCGGTGGCAGGCCGCCGAGATCGCTGACGGGAACGCCGAACCCCCAATGACCACCGTCATCGGACCGAAGGTTGAGCTGCACATGTGGCTGCCGGTCGGGTCCCGACCACCGATGGGACTCGGCCGTCCACTCCCCGCGCGTCGTCTGTTCCGCCGGCTGCGTCTGTGCCACGAACACGGCCGTCGACAGTGAGGCGAAGACGAGCGGCACGACAGTGAGAATCGAGCGAATCATCGGTATCCCTCCGCGCGGTCCTGGCGTTCTGGACGTTGGATGATCGGGCGCGGTGGAAGGTTGTCGAAAGGGAGCGCGCCTCCCGCTCAGACCTGTTGACGGCTGCCGGCGCCGCTGCGCAGGAACACGAGATAGGCGGCGATGCCCAGCGCGAGAAACGCCACCGAGAACACCATCCCCGCCACTGGTCCCGTAAAGAACAAGTAGGTCCAGAGCGCCGACGACACGACCGCCGGCACCGGATACAGCCACATCTTGAACGGCTGCGGGATATCCTTGCGGAACTCCCACAACAGGATCACGGCGCCGCACTGCCAGATGAACCGCAGCAGGATCTGCACCTGCATCAGCCAGTTGACGAGCTGTCCGAGCGTGAAAAAGCAGAAGGGCACGGACACGAGGCCAATCACGAGCAGCGACACGTGCGGAAAGTGCTTCGTCGGGTGCACCTTCGCGAACACCGGGAAGAAGTCGCCGTCGCGAGCGGCGGCAAACGGCACCCGGGAGTAGCCCAGGATCACGGCGAACAACGACGCGGCGGCAACGAACAGGATCAGTGCCGTCATGACGATCCCGGCTACTCGCCCTTGTGCCGCGTCGGTGAACGTGCGTTCGATGAAGATCGACGCCACGCTCGTGGACTGCCGCGCCTCCTCCGAGGGAATCAACCCGGTAATCACCATGGTCATCAGCATGTAGAGGGCGGCGACCACGAAGATGGAGAGCACGATCGACTGGGGAATCGTGCGCGTCGGGTGCTTGATCTCCTCGCCGATGTTGCAGACCTGGTTGTAGCCGCCGTAGCTGTACATCGCCAGCACCGACGCGGCGCCGATCGCCACGAGGAGGCTGCGGTCGAGCATGAACGCCTCGGGAGGATAGTCGAACGCCTGAGCGGGCGAGAAGTTGAACAGCCCGGCGACGATGACCCAGCCGACCGTCAAAAAGACGATGGCCAGCATGATGACGGTGAGGCGCGAGATCGACTGGATGTCGCGGTAGAGAAGCGCCGTCATGCCGAGGCAGACAGAGGCGGCCACGAGGTGATGCTGCCACGGGTTCATCGAGGTCCAGACGAAGCCGAGGTAGTCGGCGAAGCCGACGGCGCCGCCGGCGACCGAGAGCGGCGCCACGAGGATGGTCTGGAAGATGAAGAAGAACGCCATCAGCCGGCCGAGCCCGAACGGCTTGTAGGCCTCGCGCAAGTAGAGGTAGGGCCCGCCGCTGCCGGGCAACGCCGCGCCGAGGTGCGCGTAGACCAGGCCGTCGCACAGGGCGATGAATGCGCCGGCGATCCACGCGTACATGATGTGCGGCCCGTTCATCACGGCCATCATGATCGGGATGGTCAGGAACGGGCCGATACCCACCATGCTGATGATGTTGGTGGCCGTCGCGGGCAGCAGGCCCATGCCGCGTTCGAGCTGGGAACGGGCGAGGCGCGAATCGGTCGGCGGAACGGCCGTCTCCTGTCGGGCGTCGCTCATGCGGCCACCATCGCAGCCACCAGGCGCCGAGCCTGATCAGCCGACTTCACCAGGGGGTTGCACGCGAGCGCCTGCTCGGCGAGTCCCATCTCGCCAGTCAGCGCGGCGCGAACGGTCAGGCGTTCGTACCGCTTCACCTGGACCAGCAGGTCTCGCACGACGTCTGACACCGGGCCGGCGTGAATCGGGATGGCGCCGTTGGCGTTGACCACGCACGTGACCTCGATGCTGTCCTCGTCGTCGAGATCCGGCAGGTTGCCGCGGTTCCGGACGTTCAGCGGCATCAGCGCGCCGGTGTTGCCGTGGATGGCACGCACGGTCTCGAGCGCGATCTTGTCGTAGCCGGTGAGCTCGGCCCAGGGAGACGGTGGCAGCGGCGATGAGGCGCCCGACTCGAGCTGCATGTATCCGGCGTTGCGCGCCGCCAGGTAGCGCTCGTAGACGCCGACGGGATCCGCGTCGCCACGTGCCAGCTCCTCGAAGAGGCGCGCGTTCAGTTGCTGAATCACGAGGCCGCGCGTCTGCCCCGACCGCCGGAGGTTCTCGTACGCCTCGTCTGGACGGTAGTAGTAGTAGCAGTACTCCGTCGGCACCAGCCGGAGCCGCATCAGCAGGTCGCGCGGGAACAGCGGTGCGCGATAGAGGCGATCGAGAGTGGCGGGCGCGGCCCATACCCGATGAAGCTGCGGCTCGCCGTCGTGGTACACCTCGCGCACCCAGCCGAGGTGGTTGAGCCCGAAGTAGTCGAAGTAGCACTCGCGCGACGGCAGGTCCAGGATGTGCGCGATCTCCTCGAAGAGCTCGGTCGGCGTATCGCAGATGCCGATGATCTTGGCCGGTGTGGCCGTCTGCACTGCCTGCGTCACGATGCCGACCGGGTTGGTGAAGTTGATGATCCACGCGTGCGGCGCGCGGGCGGCGACCTCCGTCGCGTAGCGCACGACCTCGGGAACGGTCCGGAAAGCCATGGCGAATCCGCCAGGCCCGACCGTCTCCTGCCCGACGATGCCGTGCGCCATGGCGAGCTGTTCGTCACGGGCGCGACCGTCGATCCCGCCGACGCGAATGCTGACGAAGACGTAGTCGGCACCCTCGATGCACTCGGCCGATGTCTCCGCGATCGTGAGCCGCACCTGCCCGGACCGCCGGCCCGCGAGGCGTCCGATCAGGGCGAGTCGATCCCGGTCCACGTCGTACAGCGCGATCTCGCCGATGGGCAGATCGGACGAGGTGAGGCCGTGTACGAGCAGCGGCACGCGAACGCCCGCGCCGCCGATGATGCCGATCTTCATCGGGGTTCGACTGTAGCATTACGCGGATTCACGAGCGGATGACGGCGACGGATTATCCGCAGATTACACAGATTTCACATTCACAGACGGCTCGGGTTGGCACGGATGAATGATGGTCCGCTTGCGCGGCGCGTCACGCGCGGGTTCCATGATCGTCCGGTGGGCGCCGACGCGGCGATCTGGCCCGCCCTACCTGGCCCACTTCGGCAGCGCCGCCCGCCGCGGCAGGCCGTCCACGCCTCCCGGCCTGCGCGTGGACCGCGCGCCGATGAAGTTGCCCGTTTTCAGGCACGCACGGGGCGGCAGTCCGCGGAGGCGTGCGTACAGAAACCCGCCGTTGAACGCATCGCCGGCGCCTGTCGTGTCCACGGCTGCGACGCGTGGCGAGGGTTCCGCCACGTCCACCTCCCGCGCAATGAACCGGCTGCCCCGCTTCCCCAGCTTGAGCACGACCGCATGTGGGTGGCGGCGCCAGTCGTCGATCGCGGCGCCGAGCGATCGGCGGCGCGCGTACAAGACGGCTTCCTTCTCGTTCAGGAACAGCACATCGAGTGCCCGCGCCAGCGTGGCGAATCGCCGGTCCGCCAACAGGCCGCGGTTCCACCCGAAATCCCACGACGTGCTCATGCCGCGCGAGCGGCAGACCTCGACAATGCGGATCCAGCGGGCGCAGTCGCGCGGGTAGAACGCGAAGTGGACGTGCCGTGCGCGCGCGCGTGGCACCGCCACGGCGAGCCGCGACTCGAGCTCGTCGTTGACGCCGTTGAAGGTGACGAAGCTGCGATCGGCGCGTGTCGAGAGTGCCGCGGTGATCGCGTGGGGCTCGCCAGGGCGCCTCAGATTGCCCACCGACACGCCTTCTCGCTCGAGCCGCGCGACGGCGTCTGGCCCGAGCCCACTCAGCACCCGCGTCGTGACGCCGAGCCTCGCCGCCGCCACCGCCGTGATGACGGCGCCGCCGCCGATGGTCCGGTGGAACGCGCTGGTCTTGACCTCTTCGCCGGGACGCGGCAAGTGGGGCAGTCCGATGAAGACGAGATCGTCGAACGCCTCGCCCACCGTCAACAAGTCCAGCGTCGGCACTGGCCCAGCACGTTACCACAGGCTGAATCAACGAAGGCTTGTCGCGCGAGAGGCCACACGCTGATCTCGACAGCGGCTTCGCGAACGGTCCATGATTGCCCGAAGGTGCCGAATGAAGCCGATCTTCCTCCCCGACGTCGAACAGAACGCGCAGCCAGGGCCGTTTCGAACGCTCATCGAACAACTGCGGCAACCGGGAGCCGAGTACCCGCAGATCTGGCACCTGTTTGCGTACCTCCCGCGCGCCACCGATCATCTGGCCCGATTCACGCAGGAGATTCTTCGCGGGCCCTCGCCGCTCAGTCCTGGTCTGCGTGAGCTGATTGCCGCCTACACCTCGCAGCGCAACGACTGTGTCTTTTGACTGAAGGCCCACGCCGCGGTCGCGGCGGAGCTGCTGGGCGACGCCGCGCTGGTCGATTCAGTGCTGGCCGATCTGGAGTCGTGTGGCCTCGACGACCACCACAAGGCCCTGTTTCGATTCGTCGACAAGGTGAATCACGCGGCGGCCACCATCACGCACGCCGACCTGGACGTCGCGCGCGCCGCGGGTTGTACCGACGAAGAGCTGTACTTCGCCATCACCGTCTGCGCCCTGTTCAACTTCTACAACCGGTGGATCGACGCCTCCGGTGTGCACGCCCTGTCAGATGAGGCGCATCGCGAGGGTGCCAAGCGCTCGGCGCGGCACGGGTACGCGCGCAATTGAGTCCTGGAGCAACCACCGACGCGGCTGCATGGCCACAAGGAGGCGTCACCTCGGGCCATCGTCCCCACGAAGCGCGTCACCCCGTGGCCCCTAACCGCGCAACTGCAGACAGCCCGATCTCTGGAGGATCAGTCGGCCTGCAGTGGCGCCGCTCACTCGGCACCGGTGTCAGCCTCGCCTGCGCCGCGGGGGACGAAGAGCACGGCCACGAACGCCAGCGCCGCATAGACCGCCATCATCAGGAACAACGGCCGATACCCGCCGGCGAGATCGAACAGGCTGCCGTTGAGGGGATCGCCGATCGCGCCGCCGAGGGCCATGCTCAGGAGGAAGAGCGCGGCGAGGACACCCCGGCGCGACGGCGGGATCGGTTCGACGAACAACGGATAGGCGTTGACGGTCGGCAGCGTCCAACTGGCTGACGCCAACGCGAGAAGCAGCGTCGTGTGGCCGGCGTCGGTGACGTAGTGGAGCGCCAGCAGGCACGCGATCATCAGCGCGAAGCCGAGCAGCATCGTCTGGCGGCGACCCAGGCGCATCCCGATCGCCCCCGCCGGCAGCGCGCCAACGACCCCTCCCACCGCCCAGGCGATGAACCCGACCGTCACCTCCTCTGGCCGGATGCCGAAGCGCTCGGTGCCGTGGAGTGCGAACCAGGTCGTAAAGGTTTGAAACGTCAGCTGCAGCAACAACGACGCGATGAAGATCGCTCGCATGCCCGGCACGACGCCGCGCATGGCCACCACACGGCCTCGATCACGGAATCGACCGTGGCCTCGGCGGCCCGCGACGCCGACACCGGGGGTTCGCGCAGCCCCCAGGCAAAGGCGACGGCGATCGCGACGACCGAGCCCGCCGCAATGATGAGGGCTGGCTGCATGCCCAGCACCCGGCCGAGCATCAGGAAGCCGATGGCGCCAAGGCTCATCTGGAACGTCACGGAGGCGGTCGCCAGCGACCGGTAGCGCGACGGCACGGCGTCGGCCAAGAGCGCCTGAAAAGGGGACCGCTGCAGGTTGATGCCCGCGTAGAGCACGACCATCGCGGCGATGAGGCCGCTGATGCCAAAGCTGACCGAGAAAGGGAACAGCACCAGGCCGGCGGCCGCGAGCAGGAAGCCGAACAGTACGATCGGGAGCCGCCCGCCTCCGCGCGCCATTCGGCGATCCGAGGCTGCACCGGCCCAGGGCACGAGCACGAGCAGCAGGAGGTTGTCGATGGTCATGACCGCGCCGATCAACGTCCGCTCGTCGCCCAGGGCCTTTCCGACCAGCGGCGGGACGAACGTGCTCAGGAGCGGACCAGTCACGCCGGCAAACAGTCCGCCCAGGCCGATCAGGAGGCATCGGGCGAGCGTCGCTGCGCGAGCCGGGTCAGAGCGGACCTCGGTCACGATCGGCGGGCGGGCATGGGTCGCGTAGTCAGCAAGCTCGGCGGTGACGCGTTTCGCGCGCGGAGGGCTCCACTGTCACGCCGCCGGTGGCGCCCGCCATCCGGCGCGGCGGCTGGGATCCGGTCGTGGCGGCTACTGCTTCGCCTCTGTCTCCCGCCGCTCCTTGGCGCGCGCCCCGGACAGGATGTTCGCAAGCGCGTGGTTCCCCTCGTGACACGCGTACTCGAAGATCATCTCGTCGATGCGATTGAACGACAGCTCTCCAGAATACGGGGCCGTGAAGGTCGACGGATCTTCAATCGTGAACTTGTAGAGCAGCGTGTCCGGACCGGTGCGCGTCAGCCGCTCGATCACTTTCAGCTGGTCGGAGGGTGCCCGATAGGCGGAGAGCGGTCCGGTCTGTGCCAGCTGGAGCGGATGGATGTTGGTGGTCTCGATTACCAAGGTGTCACCTTCCCAGCGGCCAATGGAATCGCCCATCCACGGGCGCACCTGCGCCGGCAGACGATCGGTGGCCCCCAGGCGGATGATGCGGACGTCGTGGACCATCTCGGTCATGATCATCACCTGGTCCTTCGTCTGCACGATGGTGTAGTTGTTGTTATAGAAGTAGTTCGGCAGCATGGGCGGGCCGGCGTTGGAGCCGAACGACATCAGGCAACGGTCCGACAGCGGCCGGACCTCCGGGTGATCGTACTCACCGAACTTCTTGGCCACGGCGGCACGCGCCGCCAGGCGCTGCTTGGCCTCCTCGGTCAGTGCCGGGATCCGTCCGTTCGGAGGATCGACGATGATCGAGCTTCGGGCCACGCCGTCGATGCGGATCACCTCGTTGCCGGGATCGAGCCAGAAGCCGTTGTAGCCGCCGACCGCGCCACCGGCGATCTCGGCGATCCGCTCGATGAAGGACGGTTCGCCGGGGGCGGTCAGGCTCTTCGAATCTCCGCCCTTCACCGGCGTCGGCCGGTTGGGGTCGCTGTCCTTGTCTCGAAACTCAGCCACCACGCGGGCGCGATCCTCGATCGCCTCCGCCTGGTCGCTCGTCAGGGTGGCGCCTTGAACGCCCATCCGCTCTATGGGCGTCTGCGTTTCGTTGGTCCAGTTGCCCTGGAGATCAGGCGCGCCATCGAGCGTGCGAGGCACGGCCCATGGCTTGCCCGTCGCTTGGGGCGCCTGCGCGAGGAGTGGCGCAATCGCCATCGCGGTCAACACCGTGGCGAGCGCACCACCGATGGAATGCCAGCCACGAGCGCTCTTCAGTGTGGTCATTGTTCCAGCCTCCCACCTGCGTGCACCAACGAGTTTACCGCACCCACCCTGGTGCCTCGTCACGCCGAGCGGCGCCCTCGCCGCACGGGCTGCCCCGCACGGCTCGACCAGCGCGGGCCGTCGCGCCAGCCCCTCTCCTCGCCCTGAACGTCACGGCGCCAGGGGTGCCAGCGGGATGACCGTCACAAACGACAGCGACCACGGACTGGCACGATCCAGATAGCGCTCCCCGCCCAGGCGGTCGCCGGCCTTCGGAAGGCCTGTCGCCAGGTAGTCCAGCGACACTTCGAGCTCCACGTTGCGCAGCCAGTGACCGCGCGGCAACCGGCTGAAGATGTGAAACGCCGTGTCCCACTCCAGGTCGAGCTTGTGCGTATAAACGCTACCCGCGCGCGGCGTCTCGCCGGGGCTGAACTTGTCCACGATGTCGAAGTGGGACGAGATCCAGCCGCCGGTCTGGTCCGTGCCGAAGAGGTCGATGTTCAGTTCGGCTTCGATCTCGATGCCGTTGTCCCGGATTTCCCGCCCCGCCCGGCTGGCGGGCAGGCCCGTGAACGGGTTCACGTCGGTGCCTCCAAACGGCACGAAGATGGCCTCCAGCGTGAAGCCCACGCGCGGAATCGTCGTCGGGATGTCGAGCGCGAAGATCAGTTCGAAGACGGCTTCGCGCGCCACGCGCTCGATCTGCCCGTCGCTCTCGATGCGGTGCCGCGCCGCGAGGAGCTCAATGGTCCACGTCGGCTCGATCTTCAGTTCCGGTGCGCACAAGACCACACAGCGAGGCTCATCTTGCGCCGCGGAAGCTGCAGGCATCATCAGGAGCAGCAAGGCGAGCCACACGGCTCTCGGGCCTCGCGGCGCTCCGCCGACGGCAAAGACGAGTCCGCCGACTTGGCGGACG
>JBQTIE010000193.1:0-12516 GCA_052389315.1 Acidobacteriota bacterium
GTCTACCGGATCGCCCGCCTGCCGCCGGCAGCGAGCTGCAGCAGTTCTTCCCCCTCGCCCCGTTCTATCGGCACTAGTTCATCCACTTGTCGGTGTACTCCGCGCTGCTCGAGCAGCCTCGGCGCCAGCTCACGGTGACGACCGAAGGCGGCAATCGCGGGTACGGCTTCGGCGGCGTCACCTTCCGCGCGGGCACCGAACGCGTCGCGTTGCTGGCCTTCGCCCAGGGATCCGTCCAGGACGGCGCGCGGCCGGCGCGCGCGGACGACCGCCAGCAGGCCTTTCTCCAAAGCAAGGTCGCCCTGGGGCGCCAGAGCGATCTCTTCTTCAGCCTCTCGGGCGTCGACGACAACAGCGGGGTCTCGCAAGCCTCCACACAGGTGTTCGGCCTCGACACGGAGACGCCCGTCATCCTGCGCCGATTCATTCTCGACCGCGATCCGCGTCAAACCATTCGCTTCACCGATACCGAAGCGACGCTGGGCATCAAGCATCAGTGGCGGCCCGGCGCCATTCTCACATCCTCGGTGCGGTACGACGACATCGAGCGTGTCGCCGAGCGCCTGGGGTCCCCCACCTCGCTCTGCAGCGGCGTCGATCTGACACGCTTCGGCGCTGTCTCCGACGGAACCACCACCAATCCGTTCCGGTCGCTGGATTTTCAGCTTCAACAGGCCACCCGCATCGGCCGCCATCAGCTCATCGTGGGCCATCAGGCCCTCAGGCTGGACAAAGGAGACCGGTGCACCGAATCCATTCGTCTCGGCGCCGAATCCCTGAGGCTCGACTCGGATGAGTCCGGGCGTGATGTCGCGTACATCACCTACGTGCGCGACGAGGTTCAGATCACCAATCGGTTACACGTCTCGCTCGGGGCCGACCGGCAGCTCCTCAAGTTCGAAGACCTGACGAGCATGCGCCGGTTCGACGACGACCAGTGGAATCCGCGCCTCGGATTCTCCGCCCGCCTGTCGCCCACCACCGTGGTCCGCGCGGCGGCATTCCGACAGCTGAACACCTACTTCGTCGGCACGTCCATCGCGCCGCCGACGGTCTCCGGCTTCGTAATCGCGAGAAACGAGTTCAACACGGCGCGTCGAAAGGAATTCAACGCCTCCCTCGAACATGCCCGAAGCCGGGCGTTTGTCGGCGTCCGCGGCTTCGTCCGCCACACGACGGTGCCCTTCCTGCTGGCGGAAGGCATCACGCTCATTCCCGAAGCGGACGCAACCGGCACCGGGGGGAGCGCCTATCTGAACTGGATCGCGGCGCGGCGCGTCGCCGTCTTTGGCGACATGCAGCTGGCGCGCGTCGGCGCCGACGCCTTCGACCGCTACGACACCGTGTCACGCGTCGGCGTCAACCTGATCCATCCTCGCGGGTGGTTCGTCCGGGCCGTGGCGAGCCATGTTCTGCAACGATTCGTGGACACCAGGCTCACCGACTTGCCACGAAGCACGTTCATGTTGCTCGACGCCGACGTGACCTACGAGTTTGCCGGCAAGCGCGGTCTGGCGTCCGTCCGCGCGACCAACGCCCTCGGTCAGGACTTCTCTTCGGTTCTCGAGGGTCTGACCATTGACGCGTTTGTCCCGTATCGTCGAGTCGTGGCGTCTCTTCGATGGAGGATCTAACGAGGCCCTGCCTGGGACCGGCAAGCATGTAAACAGGGCCTCGTGAGCCATTACGTTGTTTCGCCCCGTCTCCGGCGGGGCGGACATCTTCTACGGCCGGTCAAACAACGTGCTCCATTCGTTACGCTTCTGGCCATAGAACCATAGAAGATGTCTGGCCGGGCGTCCGGACCAGGGGCGAGGCCGCTGCCACGCGACGGCCAGATGAACAAAGGCGGGGCCGGGGCCCCGCCTTTGTTCGTGATCGGCTGACGTCTCTGCTCGTCAGCAGACGACGCACTTGTTGCTGTTCTTCGAGCCCAGCTTCATCAACAGCGCGACGGTCTCTGGAATGGGAGACAGGCGCTGCACGGGACTGTTGGCCATGTCCGCCACCGTCTGGCCCGTCCTCGCAACGGCCTTGACGTCGGCGCCCTTCGAGACGAGGTAGAGGATCACTTCGTTGTCGCCGCGCGCGGCCGCGTGATGAAGCGGCGTGTAGCCGTCGTTGTCGCGGGCATTCACGTCGGCGCCCAGCTCCTCGACCAGATATTTCATGACGGGCAGCCACCCGCCAGGGGCGTGACGGTGGGCGTTTCCGGCAAAGCCCTCGCCGTACTCGACGCCTGCGGCGGCATGAATGGGAAAGGCTCCCGGGCCACCAGGTGGCACCGGTGGGGCGCTGAACCGGTCCTGGTCGGGATCGGCGGTTGGCGGCACGGCGCCACCCGCCCCGACGTCACGACCGACGAGTGTGCCCTGCATCGGGCCGCCAGGGGCCATTCCCGGAGGCCCGCCGGCACCGGGACCACCCGGCCCTCCGCGGCCGCCGGGACCCACGGCCGGTGGTCCGCCGGGTTGTCCAGGGGCGCCGCCCGGAGGCCCGCCGCCACCGCGACGGAAGCCCGCGGGCGCCATAGTGGGAATGTTGGGATCGGCCCCGTACTTGACGAGCAACTTCATGGCGTCGAGGTCCACCGAGTAGGCCGCGCGCCAGAACGCGGTGGAGCCGGACGTGTCCGCCAGCCCGCAGTTCCTGTTGCCGCAGCCGGTGTAGACCATGTACCAGGGATGCGACTGCGCGCGTCCGTCAGGGTCGGCCCCGGCCTTGAGCAGCGCCTCCATCACCTCGAGGTAGGTGGCGTGTTGATGCTCCATATTCTGGGGCTGGGGGAACCGCGTGCGCGGCTGCCACTGGGTGTTGACGGTCGCCCACAGCGGGGAGACGGCGTTGCCGCGCGAGGTCAGGTTCGGGTTCGCACCCTTCTCGATGAGATACATCGCGGCGTCGAACTGTCCATTGATGGCAGCCATCAGCAGCGGCGTGCTCGCGTCGCCGGCCGTCGGCAGATTGATGTCGGCTCCGCCTTCAACCAGCACTTTGGCGGCCGAGAGATAGCCCTGGCGGACAGCATGGTGCAGCGCCGCCAGTCCACCTTTGTGGCTCACCGGGGGATTGATCTCCTCAGGGTTGAAATTGCGATCGCCGAAACTCGGATCCGCCGATCGTGCATCTGGCGGCGGCAAGGTTCCGGAGAGGAGCAGCTCCCGGGCGGCTTGAATGGCGGCCTGTACCTGGCTGGCCGTCGCGCGCTGCCCCTTCGGGACCGTCGTGTCCAGAATCTTCTGCTGCAGCTGACGCGCGGCGCGGTCGAGCGCACCCTGCTTGACCACGTCCACCGCCTCGGTCCGGACGTTGGCGTCGGCCCCTCTCTCGAGGAGGAGCTTGGTGGCGGCCACCCGATTCTGGCTCGCCGCAAAAATCAGCGGCGTCTGGCCCCATTCAGCTTCTTTCGCATTGACGTCAGCCTTGGCGTCGAGCAGCACGCTGATGGTGTCCACGTCACCGGCCGCGGCGGCCAGGTGCAGGGCCGTGACGCGGCTGGGCACCGTGACCGCCTCCGCGTTGGCGCCGGCGGCGAGCAACGCCTTCACGACCTCGGCGCTCCCCGTGCGAGCGGCGACGTGGAGCGGTGTGTACTGGCCGATCCTGGTGACGGCGGAATGACTGCCCCCTCCGTACAGCAGGAGGGCCGTCATCTCGGCATCGCCGCGCTCGGCGGCCCAGTGCAACGCCGTCATCCCGTCGCCTTGCGGGGCGTTGACGTCGGCACCGGTCTTGAGCAGTTCCCGGACGGCGTCGCGGTCGCCTCGTCTGGCGGCATCAGCGACGGGGGCGGTAACCGCGGCGCCCACGGCGGCGGACATGACGACCGCCCCAAGCAGCATCGAGCTCAAGCGAAGTCTCATACAGCGCTCCGATTCGTTCGCCTCAGACGGCCAGGGTCGTCGACGGCGCGGACAGGGAGAACTCGCCCGTGCTGTCGCCGAAGCTCTGGAGCTCGTCCATCCCCAGGTTGCGCATCAATGTCAAGAACACGTTGGCCATCGGCGTGGCGTCGCTGGCCTTGAGGTGGAGATTGCCTTGCAGCATGCCGTTGCCGTGGCCGAACAGCACGAGCGGGCAACGACGATGGTTGTGGATGTTGGCATCGGCCATCGGCGAGCCGAAGATCACGAGCGTCTTGTCGAGCAGATTCGCGTCCCCTTCCATCGTCTCGCGCATTCTGGTGAGGAAGTAGTCGAGCTGCGCCGTGCGGAATCTGCAGATCTTGTTGAATTCCAGGATCCGCTCTTCGCGATTGCCGTGGTGCGAGGCGGGGTGGAACGGCTGTTTCGACTCGCATTCGGGGAACACGCGGTTCTGCGCGTCACGTCCGGTCTTGAAGGAAATGGTGCGCGTCATGTCCGACTCGAGCGCGAGCACCTGCAGATCGAACATGAGCTTCATGTGCTCGGTGAAGGAATCGGGGACGCCCGCCGGCGCGTCGGGCAGCTCGCGGGGGTCGCCGTTCGAGTTGCGTGCCTCGACGGCCTGAATGCGCCGCTCGAGCTCGCGAACGTTGTCCAGGTATCGGTCGAGCCGCGTGCGATCGCCGGCGCCCAGCTGCGATCGCATGGTCGTGACCTCTCCCGAAATCCAGTCGAGGATGCTGCGGCGCGCCTCGCGACGTGACTGCCGTTCTTCGGCCGTCCCGCCCGCGCCGAACAGCATGTCGAAGGCGACGCGCGGGTCGCGAATCATCGGCAGCGGCTCGTTCGGCGACGCCCAACTGAGCGAGTCGGTGTAGGCGCACGAGTAGTTGTAGGTGCAGCCGCCGGCCTGATCGAGGTTCTCGATGCAGAACTGCATCGAGGGGAGCGGCGTGGCCTGACCAAACCGGTGCGCGTAGACCTGATCGAGCGAGGTGCCGGCCCAGATATCGGACCCCTGCGTCTGCTTGGGCTTGGACTGGGTCAGGAAAACGGCGGTGGAGCGGAAGTGATCGCCGCCAATCTCGGGCAGCAGGAACGCCTCGGCATTGCGCACGTCGGTATTGCTCACGATCGTCATGTAGCGCCGGTGCTTTTCGAGCGACTTCAGCGGGTTGTCGGCCACCAGCGTGAAGTCGGACCCGGTCTGCTCGGGTGCGAAGAGGAACTTGGTCGCCGCCCAGTTGTTGCAGCCGGCCAGCCCGTGAACCTCCTCGATGCAGACCAGGCGCGTACGCTCGGCAGCAGACGACTTGGCGAACACCCGGCCCGCAGGCACCATGGCGTCCAGGAAGGGCAGGGCCACGGTCGCGCCCACGCCGCGAAGGAAGGTCCGGCGGGGCATGTGCTTTCCTGTGATGAACGACATCGGCTTCGTCTCCTCGGCTGCTGGTGGTTAGTCGCGTCCGCCCGATCGTTGGTCGTCTGTCGTCTTCGTCGTCTCGATCCGTGCCATCCGGAAGGGATCGCTGTTGACGATGCCCAGGATGAACGCCGACATGCGATAGCCGTCGGCTTCTGCCTTTCTCGCAATCGCGCGGACGGTCGGCTGGTCGTAATACTCGACCCGACGGCCCAACGCATAGGCCATCAGGTTTTCCGTAAAGGTCCGGACGAGCGGCGTGGGCCGCTTCATCAGCGCGCCGACCAGATCGCTGAGCGACGTGATGGACGTGCCGTCGTAGAAGTCCCCGCGGGTATCGAGCGCGTTGCCGAACTCGCGAACGCGCCACCGCGCGGTCACGTCGAAATTATCGAGCGCGAGGCCGATGGGATCCATGAACCGGTGACAGGCGTTGCACGTCGGGTTCTCGCGGTGAATCTCCATGCGCTCCCGGGTCGTGAGCGTGCGGCCGTCCTTCGCCTCACCAGACGCCTCGAGGTCCGGGACGTTCGGCGGCGGCGGCGGCGGCGGCGTGCCCATGAGCACTTCCATCACCCACTTGCCGCGCAGCACCGGCGAAGTCCGATTGGCGAGCGAGGTCTGCACCAGCATGCTGCCGTGGCCGAGGATGCCCCGCCGTTGATCGTCGGGATAGGTGACCCGACGGAACTCGGAACCCGCCACGCCACGAATCCCGTAGTGCTGCGCCAGGCGCTCGTTGAGGAACGTGTAGTCGGCCTTGTAGAAGTCCAGCAGGCTGCGATCGGCGCGAATCAGGTGGGTAAAGAAACGCTGGGTCTCCTGCCGCATCAGGTCCGCGAGCCCGTCATCGAAATTCGGGTAGAAGTTCGGATCGGGCTTGACCTTGTCGATGTCCTGCAGGCGCAGCCACTGGGCCGCGAAGCGGCTGCCGAGCGCGTCGGCGCGGGAGTCGGCGAGCAGGCGCCGGGTCTCGCGCTCCAACGTGGCCGGATCGGAGAGCCTGCCCTGCCGCGCCAGATCGAGCAGTTCGCGGTCCGGTGAGGCGCCCCACAGGAAGAACGAGAGCCGTGAGGCCAGATCGACGTCGGCGACGCGGTAGTTGGCACCTGCCGCGAGGCTGGCGGGCTGGCGCTCCAGCCGGAAGATGAAGCTCGGGCTCGCCAGCACGGCTTCGAGCGCCAGTCGCACCCCGTCCTCGAAGCCTCCCGCCGCCGCGCCCGTCTCATAAAACGGCATCAGCCGGTCCACTTCGCGCAACGTGACCGGACGACGGAACGCGTCGCCGGCCAACCGCGTGATGATCTCGCGCGCGCAGCGCGGCTCCTCGTCGGGTGAAGTCGGCCGGCAGCTGAAAATCCGCTGGCGGGTGGCCGTGGCCGACAGCCCGGTGGATCGGAGCGGGCCACGAATGATCAAGTCACGCAGGTGCGGCAGCGTTGTGATGCCGTTGCCACCCGACCCGCCGCCCGCATACGACCAGTCGTGGGGGCGAATGAGATCTTCGTAGGGGCCCTCGGTGCGCCGGACGAAGGCGGCCGCCACACGCTGCTGCCCGGCTTTGATCACGATGGGCTCGGTCATCACCGGCACGGCACCGCGTCCGTCGGCGCCACCGGCCGGGCCTGTTTCATACGGCAGCAGCGCCACCCGCGACCCGTCGAGGGATATGTCGATGTCCTCGTAGCGCGCGCCGTCACCGGCATTCAGCGTGACCTCGAACACGTACTCCCCGTCAGCCGGAAACACGTGATCGACGACCATGCCGCCACGCGTGCCATACGGCGCCCCGTCCACGCGGTCCCACGGATGCTGCGAGACGTAGGCCGGATTGGTGTAGGTCTGGTCGGTGCCGCGCACGCGGCGATCGCCGACCGCGAGACGACTGAGGTCCGAGGCGGCATTCAAGTACGCTTCGAGCAGCATCGGCGACAAGGTCTGCTCGTCGGCGATGTTGTCGAAGTTCGCGCTCATCGTGTCGAGCGGCAGCCACTTGCCCGCGTCCACCTCGAGACCGAGCAACTCCCGCACCGCTCCGGCATACTCGGCGCGGTTCAGGCGCGGGAACGTGCGATGGCCGGGGTTGGGCCGCGCGGCCGCCGCCGCATCGAGGCGTGTTTCGAGCGCGTCGATCAGCGCGCCGTAAGAGGTCGCGTCAGGGCGGGCCGCCGAGGGCGGCGGCATCAACCCCGCCTGCAGCTTCAGGATCACCTTCTCGGCGATCGCCGGCTGCTCGGCGGCGCGCAGGACGTCGAAGGCGTCGAGCGCCAGCCCGCCGGCGCTCTCCTTGCGCCGTTCGTTGTGACACGCCACGCAGTACCGCTTGAGCACCGCGTTGTGATCAATCGCCGTCGCATGCGACGCCATGGGCCGCGGCGTCTGCGGCGCGCGAGCAGAGGTCTGCGTCGCGTCGGAGGCTGGGCGCGTGGTCGATGGGGTGGGTGACGGCCCTTGGGCAGAGTGCAGCCCCGGCACGAGCAGACACAAGACTCCCATTCCCAGAGCGGTTGAAACGGCGCTTTTCATTCGACAGCTGTCCGGCTCGTAAATCGTAGTTCTATATGAATTTGTCGGATATTACACCCGAATCCTTTGCTTCCGGGCCCGTCCGGGACCGGTTACAAAAAATGACGAGCGATGGCACCTCGGAGCCGTGTTCAATATTGGGACAATTCGGGCGCTGTGTCGCGCAGGATCGTGCGAATGACCGCACGGTCCGCCTCGGCGACCCGCCCCGCGAAGCGCCGATCCGCCCCGGACAGGGCCAGCGTGATGCGCGTCAGGACCGCTTCCCTGACCGGCGCCGGCAGCCCCCGGAAGCCGGGGGAATAGATCATGAAGCTCAGCGGGTAGCGCAGGAGGCGGGTGTCGAGCTGGAGATCCCTCAGCGAGCGTCCCAGCCGGTCGCGGGGGCCGACTCGGCTGAACGCCTCGGCAAACCCCGATGACCCCCGAATCGGAGCCGGCCAGGGCGCTTCGTCGAGAAACAGCAGGTAGTCCGAGAGCTCGCGCACCGCCTCGAGGGCCCTCGCTGGCAGGGGCTCGCCCGGCTGAGGCTCGCGGCGGGCTTCGAAGACGGCCTGTCGATACTCCCAGCCGGCGCGCGTGAGCAGGTTCGCCGCCCGCGTCTGATGGTCCAGCACCAGCAGCGCCACCACGTCGCTGTACGGCGTCAGATAGCCGGCCACGTCGAACTGGCCCGTCACGTCACGGGGCGCAGGCACCCGCCGCGGTGCACCCGATGACATCGCGGGCTGAATCAGAGGTGCGTTGCCCAACGACGCCGGCACCTGCGCGCCCGTGACGTACCAGCCGCCCCAGCGCTCGTCGAAAGGGGCGCGGTGATCCACGTGGAACCCGTTGGCATACTCGTCGGTGCTGCGCCGCGGGAGCACCGTCATGACAAATGGTCCCGGGACGGCCAGCGTCTCCCATGACAGATGGCACGACAGACAGTTGTCGCTTCGGCTGAGACGCGGGGTGGCGGCCGGCACTTGCCGCAGCGTGTAAAACTGCGTGCCCTGCCTCGCATCCTGAGCGGCAATTTCGAGCACCTCTCCGCCGCGGACCCAGCCGACGGCGCTCTGCTCGTTGAAATAGATCGCGCGAGGGTTCTGCCTGGAGATGCGGCGGGCCTGGAAGCTGGTCTCTGAGTAGACGAGCACCTGGGATTCCACGGGGATACGCAGCGCCTCGAGGACCGCGCGGAGGTATCCTGTCGCCGGCTCAAAGGTCAGCGTGGTCTCGCCGGCCTCGAGTCGCCGGTTCAGTTCCGTGGCGGGCGTCGAGACGACGCCCGAGGAATAGGCGATCGCGGGATGATCGCGAGAGGCGGAAAACGCCCCGGCCCGTTGGGCCGCCGAGACCACGATGGACGCGGCCACCAGAGCCGCCACTCCCAGCCCGATCAGGTATGTCTTCGTCACCAGCCCTATCACTCTAGCGCGACCGGCCCCCGATGGCTGGTTCGACGATCACACCGTCCTTGACGGCACCACCGGTCGGCGCTAATGTCCGCAGTGAGACGATCCGAACGCGGCGAAGTCTCGTGGCTCGGTTTTCGGCAGGCGGCGCCTCGACCTGCCTTGTTCGATTGGTTGCGGTGACCATCCCGGGGGGCCCGACCCCGAAGGAGGACGTCGATGTTACGGCGCATGTCTCTGTTCACGTTGGTCCTATTCGTCGGCGCCTTGCCCGCCGTGGCGCAGCAGGGCACCGGCGATCTGCGCGGGCAGGTCGTCGATCAACAGGGTGCCGCGCTGCCCGGGGTGGCCGTCGTGGTGCGCCACCAGGAAAGCGGCCTGTTCCGCGAATCGGTGACCGGCACTGACGGCAGCTTTCTGCTCAGCGCGATGACGCCGGGTGTCTATCAGGTCACCGCCGAGCTGGCAGGCTTCAAGAAATACGAGGCGCGGGACGTGCGCATCGAGGTCGGCAGGACCACGCAGATCAGCGTGCCGCTCCAGCTCGGAGGCATTGAAGAATCGATCACGGTGTCCGCCGAGTCGCCGCTGGTCGACACGACCTCCGCCGAGATTGGCGGCCGCATCAGCGCCCAGGAATTCGTCGACACGCCGTCCTTCAACCGGAACTTCGCCGGCTATCTCGGGATGCTGCCAGGCGTGGTGGCGACGATTTCGGCCACGACCTTCGGCGCCGACTCGATCAGCGTGGCCGGTCAGAACGTCCGCAACGTCAACTACACGATGGACGGGTCGAACAACAACGACACCTTCAACGGCGGCAACGGCGGGGCGCAGGCGCGCGTGCCGGTCGAAGCGGTCCAGGAGTTCCAGCTGCTCACGGGGCAGTTCGACGCCGAGTACGGCCTGTCCTCCGGCGGCATCGTCAATTCGGTGTCCAAGCAAGGCACCAACCAGTACCGCGGGAGCGCGTTTCTCTTCTATCAGGACGAGAAGCTCGCCACCAACGACTACTTCGCCAAGCGCGCAGGCCTCGAAGAGGCGGAGTCGCAACAGCAGCAGTGGGGCGGCACGCTCGGCGGCCCCATCGTCAAGGACAAGGCTCACTACTTCGTGAGCGTCGAACGGGTCATCCTGGATACGGCGGTCACCACGAACATTCCGACGCGTCCGGACCTGGCCCGGACGGACTTCGAGGTCACCCGCGTCTGGAATACGTTCGTGCGCGCCGACCAGCAGCTGAATGCCAACAACACCTGGGGCGTACGATGGTTGCGTGAAACGTCGCCTCAGCCCCTGCAGATTCAGAATGTGAACCATACGCCCTCGAGGCACGAAGCAGAGACCGACATCGACTGGACGCTCGTCGGCAACCTCAGCTCGGTGATCGGGTCGACGAAGGTGAACACGTTCCGCGTGTCGGCCGTGAAGGAGGACGTGTTCTTCGGCAACCCGAATTTCAACCAGTCCAAGGATCAGAAGAGCCTGCTGCCGCAGCTGAACTACCTGAACTTCCAGGACCAGCAGAGTTCGCGCGCCAATCGCCGGCTCGACCTGGCCTACGGGGCCGACAACGTCTTCGCGTGGTTCGTGCCCGGGAAGGGCGGCGATCACGATCTCAAGTTCGGCGTCAACTACCTGTACTCGTCGCTGAGGATTCAGGATTTCGGCAACCAGAACGGCACCTTCACGCTCAACACCGATCGGCCGTTCAACCCGAACGACCCCACCACCTATCCGGAGCGGCTGTCGGTTCGCGTCCCCGGGCCCGTGGACTTCTACATGAAGGGCCACTTCATCGGCCTCTTCGCGCAGGACAAGTGGAAGCTGCGCAACAACCTGACGATGAGCCTCGGGCTTCGCCACGACTTCGAGATCGTGCCGACGCCCAACCAGGACAACCCGCTTTACGGAGGGGGCTCCAACACCTACCCGCGCGACATGAACAACTTCTCCCCGCGTCTGGGCTTCTCGTGGGCGCTCGATGACACGGGCCGTTCGGCCATTCGCGGCGGCGTCGGCGTCTTCTATCAGCGCACGTCGTACACGTTCCTCACCGGGATGTATTCGACGCAGGCGCGGTTCTCCGACTCGTTCACCGTGCAGTTCCCGACGAACAACATCGATACCGGCCCACGCAACGGCCGGCTGCCCACCGATCCGTTCCTGACGGGCGGGCCGACGGTCAACCGGGCCCTGCTTGACGCCCTCTACCCACCCGGGTCGCGCGTGCGCAACGGGGGCACGGTGCGTTTTGACAATCCTGACCGGCACAATGCCTTTTCGCGCCAGTACTCGCTCGGCTACGAGCGGCAGCTCGGCTCGAGCGCCGGCCTGAGCTTCGACTACATCCGATCCGAGCAGCGGAGTCAGTACATCCTCAAGGAGCTGAACCCGCTCGTGCGCAGCACGACCCTCGTCGCGACGGGCGCCAACACGCGGACCAACCCCCTCATCGGCCGCGTCGGCGACTGGGCGGCCAGCGTGGTGACGCTCGTGAATGCCGGCTATATCAATTACGACAGCCTCCAGGTGTCGGGGACCAAGCGCTACACGAACGGCTGGCAGGGTCGCCTCTCCTACGCCTGGTCGCGCGGGCGGGGCAACACCGCGAGCGGACAAGCCGACACGGCGGACTCCCAGTTCCTTGGGGACCTCAACCTCGACCGCGAAATCGGCCCCACCAGCGTGGACCGACCGCACATCGTTACGCTGACCGGCTCCTACGATGTGCCGCGGACCGGCGGCCTCAAACTGAGCGCGGTCTACACGGCGCGCAGCGGCCTGCCCTTCTCGCTCCGTGACACATCGCTCGATCACGACCGCAACGGCCTGACGGCCAACGAGTACCTGCCGGCGGGCACCTATAGCGGCACCGGCGAGGATGCGATTACCGTGGATTACAAGGGCGGGCGCAATGGCGCGCGCGGGCCCAACTTCCAGCGCGTGGACCTCCGCGCCGGCTACCGGTTCCGGATGGCCCAGGGGCGAACGCTCGACGCGTTCTTCGACGTGTTCAACCTGACCAACGAACCGAATTTCGCCATACCGGCCAACGACCGCCGCGTGGCCGCGACGTTCCTCCGCATCACCTCGACGCTCAACGAGAGCCCGACGCGCACGGCGCAGTTCAACCTGCGGTACGGCTTCTAGGTTCGAGTCTCCAACCGCGGAGAGGAGCCGCCCCAAGGCGGCGCCATATCCCCCCTCTAGCAAGCGCTCCCCTAACACCCAAGCGGGTAAGATCAACGTAAATTGCAGAGAACCACGTCCCGAGCGCCGGGCGGGCCATTTCGTGCGCGTA
>JBQTIE010000194.1:0-9434 GCA_052389315.1 Acidobacteriota bacterium
TCGCGGCGATGCCCCCCTTCATGTCCTGCGAGCCGCGGCCGTACAGGCGGCCGTCCCGTTGAGCCGGGTCGAAGGGCCGGCTCATCCCCGCGACGCCGACGGTGTCGAGGTGGCCGCAGAACATCAGCGAACGGCCGGGCACGAGGCCTTCGAGCACCGCGACGACGTTGGGCCGGTCGGGCGCGGCTTCCTGCACATGGGTGGCAAGGCCGAGGCCACGGCACTCGTCGGCGACCGCACGCGCGACCGCCGCTTCTCCCTTGGCCCCCGGCACGAGGGCCGGATTGACCGAGTCGATCGACACGAGGTGGGTCAGAAGGCGAATGCTCGGGTCCATGGGTCGCCGCGGGTTACGTCAGTATACGCGGCGGTCGAGGCGCTCGCGGTCGGGCCGCAACGAATCTTCGGCCGACACCACGCTCGCGTTGACACACCACGCTCGCGTTGTTGACATGGTCAGAACAACGATGTTAAGACGGCCCATCTCTAACGGCCGAGGTTTCGGCGTTCGGGTCAACCGGAACTGTCGTGTTCGCGAGGCGAAGCCTCGATAGGAGGTCTGGATGCCGCGCGTGGCTTTCGGCGTCGGACTCTTGGTTCTTCTCGCGGGCGCGGTGGCTCCCGCGATGGCGCAGACCACCACCGGCACCATCACCGGGCGGGTGCTCGACACGAGCGGAGGCGTGCTGCCGGGCGTCGACGTCTCGGTGGCGAGTCCTTCGATGATCGGCGGCGCACGCACGGTGTTCACCAACGAGCAGGGGGTCTATCGGGTCACCCAGCTTCCGCTGGGCGAGTATCGTGTGACGTTCAAGCTGTCCGGTTTCAAGTCGCTCAACATCGAAGGCATCCGCGTCGACATCGGCGCGACGATGACGATCAACGGCACCTTGCAGATTGACGCGCTGTCCGAGGAAGTGACCGTCACGAGTGAAACGCCGGTGGTCGACCTGCAGTCCACGAGCGTGGGCGTCAATTGGGACCAGAAGCAGATGGAAGATCTCCCGTACGGCCGCGGCATTCGCGGGCTGGCGCGTCTGGTGCCCGGGCTGGCACCGACCCAGTTCGATGTCGGCGGGAACACGGTGGGCGGGTCGACGACCACCGGTGCGCGATCCTATGGGCGATCGGGCGGCGAGCTGATCCGCTTCGACGGCGTCGTCTGGGATCAGTTCTTCGGCGACTACAACACCTACGATCAGATCCAGGTCTCGGCAGCCGCCAAGGGGGCAGAAGCGCAGAGCCCGGGCGTCACGCTGAGCTTCGTCATCAAGTCCGGAGGCAATCAGCTGAGCGGCACCTATCTGGCCGCCTGGCAGGACGGCTCGTTCCAGAGCAACAACATCACGCAGAAGCTGCGCGATCGCGGGTTCGACCCCGGCAACAACAAGTTCACTCGCTACAACGACTTCAGCGCCGACCTGGGCGGCCCGATCCTGCGCGACAAGCTCTGGTTCTACGCCGCCTATGGTCACAACTACGCGGGCCTGTTCCTCCCGGGCTTCATCTCGGAGAAAACCGGGGAGCAGGTCGAGTTCTTCACGCGCCTCGACAACCCGACGCTGAAGCTCACCTATCAGGTGACGCCGAACAACAAGGTCGAGTTGAGCCAGCAGTTCAACCGCAAGTGGCAGCCCTATCGCACCGCCAGCGCCTTCGTGCCGCTCGAAGCCACACAGAACCAGATTGCGTGGACCGCCATCGGCCCCGCCGCCAAGTGGACACGCATCCTGAACAACCGCATGACGTTCGACGCCGGGTTCAACCGCTCCGGCTACTGGTGGCCCGATTACGCCTGGACAGACGATGTGCGCAAGACGGACATCACGACCACCCACACGCGCGGCGCGTTCCTCGAGGTCTATCGCAAACCCATCCGCTGGGGCTGGAACGGCACCTACAGCTGGTTCACGAATCTCCGGAACATGAGCCACGAAATCAAGTCCGGGTTCCTCGGATACCGCAGTACGAGCTACGTGGAGAATTACGGGTATCCCAACCAGCAGATCTACCGCTACCGGAGCCTGCCCGGCGATACGAGTTTCTTCCTGCGTCCCGACTCGGTGCAGGTGCTCGAGTACCCCAACAACGTATCGAGCGGCATCAACTTCAACTCCTGGTTCGCCAATGACATGGTCAACCTGACACGCAAGCTGACGCTGAACGCCGGCCTTCGATTCGATCGCTACTCATCGTGGCTGCCCGAGCAACAGAACTTCGCGCAGGGGATCGTGTACCCGGAGAACCATGACTACCCGGTGTACAACGCCTGGTCGCCACGCGTGTCGGTCATCTACGACATCACCGGCAGCGGCCGCGTGGCGCTCAAGGCCAGCTACGGCAAGTACGCGGCCTCCGGCTCCGGGGTGAACGCGGCCAGCGGGCCCGTCGCCTCGTCGGTGAACCCGGCGACGGTCCGCACGCTCACCTACACCCGGTGGAACGGCGCCATCCCCTACGTGCCGGTCGAAGCGAACCTGACGTCGATCAGCGGCGGCAGCCGCGATCGGCGCCTCGACCCGTCGCTCCGTGCGGAGGGCGTCCATGAGTACACCGCGGGCGTCGATCTCGGGCTGAGCCGAGACGTCACCGTGCGTATCAACCTGGTGCGCAAGAAGGACTTCGGCGGCAGCAAGGAGATTGACCTGGCGCTGCCGTTCGAGGCCTACACGGACCGCGTGCTCGGCGTCGATCCTGGACGCGACAACCGCACCGGGACGGCCGACGACGGCATCGTGGAGGTGTGGTCGGTGCCACGCACCCACCCCTCCTTCAGCGAGTTGCGAAGCGCCTTCGTGCCCGTCGCGCCCGGCGAAGGCAACGATCACTACACCGCGTTCGAGTCGACCATGAACAAGCGGTACGCCGGCGGGTGGTCGATGCTGGCGTCGTTTACGATCGACCGCCGCCAGATTCTGAACATCATCCCGCGCAACCCGAACGAAGCACGATACAACTGGGAGCTGCCCGAGACGCACCAGACGGTCCGGCTGAGTGGCACGCGCGATCTGCCGTGGGACATGCTGTTTGCGTCCACTTTCAGCGCGCAGAGCGGCGAATACTTCCCGAGGACCGTCCAGGTGCGCAACGCGCTCAACCAGGTCGTCGAGGTGACCGTCGAGGGCCAGGCGGGCCGGTACAACTGGGTCCGCCTGCTGGATCTGCGGTTGTCGAAGACCGTCCGAATCGGCAAGCACTCGGTGGAGGGGATGTTCGATCTCTTCAACGCGCTCAACACCAGCGTGGTGCTGCGGCAGATCAACCGCAACGGGCCCGACTACCTGCGTCCGGCGTCCACGGGGGGCATCGATGCGGCGGCCGCCACCGCGATTCCGGCGGCGCGCATCTTCCGCCTGAGCGCGCGCTGGAAGTTCTGAGGAAATGCGACTCGTCGACGGCGGCGCGCGTCTGGTCGGGGGGCTGTCCCTGTCGGTCTCCCGTGCCGGGGCCACGCGGCCGCGCAAGTCGTCATGCCAGAAGCTTCGAATCCGATCGCACGCCTGAACGCCGCCCTCGAGGGCCGCTACCGCATCGAACGTGAGCTTGGTGCGGGGGGCATGGCCACCGTCTATCTGGCCGAGGATCTCCGCCACCATCGCCTCGTGGCGCTCAAGGTCCTGAAGCCTGACGTCGCGGCGATCCTCGGCGCGGACCGTTTTCTCGCCGAGGTGCGAACGACGGCCAACCTCCAGCACCCCCACATCCTGCCGCTTCACGACTCGGGCGACGCCGGAGGTGTCCTCTACTACACCATGCCGTTTGTCGAGGGCGAGACGCTCAGGCAGCGCCTCGATCGAGAAACGAGGCTCTCAGAAGACGAGGCCGTACGGATCGCGACCGACGTGGCCGACGCCCTGCAGACGGCCCACGAACGAGGAGTCGTACACCGGGACATCAAGCCGTCCAACATCCTGCTCAACCGCGGCCGGGCCGTGGTCGCGGATTTCGGCATCGCCCGCGCGACGGGGACGAGCGATGCGACACAGCTCACCCAGGCCGGCGTGACGCTCGGCACGCCGGGGTACATGAGCCCGGAGCAGGCGCAAGGCGACCCGGACGTGGATCACCGGTCCGACATCTACAGTCTGGGGTGCGTGCTCTTCGAGATGCTCGCCGGCGAGCCGCCCTACCGTGGGCGCACGCTCATGGAGGTGCTTGGGAAGCAGGCGACGGAACCCGTGCCGTCGGTGCGTGCGGTCCGGCGCGACGTGTCGACGGTCATCGACCGCGCGGTGAGCACGGCGCTCGCCCGGGCGCCGGCGCAGCGGTTCGAGACCACCGCCGCGCTGAGCGCGGCGCTGGCCACACGCCACGCCGAACGGCGCCGGCGCGCCCCGGCCACGAACACGCTCGGCGTGCTGCCGTTCGGGAACCCGAGCGCGGATCCGGACCACGCGTACTTCAGCGACGGGCTGACCGACGAGGTCATCGCCGATCTGTCGCGCATCTCGGCCCTGCGCGTCATCTCGCGGAACTCGGCGATGGCCCTGAAGGGCACGACGAAGGACACCCCCACGCTGGCCCGCGAACTCGGGGTCACTCACGTGGTCACCGGCACCGTTCGCCGGTCGGGGCAGTCACTGCGCATCACTGTGGAGCTGGTCGACGCGACGACCGACACGACGATGTGGACGGAGAAGTTCTCGGGCTCGATGGACGACGTGTTCGGGATCCAGGAGGAGATCTCCCGGCAGATCGCGGCGGCGTTGAAAGTCAGGCTCACCGCCACGGAGGAACGCGGCGTGGCCGAACGCCCGATCGACGATCCGGTGGCTTACGACTGCTACCTGCGCGCCAGTCAGCTGATGTACAGCTGGACGCCGGAATCGCAGCGGCGTGCCGAACGGCTGGTCGATGAAGCCGTGGCCATCGTCGGCGAGGTGCCGCTGCTCCTCGCGATGAAGGGGCAGCTTCACTGGAACCTGGTCAACACGAACGCGGCCCCGGCGGATGCCGGCCTCCCGCGCGCCGAAGAGTTCACGGATCGCGCGCTCGCGCGCGATCCCGATCTCCATCTCGCGATCTTCGTGCGCGGCCTCGTCGCTGCCACGCGCGGCCGGCCCGAAGAGGGGCTCGTGGATCTCTACCGCGCCCACGACCAGCGCCCCGGGGACTCGAACGTGCTGGTCGAACTGGTGCGCTTCTCCGAGGCCGCGGGCCTCGACTGCCGGAGGCACCTCGACCGGGCCATCGAGATCGATCCGCTCAGCCCACAGGCCAACCTGCTCGTGGCGTTGTACTGCTGGCTGTACGGACCGCGCGAAGAGGCGGTCCGCCCCGCGCGCCGCGCGATGGAGCTGGCGCCGGACCCGTCGATGCTCCATATCGGTGCGGCCTGGACACTCCTGGCGGCCGGGCGCGGCACCGACGCCTCTGCCATCCTCGATCGCGCAGGCCGCGAGGCGGGCACCGGCGGCGTCCGCGCGCTTGCCCGGTTCCTCAAGGGCGCGGTCGAAGGAGACGCCGACGGCGCGTTGGAGGTCGGGACCGCGGAGATGGAGCGCGCCATCACCAACGAGTTCTTCTGCCGGATGATGGCCGACGGCTACGCGCTGCTGGGCCGGACAGACGATGCGGTCCGGGCGCTGCGGAACGCGGTGCAGCTGGGCTTCATCAACTATCCCAGCCTGACGGCGGACTCGACGCCGCTCGCCACGCTGCGGACGTCGACGGAGTTCCAGGCGTTGCTCGCGGAGGTCAAGCCGAGGTGGGAGCGCGTCGTGGCGTGGGAGCGCGCGCGGGGGTGAGCGTGACGCTGACGCGCCAACCTCACTGCTCAGCGAGCAGGAATCGGGTGCCAGCCCTTGCGCCGATTCACGGCGAAGTCCGGGTCAGTGCCTCGTCTCCACTCTCCCAGGCACCGCTTCCATCAGCAGCGTCAGCGCGTTGCGCAGCGCCTTGTCCCCCGGCCCGGATCCCTTGAAGTGCCCCAGCCGCACGACGACGAGATTGTGCGACGGGATGATCCACGTCGACTGGCCACCCGCGCCCGACATCCGGTAGGCATCCTTCGGCAGCGGGTAGTCGCCGTCGCCGTTGATCCAGAAGAACCCGCCATAGACCGGCCGGCCGTCGGCCACCCACGCCGGCGCGAGCGTGCTCACGAACTTGGCAAAGCCAGGCGCCAGGATCCGCTCGCCGTTCCACACGCCATCCTGCAGGTACAGGTTCCCGAGCCGCGCCCAGTCGCGCCCCGACGCAAACTCGTACCCCTGCGTCAGGAAGTTGCCGAACGGATCGGTCTCCATCACCATCGTCCGGACGCCAATCTTGTCGAAGAGCGCGCGCTGCGGGAAGGCGTGGTACTGCTCGCCCCGCTTCTCCACCGCCAGCCGGATGAGATAGTTCGTGAGCACGGGATCGGTGTTGCGGTACCGCCCCACCGTGTTCGGCGGCCACTGCTGCGGCCGTGTGGCCGCGTACGTGAACGAGTTCACGGTCCCTGTGTAGAGATAGAGATGATCGGGGTAGTCGTTGGATGGCGCGTGGTCCGGATCCTGCGGCGCGCGGATGCGAATGCCGCTCGACATGCGCAGGATGTCCTGGATCAAGATCTTCTGCCGCGGGTCGCCGGGCGATTGCCATTCCGGGATCGGCGCCGGCTGATCCAGACGATACACGCCCTGCTGCATCAGCACGCCCATCATCGTGGCGGTCACGCTCTTCCCCATCGACCAGCTTTCGAGCGGCGTCGTGTGAGTGATGCTCTCACCGTACCGTTCCCCGATCAGCCGGCCCCTGTGCGTGACGACGAAGGCGGCGGTGAGCCCCTCGGCCGGGTCGAACGCCGCATCCACGGCCCGCTGGACCTTGGCCATGTCCACCCCCGCCGGCGGGGGATCCTTGGGCAGGACGTCGCCCATCGGCCAGGGCTGTGTCCTCGCGTCCGGCAGCTGGGACTTCACGGCGACGGGCGTGAACGCGAGGGTCGTCTTGCCGATGGGCAGCGTGATGCAGCCCTGACTGCCAAAGTGCCTGGCCCTCCGGACGACACCAGTCGGCAGCGTGACGTGAACTGCCTTCGCGGCGCGATCCACGCTCCACTTCAGCTTCGCCCGCTCCGCATAGGGCGCCGTGAAGTAGCCGACGTTTTCCGCCGCAAACTCAGGGGCGAGGCCCGTGATGAAGACCGCCGAACACAGAACCTTCGCGTAGCCCGACGCGTGGTGCGCCAGCGGATCGCCGGGCGGCGGCACGTACTTCGTCGGCAGCTCCAGCTTCTTCGCCCGCGCCAGCATCGCCTCGCGCGTCGACTGTCCCACCACGACGACCGACTGGCACGCCATCGCCACCGCGACAATGCCGGCGCATCCGTTGAGTACCACTCGCAGGTTCGACACGTTGGGCTCCCGTCTGACGCGCTAGAGCGTCCAGATTTCCTTCAACACGCGGTGGAAGTTGGCGCCGATGACCTTCTCGATGACGCCGGCAGAATGTCCCTTCTGCATCATGGCCCGGACCACGCCCTCAATCCGCCGCGGATGATTGAGTTCCGGGATGAAGAGCGGCCGTGCTTCGTCCGGGGCCGAGATGCCCCGCGCCGCCCGGCTTTGCACGAATGCCTTGTGGGCGCCCACGTAGTCCGGCGTCTCCTCGATGGGCGCCGTGCTCAAGTCGCTGCCAAGACCGACGTGATCGGCGCCGCAGACCTTCAGCGCATGTTCGACCTGACGCATCAGCATGTCCAGGGTCGGCGCGCCGGGTCCCGGACCGATGAAGGGCATGAAGTAGATCCCGATCACTCCGCCCTTGTCCGCCATCGCCTTCAGCTCCCGGTCTTCCTTGCTCCGAGGGTGACGGTACACCTCGCGGCATCCGCTATGCGTGATGAGAGGCGGCTTGGTCGACGCCGCGATGCCATCGGCCGTCGTCCGCGTGCCGCAGTGGCTGAGATCGACGGCAATGCCGAGCGTGTTCATCCGCTCGACGACCTGCCGGCCGTAGGCGCTCAACCCGGCGTCGCCGGGCTCGAGACACCCATCGCCGACGATGTTGCGGTCGTTGTAGGTGAGCTGGATGATGCGGACGCCGAGGCGGTGGAAGACGTCGAGGCGCGAGAGATCGCGCTCCAGCATCTCGGTGTTCTGAAACCCCAGGATCAGGCCCAGCGTGCCGCCCTTCTTCGCGTGCTCGATGTCGCCGTGGCGGCGGACAATCGAGAGCAGATCGGGATAGCGGTCGGCTTCGCCGGTCCAGAGCGCGATGTTGCGAGTCGATGCCTCGAACGTGTCGGCGCTCACCGTGACGTTGAGGGCCGTGATTCCGGACTCGCGGATGGCGTTCCGCTGCTTCTGAGAGAGCGGGCCGCGCGGCGGCCACGGCACGTTCATCGTCCCCGGGTTGGCCAGCGCGTCGATGACGATGGCCCGCCGGTAGAGCGACGGGATGTCAGCGCCGGCTTGCCCGCCCGACGCCTCCGTGATAGCCGGGCGGCGTGCGGGCAGCAGCGCGACGCATGCGACGGCCGCGCCAAACTCCCGGCGCGTCAGGGGTTCCCGGTCTCTCGAGTGTCCCATACAGGACCGGAGTGTAGCAGCCCCTGAGCAGGCTGGGAAACGGCCTCGCGAAGGCTACGACGCCCCGAGCTGCGCCGAGAACGCGGCGCCGTTGTAGAACAGCCACTCCTCGGCGATCAGACCGTTCGCCAGCCGGAAGACGTCCAGGAATTTCACCTGGACCTTCCGGCCCGACTTCTTGACGCCCATCGACGGCAGGTCGCCGGTATTGGTTCCCGTGAGGGTGCCCGTGACGACCACGTAGTCGCCGGCGCCGAAGGCATCGGCGAGCATGATCCGCACGTCGCCAAAGCCCTTGAACACCTCGGCCATCGCCGCGGCGGCGGCTTGCCTGCTCAGGTCCTCCGGGCGCGCCACTTCGTGCAGCACGTAGGCGTCGGCATACTTCGCGTCAATCGCCTTGACGTCGTGCTTGTTGAACGCGTCGAACGACCGACGAACCACCGCCACGTTCCTGGCCTCGGCCTCGTCGCCCTTTGCGACAACGACGGTGGGGGGGCCGGGCGTGGCCGACATGACGGGACGAGCCGGCACGTTCACGATGCCGACCTGGGCCAGCAGGGTGCCTTCGTCGACATACGACGCGTCGCGCACCGCGTAGCGTCCATCGGCGTCGAACTCCACCATGTGCGCCATCAGGAATCCAAACGGCTTGTTGGTTGCGGGAACCGGCTTGCCGTCGGGCCCGGGCAGAGGGCCCGTGTGGGTCCCGTGCCACCTGGCGATGGAGACCGCATGAGGGCCGTGCGCCAGAACGAGACGCAGGTCCCCACGGACGTCGGGCCAGGCCGCCACCATCGTCTGCGCCTGCCTGATGATGCCGCTGCGGCCGACCACCATCGCGGGGTTGGCATCAATCGCTTCGCTGACCGCGTTTTCCGCATAGCAGGGGGCGAACCGATCCCACGCCTTGTCGTT
>JBQTIE010000195.1:0-20950 GCA_052389315.1 Acidobacteriota bacterium
TCACGCCAACGCCGAACGGACCCACCTTGCCTGTCAGGCGGCCGCCCGCCAGAATGGGAATCACGCGGCCGGCATTGAGCCCAATCCGCCGGCTGTAGAACAGGCTCGGGGTATCGCCGGCGCCTCCGGAAAAGTCGCCGCCGCCGCCGAAGAAGGTGGGCGACCCAGCGCCGCCGCGACCGAAGTCGAACACACCACGCCCTTCGAGAAAAAAGTCCCGCTTAGCACGACACGCACTTGTTGTGGTTGACGGCCCCCAGCTTGACGAGCAGCGAGAGGGCTTCGGGGTACGGCTGCACGCGTTGCACGGGCCCATTGGCCATATCGGCCGTGCTGCGCCCCTCACGGTTGATCTTCTTGGGATCGGCGCCGTGCTCGATCAGATAGAGAATCATCTCGACGTCGCCGCGCGCGGCAGCATGATGCAGCGCCACGTTTCCGTCGTAGTCTTCGGCGTTGACGTCGGCGCCGTGTTCTTCGACGAGATACTTGACGGCTGCCAGCATGCCGCTCGGCGCAAAGCGGTGCGCGTTTCCGGCGAAGCCTTCCCCGTATCCGGCGCCGGCCGCCGCCTGCAGCGGCGGGATCCCGGGCCCGCCCACGGGCACGGGAGGCAGGCCGGATCGGTCTTCGATGGCGGCCTGCTGCCCCGCATCCCCTCTGGTCGTCCGTCCGGCCGGGCGGGAGGTGGGCACGTGCGGATCGGCGCCGTATCTGACGAGCAGCCGCATGGCGTCGATGTCGCTCGCATACGCGGCCCGCCAAAACGGCGTCGCACCTATCTCCTCGACGCGCAGCACGTCGAAGTTGTACGAGCTGTACCACAGCTTGCGCTGCAGGCGAGCGTTGGGATCGGCGCCTTTGTCCAGCAGGATCTGCATCAACTCGAGATACGACGTGCGCTGCTGGAGGTGCGCTCGCGGCTGCGGATAGAACGCCTTGGGCGCCCAGTACACGTTGATGGCGGCGTAGAGCGGCGTGGCGCCGGCGTCGCTCGCCAAATCCACGCGAGCGCCCTTCTCGATGAGCCCCCGCGCGATATCGAACTGGCCGTTGATCGTCGCCAGCAGGAGCGGCGTGCTTTGGTCTGCGGGGCTGACGAGATTGACGTCGGCGCCGCCGCGCACCAACGCCTCGACGGCCCGGGCGCTGCCCTGCCGTGCCGCGAAATGAAGCGCCGTCAAGCCTCCCTGCCTCCCGATGAGCTCGTTGTAACGGAAGGGCCTCGTCAGGCCTGGCGTCTCGACCCTCGCTGGCGCTGCCGCCGGTGCGGATTCTCCGCCAGGCCGCCCCTGACCGCCCGGCGGACGCGATGATTGGAGCGCGTCCTCCCCCGGAGCGGCGGTCAACGCCGCCAGGTCGACCACGGTCGAGGTGGCCCTCGTATTGGCCCCCCGCTCGATCAGCAACTCGACGACGTCGCCGCGGTCCGCGGCGGCCGCGAACATCAACGCCGTTTCCGCGTGTGCGGTCTCGGTGGCGTTCAGATCGGCCCCGTGATCGATCAAGCGACCGACGGCGTCACGAACGCCGGACTTGGCGGCCAGCATCAACGGCGTCGCGCCCGTGCTCGTGCGCGCGGAGACGTCGGCACCAGCACGCACCAGCCGATCGATCACCTCAGCCGCTCCGGCCTCGCTGGCCAGGTGCAGGGGCGTGTACGCCCCCAGGCGAGACGTTGCGCGCGTGTTGGCACCCGCGGCGAGCAGCATCGCCGCCAGCTCGGTGTCCCCGCGCAGCGCCGCCCAATGCAGCGCGGTGGTCCCGTCGCCCTGCGCGGAGTTCACGTCCGCGCCCTCCTGGAGCAGCGTCCGCACGCGCGCGATGTCGCGGGCCTCGGCGGCGGCCGCCACGGCCGTCGTTCCCCTCGGGGCCTGCGCCGCCGGCAGGGTCCCGGTCGACAGCACGACGAGCGCCAGGGTCACCGACCAGGCGGCGTTCGAACTCACGATCGCTTTGAGAGAGCTGCGAGTCATGTCAGGCTCCTGCAATGGTCGTCGTCGGAGCGTCCGCGTTGAGCTCGTAGGGACCGGAGCTGTCACCGAAGGCCGTGAGCTCGAGTCCCAGCTTCTGCAGCACGGCCAGCATCACGTTGGCCATCGGCGTGCCCTCAGGCGCCTTGAGGTGCAGATTCCCCTTCAGCTGGCCGCCAAGGTGCCCCAGCAGCAGCAATGGGCACCGCTTGTGGTTGTGCACGTTGGAGTTGCCCATCGGCGATCCATAGACGATCACCGAGTTCTCGAGCAGGTTGCTCTCGCCGTCAGCCGTCCTGGCCAGCCGGTCGAGGAAGTACGGCAGCAGGCCCACGTGATAGCGGTTGATCTTCGCGAACTCCATGATGCGGTCTTCCCGATCCTGATGGTGGGACGCGATGTGGAAGCCGGTGTTGACGCCAGCCTCACGGTACACGCGATTCGACACGTCGCGGCTCAACTTGAAGGCGGACACGCGCGTGATGTCGGAGGCGAAGGCGATGGCCTGGAGATCGAACATCAGCTTGACGTGCTCGTCGTAGGAGTCCGGCACGCCGGCCGGCGCGCCGGGCAGCTCCCTGGGCTCGCCGCTCGTGTTGAACTGCTCGACTTTCTGTATCCGTCGCTCCACCTCGCGGACGTCCTCGAGGTACTCGCCGAGACGAGCGCGGTCGGCGGCGCCCAAGGTTCGATTGAGATCCTGGACCGACGATGTCACCCAGTCGAGGATGCTCCGATCTCGTCGTCGTCTGGCGGCGCGGGCCTCGGGCGTCGCACCGACGCCAAAGAGCTGGTCGAAGACGACTCGTGGATCGCGGACCATCGGGAGCGGCTCGCTTGGCGACGACCAGCTGATCGAGTCGGTGTAGGCACAGGAATAACCGTAGAAGCAGCCCCCGGCCTGGTCGACGTTTTCGATGCACAGCTGCATCGACGGAATCGGGGTATCCTGCCCGAACCGCTGCGCGTACAGCTGGTCGAGCGAGGTGCCTGCCTTGAGATCCGATCCCTGCGTCTGGTGTGGATGGGCCTGCGTCAGAAACACCGCGGCCGACCGGAAATGATCGCCGCCGATCTCGGGCGTCGTGAACGCTTCGGCATTGCGGACGTCGGTGTGACTGACGATTGTCAGATGCGCGCGGTACGGATCGAGGGGGCTCAGGATGCTGTTGGTCAGGTCGAAGGCCGAGCCCGTGCCAGCCGGTGACCAGAGATGCTTCTGCAGGCCGATGGCGGTGCTTCCGGCCGAGCCGTGCACCATTTCGATCGCCACCAGCCTTGGCTTGGCCGTCATCGCCGCGCGAGCGGCCCCCCGCCCGGGGACCATGGCCTCGAGCAGCGGCAGCGCCATGCTGACGCCCACCCCTTTCAACACGGTCCGCCGCGACAGGGGCTGTCTCAGGATCCTCATGATCGACTCCTCACTCGCTACCTACCAATCAGCGGGCCGCCTCGTTCGTCGTCGCGGCCGCCGGATTGCTCCACTGAAACGCCGGACTCCGCACGATGCCGAGCACGAACGCCGACAGCCGATACTCCTGCTTGGACGCGTCCTTGATGATGCGCCGCACCGAGGGCATGTCGAACGGCTCGAGGCGGCGACCCAGCGCATATGTCATCAAGTGCTCGGTAAAGCTCTGGAAGAACACGTCCTTGCGCTTGAGCAGCGCGTTGCGCAGGCCCGCCGGGCCGTCCATCGGCGTGCCGTCGTACAGCTCGCCGCTCGCATCGATCGGCACGCCGTTGTCCTTGATGCGCCACTTGCCCGTGACGTCGAAGTTGTCGAGCGCCAGACCGAGGGGATCGATGACGCGGTGGCACGACGTGCACGCCGGGTTGCGCCGATGCTCCTCCATGCGTTCCCGCACCGAGAGGAGCTTGCCGCCGCTGGCTGCTTTCGTCTCGTCGAAGAGAGGCACATTGGGCGGCGGCGGCGGTGGCGGCGATCCCAGCAGGACCTCCATGACCCACTTCCCGCGCATGACCGGCGAGGTCCGATCGGCCACCGACGTGAGCGTGAGCACGCTGCCGTGGCCGAGGATGCCGCGTCGATAGTCGGGAACCGTCACGCGCCGGAACTCCGAACCGGTCACGTTGGGAAGGTCGTAATGCCGCGCAATACGCTCATTGACGAAGGTGTAGTCGGCCGTCAGCAGGTCGACCACGCTGCGGTCCTCCCTCACGAGGCTGTCGAAGAACAGCTCGGTCTCCCGCTTGAACGCCTGCCCCAGCCTCTGATCGAAGTAGGGATACAGCAGCGCATCCGGGAGCATCTGATCGACATCGTTGAGCCGCAGCCACTGCGCCGCGAACCGTGTGGCCAGCGCCTCCGATCGAGCGTCGGCGAGCATGCGCCGCACCTGCCGCTCGAGTTCAGCCGGCGCGCTCAATCGACCGGCCATGGCGAGGCCCACCAGGTCGGCATCCGGCAGCGTGCCCCAGAGGAAGAACGAGAGCCGCGAGGCCAGCTCGCGGTCGCGAATCCGCACCGCCCCGCCGCCGGCACGGGCCGCCAGTGTGGGTTCGGTGCGGAACAAGAACTGTGGGCTGGCCAGCAGGGCCTCGAGCGCCTGGCCGATACCGGCCTCGAAATCACGCTCCTCGCGGCCCGCTTCGTAGAACTCCATCAGCCGTCCGAGATCCTGCTCGCTCACCGGACCGCGAAACGCCTGTGTGGACAAGCTGCGCAGGATCTCTCGCGCGCACGGCGCCTGCTCGGCCATGGTCGTCGGCCGGCAGGAAAAGACCTTCCGCCTCGTCGGCGTATCGGAGATCCCGCTGGTCTTGTAGGGTCCGACGATGCTCATGTCCTTGAGGTGGGGCAGCGTGGTGATGCCGAACGCGACGCCGATCTGGGTATCGGCCAGCGTGTGCTCGATGGGGGCCAGCAAGTCGATCACCGGACCCTCGAACCGCTGGATGAACGCCGCCGTCACGCGATGCGGCCCCGCGGCCACGTGCACGGGCGGGGTTTTCAGCGTTACGCCGGTCGTCGCTTCGGTCATCCGAGGATTGATGTCCAGCAGCGCGACGCGCGACCCGTTGATCGACACCTCGAGCTGTTCGCCTTCACGCGGGCCGCCGAACAGCACCCCGCACGCGTTGGAATGCAGGTCGATCCGGAACGAGTAGTCGCCGTCGGCCGGGAACGTGTGCATGACCGACAGCCCGCCGCGCGTGCCGAGCGGCGCGCCGTCCACGCGCCCGAGCTGTGAGGCGGTCTTCGGCACCTTGTAGTTCGCCTCAGCCGGCAGCGCCTCGGGATCCCCGAGGGCGAGCCGCGTCACCTCGCTCGCCGCACGCAGGTATCCCGAAAGCAACGTGGGCGAAAACGCCTGCGAGTCGGCGATGTTGTCGAATCCATGGCTGATGGTGTCAGCCGGCAGGAAGGCGGCTACGTCAACCTCGAGCCCCAGCAGATCCTTTACGGCCTGCGTATACTCGGCGCGATTGAGCCGCTGGAACGGCCGCCAACCCGGGTTGGGCGCCAGCGCCGCCGCGCGATCGATCCGATCTTCGAGCACCTGCGCCAATGCCGTCAGCACCTCGTCGGCGGGCCGTCGGGCCCCGGCCGGCGGCATCATGCCCGCGCGCAGCTTGCGAATCATCTTCTCCGCGGCAGGCTCGTGATCGGCGCGGGCCGCATCGAACGCGGCGAGCGACAACCCACCCGCCCGGCCTCGCTCGTTGTGGCACGTCACGCAGTACTGCTTGACGATGGCAGTCTCAGCCGCCGCCCCCGTCGGCGCCACAGGCGCTGTGACCGGCGCCTGGCGCGGCGTCGAGGCCTGCGTCCGCGTTGGGGCGAGATTGGCAGCCATCGGCTCGAGGCTGGAGGCTGCCACCGTGCACACCTCGCGCGCCAGCGCGCTTGCCGCCAGGCGGTGGGCTGGCAGCACCGCGACTTCGATGGCGGCCGCCGTCAGAACGCCGGTCGTCAGGACGACCACCCCGCCGACGAGGAGGTGTGCCTTCATCGAGGTCCCGGTTCGCCTCCACGGGCGGAGCTTGCCATCTCTGACAATCGGCTCGAGGCGTCCGGTGTGCGCATCGTTCTGGTTCTCGGCCGAGAGCCGCTAAAGGGTCGGACTCGGCGCAGCATTGAGGTTCATCGCCTCGGTGCTGTCGCCGAAGCTCTCCATGTCGAGGCCCAGCAGGTGGGCCACCGACAGCATTGCGTTGGCCATGGGCGTGGCGTCCGCAGCCTTCAGGTGCACGCCCCCCTTCAGCGGGCCGCCGGCATGGCCGGCCAGGATCAAGGGGCACCGCTTGTGGTTGTGCACGTTCGAGTTGCCCATCGGCGAACCGTAGAGCACCAGCGTGTTGTCGAGCAGCGTGCCATCCCCGTCCTCGGTCCGCTTCAGCTTGTCGAGCAGGTGCGGCAGCATGCTGATGTGGTAGCGGTTGATGCGCGCAAACGCGGCCACGCGCTCCTCGCGCTCCCCGTGATGAGAGGCGCTGTGGAAACCGGTGGACACGCCGCTGTCCGCAAACACCCGGTTCGACGCATCGCGCCCCAGCTTGAAGGCGAACACCCGCGTGATGTCCGACGCGAAGGCCAGCACCTGCAGGTCGAACATCAGCTTGATGTGCTCCTCGAAGGAATCGGGCACGCCCACGGGAGCGCCCGGCAGCTCCCGCGGGGCTCCGCTGCTGTTCTGAGCCTCTACGCGTTCGATACGCCGCTCGATCTCCCGGATGTCATCCAGATACTCGTTCAACCGCGCCCGGTCAGCGGGCCCGAGCGTGTTCCGCAGACGCACCGCGTCCTGACCAATCCAGTCGAGGATGCTCTTGTCCTCGGCTCGCCGCCGCGCACGATCTTCAGGCGTGGCGCCGACGCCAAACAACACGTCGAACACCGTGCGGGGATCGCGCACCATGGGCAGCGGATCGGTCGGCGAGGCCCAGCTGATCGAGTCGGTGTACACGCACGAGTACCCGTAGGAGCAGCCCCCGGCCTGATCGACGTTCTCGATACACAGCTGCATCGACGGGATGGCCGTGTCCTGGCCGTGCTGCTGCGCGTAGTACTGGTCGAGCGAGGTCCCGACCCGCACGTCGGAGCCCTGCGTCTGACGTGGGTGCAGCTGCGTCAGGAACACGGCGCTCGAGCGGAAGTGATCGCCGCCGATTTCAGGCGCCTCGAAGGCTTCGGCATTCCGCACGTCGGTGTTGCTGATGATCGTCAGGTGCTCGCGGAACGTTTCGAGGGGGCTGAGACTCGTCGGTGTGAGGTCGAAGGCGCGGCCCACCTCGGCGGGCGACCACATGTTCTTCTCGAGACCGATCTTGGTCGCGCCAGCCGACCCATGCACCATCTCGATGCAGACCAGGCGCGTCCGGCGCGCCATCCTGGCCGAGAGCGATCGTGCGGGGACCATGGCGTCGAGAAATGGCAGGGCGACCGTCACACCCAGCCCACGCAGAACGTCTCGCCGGGAGACGTGCTTCCTAGTAATGAACATCGCGCGCTGACCTCCGTCCAACCCGTTTACTCGCAACAGTTTACCCTGAAATCCCCACCGCACCTCATCTCATCGGCGCCATCGTCGTTTCCACGGCGTCGGCCCGGCTTCGCTGGAACGCGGCGCTCTTGATCACGCCCGTCACGAACGAAGACATCCGGTAGTCGTTTGCCGCGGCCTCCCGCACGATGGCGCGAATCGCGGGCATGTCGAAGCTCTCGACCCGCCGGCCGAGGGCGTAGGTCATCAGGCTTTCGGTAAAGCTCGAGACGACGGAATCCTTGTACTTGAGCAGCGCCGCGCGCAGGCTGGCCGGACCGTCGAGCCGAGAGCCGTCATACAGCGTCCCCACCGGATCCACCGGCACTTCGTTGTCCTTGATGCGCCAGGCTCCCGTGGGATCGTAGTTCTCGAGGGCCAGACCCAGCGGATCGATCACCCGATGACACGCGCTGCAGGTGGGGTTCTTGCGATGCTCCTCCATCCGCTCGCGCACCGACAACGTCCGTCCGCCGCCGGTCGCCTTGACTTCGTCCAGGTCCGGCACATTGGGCGGCGGTGGCGGCGGCGGGCTGCCGAGCAGCACCTCCATCACCCACTTCCCGCGATGGACGGGCGAGGTCCGATCGGAGTTGGACGTGAGAACCAGAATGCTGCCGTGACCCAGGATGCCGCGCCGGGTGTCCGGCAGGCTCACTCGTCGGAAGTGATCGCCGGTCACGTTCGGAATGCCGTAGTGTTCGGCCACACGCGCGTTGACGAAGGAGTAATCGGCGGTCAACAGGTCGAGCAGGCTGCGGTCCTCCTTGACGAGGCTCTGCAAGAAGAGCTCGGTCTCACGACGGAACCCCTCCGCGAGCCGGGCGTCGTACTGCGGGTACTGGAGATAGTCCGGGCTGACCTTGTCGAGATCCTGGAGCCGCAGCCACTGCGCGCCAAACCGCGTGGACAAGGCTTCGGCACGCGGATCGGCGAGCATGCGCCGAATCTGACGATCGAGGACGCCGGGCGCGCGCAACGCGCGATCGGCGGCAACCTTCAACAGCTCGGCGTCTGGCAGCGTGCCCCAGAGGAAGAACGACAGTCGGGACGCCAGGTCGGCGTCGCTCAGGCGGTAAATCTGACCCGCCTGGACGCTGGCGGGCGCCTCTTCGAAGCGAAACACGAACCGCGGGCTGGCGAGGATGGCCTGCAACGAGAGGCGTATGCCCGTCTCGAAGCCGAGTCGGTCCCGGCCATCCTGGTAGAAGGCCAGCAGCCCCTGAAGGTCATCTCCGCTCACCGGGCCGCGAAACGCCCGGGTCGCCAGCTGGCCCACGATATCCCTCGCACACGACGCTTCCTCGGCCGCTGTGGTCGGGCGACAGGTGAAGATCCGCCGGCGGCTCGGGGTATCGGAGATGCCGGTCACGCGCGATGGTCCGATGATGCGCAGCTCGCGCATGTGCGGGAGCAGCGTGATGCCCTGCCCGATGGAGACGTCGGCGAGCGTGTTCTCGACGGGCATGACCAAATCGTCTGGAATCGCCCCGAAAGAGGCGATAAACGCGGCCGTGACGCGATGAGGGCCGGCCTTCACGTGAATGGGCGCCGTCTGCGGCTCCAGATTGTTCTTGGGGTCCGACTCGCTCATCCGTGTATTGAGATCCAGCACCGCCACGCGAGAGCCGTCGATCGAGACTTCGATCTGCTCGGTCAACCCCAAGGTGCTCATGGTCGAGCGCCCGACGAGGCCGCCGAGCGGTTCGTAGTGCAGTGCGGCTTTGAAAACGTAGTCGCCGTCGGCCGGGAAGATGTGCACTTCGGAGACGCCGCCCCGGGTCCCGATCGGCGCGCCTTCGACGTGAGCCATCTGCGATTTCGCGCGAGAGATCTTGTAGGTCACCGAGGTCGCCGCCGCCGTGCGATCCCCAACCGCCAGCCGGCTGATCTGGCTGGCGGCGCGCAGATAGCCCTCGGCAAGCGTGGGCGACAGGGTTTGAGAATCAGCGACGTTGTCAAACCCGTCGCTGATCGTGTCAGGCGGCAGGAACGCGGAGACCTCGACGTCGATGTCGAGCAGGTCGGCGACGGCCCGTGCGTACTCGGCCCGATTCGCCCGCTGGAAAGGACGAAACCCTGGATTGGGGCTCAGTGCGGCCGCCCGATCGATGCGCGCCTCGAGACTGGAGGCAAGCGCCACCAGCTGACTGGCCTCTGGCCGCCTGGCGCCGGCCGGCGGCATCATGCCGGCGCGCAGTTTCCGGATCATCTTTTCGGCGGTCACCGACTGATCCGCAGCCTGGCCGGCATCGAAGCTCGCCAGCGACAACCCGCCGGCTTTGCCGCGATCGCTGTGGCAGGTGGCGCAGTACTGCGTGACCAGTGCGGTGCCGGCGGCTGGTGTCATGGTGGCGCCGTGCGATGGCACCATCTGCGGCGCGGCTGGCGACGAGCGGGGCGCCCTCGGCGGAGTCGTCACCGGCGGCTGCGGGGTGCCAACCTCAGCCGCCGCCGTGCGGGCCGCTCTCGGCGGGGCCGTTACCGGCGGCTGCGGGGCGCCAACCTCACGGCTCCCCGCGCGCGCGGTCGCGGTCGTGCCCGCGCGGGGAGCCTGCGCCGAGGCTGTCCAGCCCCACGCTCCCAGAGCCACCGCGCCAATCGTCGCAACGATACGTGTCATCCGTCGATCCTCAGCCAGCTCACGAGGCCCTGCCTCAGACTTCCAAGCCGGTGACATGGGCACGGCCTCGCCACTGTGTTGTCTTGTCCCGCCTCGGCGGGGCTTCGCCTCGCACCACCGGGATGTCACAGGTCGCCCCGTCAAAAACTTCCAGGGCTGGACCGCGTCCCGCCCTCATCTGCCTCACCAACCGCCACGCGCCACGAGGCCCGCCGCGACTAGCACGAGACGCACTTGTTGTTGTTTCGTGCGCCGAGCTTGACCAGCAAAGCCAACGCCTCGGGATAGGGCTGTGTCCGCTGCACCGGGCCGTTGGCCATGTCTGCGGTCGTCTGACCTTCGCGGTTGACGGCCTTCACGTCGGCCCCCTTCTCTACGAGGTAGAGGATCATGTCGACGTCGCCGCGCGAGGCGGCATGATGCAGGGCCGTGTTGCCCTCGTGGTCGCGCGCATTGACGTCGGCGCCCAGCTCCTCGATCAGGTACTTGACGGCGGCCAACATGCCGCCTGGCGCGTACCGATGCGAGTTGGCGGCAAACCCCTCCGCGTAGCCGACGCCGGAGGCTGCCTGAAGGGGCGTGACGGCCGGACCGCCCACGGGCACCGGGGGAAGACCTGAGACGTCCTGCACGTTCTCACGACCACCGTCGCCGGTGCGCGGGCGACCAGCGGGACGCGAGGTGGCGACGTGGTGATCCGCCCCGTGGGCCACGAGCAGCTTCATCGCCTCGATGTCGCTGGCGTAGGCCGCGCGCCAGAACGGCGTGGCTCCGATTTCGTCCACGCCTGACAGATCGAAGTTGTAGCCCGAGTACCACACCTTCATCTTCAGACGCGCGTTCACGTCCGCCCCTTTGTCGATGAGCAGCTTCATCATCTCCAGGTGTGTGGCCTTCTGCTGCGTGTAGGCGCGCGGCTGGGGATACAGCGCCTTGGGCGCCCACTGCACGTTCAGCACCCCGTACAGCGGCGTGACACCGTTGGTTGCCGCCTGTGTCACGTTGGCCCCGCGCTCGATCATGTACTTCGCCAGGTCGTAATGGCCGTTGATGATGGCCATCAGCAACGGACTGGTCTGATCCCCTTCGCTGACCTGATGGAGATCGGCACCGGAATCGAGCAGGACCTTGACGGCCTCCAGGTGTCCGTGCCGCGCTGCGAACAGGAGCGGCGTCAGCCCACCCTGCGTGCTGACGAGTTCGTTGAAACGGAACTGCCGCGTCACCCCCGCGATATCCGGTCCGCGATTGGCGGCTTGTGCCGGGCCGCCGGGTCCGCGTCCTGGACCAGCCGCTGGTGGCCCGCCCTGTGGCCCCCGCCCGGGTCCGGCGCCCGCGGGCGCACCGGCCGCGGCCGGTGGTCCGCCAGGACCACCCTGCCCCCCCGGACCTCGCCCCGCGGCGGCCTGTGCCGGTGGCCCACCGGGCCCACCGGGGCCACCCGGGCCTCGACCCTGGGCTTGCGGCGGGCCGCCCTGTTGGCCGCCCTGCTGCTGTTGTTGACGGAAGAACTCTTCCTCCGGGCTCGTCAAACCCGCCAGATCGACCACTTTCGTCGCCGCCCGCCAATTGGCCCCGCGGGCCAGGAGCGCCTGCATCGCCTCGACGCGGTTGTACGCGGCGGCGAACATCAGGGCCGACTCCCCTCGCGCGGACTCGACGGCGTTTGGATCGGCGCCGTGCTGCAGGAGGAGGTTGACCGTCGGAGCACTCCCGGAGGCAGCGGCCAGCATGAGCGGCGTCGTGCCGTTCGAGGTCGCGGCTTTCGGATCCGCCCCCGCCTTGATGAGCACGTCGACCAGCCCGGTGTGCCCGATCTGGCTCGCCATCAACAGGGGCGTCTGCTCGCCCAGGCGCGTCGAGGCCTTGGCGTTGGCTCCCGCATAGAGCAGCATCTGCGCCATCTCCAGGTCGCCACGCCGCGCGGCCCAGTGCAGCGCGGTCATGCCATCGCCCTGGGAGGCGTTGACATCGACTCCCTGCTTCAGCAGCGCCCGCACCGTGTCGCGGTCGCCCGCCATCGCGGCATCGGCCACCGGAGCCTCAGCGATGGCACCAAGCATCACCGCCATTCCGAGCGCGGCCACGACGCCCGCACCCAGCGTGCTTCCGAGTCGTCGGAACATCTGCATTCTCCTGGTTTCCCGCCAGCCAACCCAGCCTGACCGCCCGCACGTGTCACGGCTCAGCCTTACGTGCGCAGGGTCGCGCCGCCCTGCTAGACCGTCGTCGCTACCGCAGCATTCAGATTGAACTCGCCCGTGCTGTCGCCGAAGCTCGACATCTCGAGGCCCAGGCCGCGCGCCAGCGTCAGGAACACGTTGGCCATCGGCGTACCGTCGGGCGCGTGCAGGTGCACTCCGCCCCTCAGCAACCCGCGGCCGTGACCCGCGAGGAACAGCGGGCAGCGCTTGTGGTTGTGCACGTTGGAATTGCCCATCGGCGAGCCGTAGAGGACGACCGTCTGGTCGAGCAGCGTGGAGTCGCCCTCCTGCAGGCTCTTGAGCTTGCTCAAAAAGTACGGCACGAGGCCGACCTGGTACTTGTTGATCGCCGCAAACTGCGCCACGCGCTCTTCACGTTCGCCATGATGCGAGGCAGGATGGAACGGCAGGTTGACGCCACTCTCCGGGTACACGCGGGCCGATCCGTCGCGCCCCGTCTTGAAGGAGAAGACCTGGGTGATGTCGCCGGCGAAGGCCAGCGCCTGCAGATCGAACATCAGCTTGACGTGCTCGCTGAAGGAATCGGGCACGCCAGCGGGCGCGCCGGGCAGTTCGCGCGCTTCGCCCGTGCGATGCTGTGCCTCCACGCGCTCGATGCGACGCTCGACCTCTCGCACGTCCTCGAGGTATCGGTCCAGCCGCGCGCGGTCCATCGCGCCCAGCGTATTCCGCAGGCGTGACACTTCTCCGGAGATCCAGTCGAGGATGCTCCGGTCGGTCCGCCGGCGCGCCGCGCGCTCTTCAGGCGTGGCTCCCACGCCGAACAGCTGGTCGAACGCATAGCGGGGATCGCGAATCATCGGCAGGGGGGTCGTCGCGTCCGCCCAGCTGATGGTGTCGGTGTAGACGCAGGCGTAGCCATACGCACAGCCGCCGGCCTGATCCACGTTCTCGATGCAGAGCTGCATGGACGGAATCGCCGTGTCCTGGCCGAACTTCTGGGCGTAGAGCTGGTCGATCGACGGGCCGACATGGACGTCGGATCCTTCGGTCTGCTTCGGGTGCGCCTGCGTGAGGAAGACCGCGCTCGACCGGAAGTGGTCGCCGCCGATCTCGTTGGGCGCGAAGGCTTCGGCGTTCCTGACGTCGGTGTTGCTGACGATCGTCAGCGCATCGCGAAACGGCTCGAGCGGGCTCAGGCTCGATGGCGAGAGGTCGAACTGGCGGCCCGCCGCGGCGGGCGACCACATGTGTTTCTCGAGGCCGATCTTGGTCGCCCCCGCGGACCCGTGCACCATCTCGATGCAGGACAATCGGATCTTGCCCGTGGCCGCGGTCTTGGCCAGCGCGGTACCCGACGGCACCATGGCATCCAGGAACGGCAACGCCATGGTCACGCCCATACCCCGCAGCATCGTCCGCCGTGAGATGTGCTTCTTGGTCAGATACATCAGTCCGTCTCCTCGAGAGCTCTCGGGCTCGTCGTCTGATTCGCCGTCTCGCGGCATCGAGCCGCGCGGGCCACCCCTCGCGGCCCTCTCCGTATTTCCTACCGCACTCCCGCCTCGGTCGTCTCCACCGCCTCGGCGCGGCTCATCTGGAACGCCGCGCTGTTGACCACACCGAGGATGAAGGCCGACATCCGATGATCCTTCCTGGCGGCGTCGCGAACAATGGCACGAACGGCCGGCATGTCATGCACTTCCACGCGGCGGCCCAGGGCGTAGGTCATGAGGCTCTCGACAAAGCTCGTGACCACGACGTCAGAGCGCTTCAACAGGGCCTGCCGCAACCCGATGGGGCCACTCACTGGCGAGCCGTCGTAGAGCGTCCCCGACGGATCGATCGTCACGCCGTTATCCTTGATGCGCCAGGCGCCGGTCACGTCGAAGTTCTCGAGTGCGAGGCCAAGCGGATCGATCACCCGGTGGCACGACGTGCACGCGGGGTTCTTGCGGTGCTCCTCCATCCGCTCGCGAACCGACACCAGACGTGCCGCCACGACGCCGCTGGTTTCTTCGAGCGTGGGCACGTTGGGCGGGGGCGGAGGCGGCGGTGACCCGAGCAGCACCTCCATCCCCCTCTTGCCGCGCAACACGGGCGAGGAGCGATCGGCCACCGACGTCATCATGAGCACGCTGCCATGGCCGAGCAGCCCGCGACGATGCTCGTCAATCTGCGACACGCGCCGGAAATGATCGCCGGTGATGTTGGGGATGCCGTAGTGCCGGGCGAGGCGCTCGTTGACGAACGTCCAGTCGGCGGTGAGCAGCTCGAGCAGGCTGCGATCCTCGCGGATGAGGGCATCGATGAAGAGCTCTGTCTCCCGCCGCATCGATTCGGCCAGGTGGTGATCGAAGCGAGGATAGGTCAGCGCGTCGGGATGGATCTTGTCGAGATCCTGCAGGCGCAGCCACAACCCGCCGAATCGCGTTGCGAGCGTTTCCGCACGCGGGTCGGCCAGCATCCGGCGTACTTCGCGCTCGAGCACCCCCGGCAGCCGCAGTTGGCTCTTGAGCGCGAGGTCGACCAGCGCGCGATCGGGAACGGTACCCCAGAGGAAATACGACAGCCGCGAGGCCAGGTCGATGTCGCTGACACGATAGGCCTGGCCCGGGCGCACGCCGGCCGGCGCACGCTCGAGGCGGAACAGAAACTGCGGGCTGGCCAGCAGCGCCTGCAGCGCGCGGCGAACCCCGAGCTCGAACGTGCCTTCCTCGCGTCCCGTTTCGTAGAAGGCCAGCAGGCCTGTCATCTCGTCGCCGCTCACCGGTCGCCGGAACGCGCGCGACGCCAACCGGGAGACGATCTGCTGCGCGCACGGCGCTTCTTCGGCGGGCACCGTCGGACGACACACGAACACCCGTCGCCGGCTCACCGTGTCGGACAAGCCCGTGACGCGGTGAGGCCCTTCGATGGCCAGCTCTCGCAGGTGCGGCAGCGTGGTCACGCCGAGCGCGGCCCCGATCTGCGTGTCGGCCAGCGTGTAGTCCACCGGCGCCAGCAGATCATCGACCGGGCTCTCGGCCCGCTCGATGAAGGCCGCTGACACCCGCTGCGGACCGGCCTTGACGAAGATGGGATCTGTCACCAGGTTGATGCCCTTCGGATCGGCCTCGCTCATACGCGGGTTGATCTCGATGAGCGCCTTGCGTTCCCCCTCGATTGAAATCTCAATCTGCTCACCGCGCGTGGTGCTGCCATACAGCTGGCCGGTCGGGATGCTGTGGAACATCATCCGGAAGGTGTACAGGCCGTCGGCCGGAAAAATGTGGACGACCGAGGTGCCACCGCGCGTGCCGATGGGTGCGCCCTCGACGTGCCTCAGCTGTGCCGCGGTGCGCGGCACCTGATAGATGATCGACGTGGCGCGCGTGGCGGGATCGCCCAGCGCATCGCGGCTGATCTTGGCGGCCGCCCGCAGATACCCTTCGAGGACCGTCGGCGAAAACGCCTGTACGTCGGCAATGTTGTCGAAGCCGTGGCTGATCGTATCGGGCGGAAGAAGGGCCGCGACATCCACTTCGATGCCCAGAAGATCGCGAATCGCGAAGGCGTACTCCGCACGATTCAACCGCTGAAACGGCCGCGATCCGGGATTGGGATTGAGCGCGGCTGCCCGATCCACGCGCGTCTCGAGGGCCGCGGCCAGCTGCCCGAGCATGGCCTCGTCGGGCCGACGCGCTCCGGCCGGCGGCATCATGCCGGCGCGCAGCTTGCGGATCATCCTCTCGGTGACCTCGACGTGGTCGGCCGTCGCCGCCATCGCGGCGTCGAAACTCGCCAGCGACAGTCCCCCCGCTTTCCCGCGATCGCTGTGGCAGGCCGTGCAGTACTGCCTGACCAGCTGCGTCTGCGCGTCGGCGGTCAAGGTCGCGGGCGCCGACACGGCGTCGGCCTGGCGAGCGGGCACCGTCGCCGCGGGACGCGGCGATTGCCCCGCCACAGTGGTGCCAATGGCGAGCAGAGCCGTACCGGAAAGGGCCAGTTGCCAAGCGGTCACGGGCGTGTCCTGTCCTCGATCGAAGTATACGGGGAATGCGGTAGAACCTTTTTATTTTCGGCTACTTGCGTGGGTCGGTTGTCAGTATTTGTAAAGGGTTTTCCCCAGGGCGAACATCTGACGAATCACCCTGGCAGGATCACCCCCCGCCCGCCGTCTCCCCGCTGAAGAGCTTCGAGGGCCTGGTTGACCTGGCTGAGCTCGTAGGTGCGGGTGGCCAATTCGTGCAGTTTGAGCCGACCGTCTCGCGCCAGCCCAACGAGCTTCAAGATGTCGCGCAGCGGGTGGCCGGATCCGTACACCGAGCCGACCAGGCGCTTTTCGTGCATGACGAACGAGAAGATGGGCACCGCGCCCAGGGCGTCGATGCGCGACAGGCCCGTGAGGACGATCGTCCCGCCCTTGCGCGCGCCAGCGATCGCCTCGCCCAGCGTGGCCGGCGTGCCCACCGTATCGAAGACGAAATCCGCCCCGCGACCGTCAGTCCGGTCGCGGATGGCCTTGCCCACATTCTCAGCCAGGTGGACCGTTTCTGTGGCACCGAGGGCGCGAGCCACCTCGAGCGGTCCCGCGTGCCGATCGACGGCAAGGATGCGCGAACAGCCAGCAAGGTGCGCGCCCTGGACGACGTTGACCCCGACACCGCCTGCCCCGATGACGGCCACCGTGGCGCCGACCGGAACACGGGCCGCGTTCAAGACCGCGCCCACGCCCGTCACCACGGCGCACCCCACGGCCGCCAGCGAGACGAATGGCACATCGGCCGGGACGCCGATCAGGCCCTCTTCGGGCACCACCGAGTGCGTGGCAAAGCACGCCGTGCCCAGAAACGGCGCGACATCGCGGTCGCGTGCCCTCAGGCGGGTCCCCCCGAACGGGAGGCGGTTGCGGAAGGTCGTGCGATCCAGCCGATCACACAGCAAGGGAGTGCCCGCGACACACGGGGGGCATTCGCCGCACGCGGGGGCCCAGCAGAACACCACGTGGTCGCCGACGCGCACGCGCGTGACCCCGGCACCCACATCGCGAACGATGCCTGCGCCTTCGTGCCCAGGCACCAGCGGCAGCCGCATCGGCCAATCGCCGCTCGTCGCGTGCAGATCGCTACGGCACACCCCCGCAGCCTTCACCTCGACCAGCACTTCTCCTGGCCCTGGCGCCGCCAGCACCGCTGGCTCCACCGACAACGGCTCGCCCGGTGCCCACAGGATCGCCGCCTGAATCTCCATGGGGCGCCCTACGGCTCGAGTCCGAGCGCCCAGCGGATTCCGCCGACCACGTGCGCGCGGAACACCGGATCGCTGGCCCAGATGTCATCGCGATGCCCGATCGCCGTGTAGAAGGTGCGCCCGCGTCCGAAGGTCCGTGTCCACGCTTGGGGATAATCTCCGCCACGCTGCACGTCCGGCAGGCCGGTCAGGTCCGTGCGGTCGGTATCGAGGCTCAGCAGCACGTGCACGCGGTCGCGCGAGAAGCCAACTGGAATTCGATTGCCGAACAGCGCGTCGACATTCTCGTTGGGACGAGCGGCGTCCCACGGTGCCGTGCCGAACAGGTAGAACTCGTCGGCCAGCGGCCAGCTCGGCCCGAGCATCCGCGTCGCCGGGTGCGCCGGATCCTCCACCTTCAGCACCACGATGCGGTTCTGGCGCAGCGCCCGCCGGAAGTATCCGCCCAGCATCTCGCCGAAGGCGGGATAATCGTAGAGCGTCAGCGCGGCGCAGTGCACGCCAATGAGGGCCTTGCCACCGCGGACGAACTCGACCAGGCCGCGCCGCTGAGTGTCGGTCAACGGCAGATTGCCGTTCGTCATCAGCATCAAGCCGTCAAACTGCGCCAGGTAGTCGGGGGTGAGGAACGTGAAGTCCAGCTTGTCGGCCTCCTGCTGGTAGCCCTGCACCGTGGTCACCTGAAACCCGTGTTGAGTCCCCCACTCGCTCACCGCGCGCTCGGCCGGTCCAAGCGACGTGTGCTTGTAGAGCCCGGCATGCGTGAGAAACAGCAGCTTCTTGACCGGCGGCGCGGCCTGGCGGCCAAGGCCGACCAACGGCGTGAGCAACAGCAGGAGGATGGCGATCGGCAGGCGAGGCATCGCGGTGAAATGCTACGCCTGACCGACGCCGGTGTAAACGGCGGGAGCGCCTTCGAGGCACGCTGCCGTATCATGGCGCCAGATGCGCGAAGCCGTGATCGTCGCCAGCAGCCGCACCCCTTTGGCCAAGGCCGGCCGAGGCTCGTTCAACATGACGCGCCCGGATGATCTGGCGGCGCATGCGATCCGCCACGCGCTCGACAAGGTGCCGGCCCTCGATGGCGCCGAGATTGCCGAAGTCGTCATGGGCTGCGGGCAGCCTCACGGACCGCAGGGCCACAACATCGCGCGGGTCGCCGCGCTGCGGGCCGGTCTGCCCGTCACGACGCCGGGTGTCACGGTCAACCGCTTCTGCAACTCCGGTCTGCAGGCCATCGTCCAGGCGGCCCATATGGTGCTGCTGGAAGGCGTCGAGGCGGCGATCGGCGGCGGCGTGGAATCCATCACCATGATGCAGCGCGACAACTCGCCTAATCCGTGGGTGAAGGAGCATCATCCGGGCCTCTACATGGCGATGGGTGAGACAGCCGAAGTCGTCGCCAAGCGCTACGGTGTCACCCGCGAGGCGCAGGACGAGCTCGCGCTCGCCAGCCAGCAGCGCCTTGCGCGAGCGCAGGCCGACGGGTTTTTCGCGGGCGAGATGGCGCCGATCGACGTGACGCGCGCGGTGCTCGACAAGAAGACTGGCGAAAAGACTGGCGAAGAAACCGTGCGCGTGGACTCGGACGAGTGCAACCGCGCCGACACGACGCTGGAGGGGTTGGCCAGACTCCCGGCGGTGTTCGACACGACGAGCGGCCGCGGCTCGGTCACGGCGGGCAATTCGTCGCAGTTGTCCGACGGGGCGTCGGCGACCGTGGTGATGTCCCACGACCGCGCCCGCGCGCTGGGCCTCGCGCCGTTGCTGGTGTTTCGAGGCTATAGCGTCGCGGCGTGCGAGCCCGATGAGATGGGTATCGGCCCCGTGTTCGCCGTGCCGAAGCTGCTTGCGAAAAACGATCTGCGGGTAGACGACGTGGATCTGTGGGAGCTCAACGAGGCGTTCGCGTCGCAGGTGGTGTACTGTCGCGATCGCCTGGGGCTGCCGATGGAGCGGCTCAACGTGAATGGCGGCTCGATTGCCATCGGACACCCGTTCGGCATGACCGGGTCGCGGCTGGTCGGCACGTTGGCCAACGAGATGGCGCGGCGCAAGGCCCGCTACGGGGTCGTGACGATGTGCGTCGGCGGCGGACAGGGCGCCGCCGCGCTGTTCGAGCGCGTCTGATCGCAGTTTCTGCGATCTGCGGAGGGGCGACAGTGCAATTCCTGAAATCAAGCCCGGCCCCTTTTTACGTAGCTCGTAAGGACGGGGGCACGCGCATGACGATCGACGCGCTACAGCGATGACGGGTCGAGAGATTCGACTGGCGGCGCGGCCGCGTGGATGGCCGACGCCGGACATCTTCACCATGGCGACGGTGGAGATCCCCGCCCCCGCGGAGGGCGAGGCCCTGGTCCGCAATCTCTTCATGTCCGTCGATCCGTACATGCGCGGGCGCATGAACGACGTCAGATCCTACGTCCCGAGCTTCCAGGTCGGTCAGCCGCTCGACGGCGGAGCGGTCGGCGAGGTCATGGAATCGCGGGCACCGTCGCTGCATCCCGGCGATGTCGTGATCTCGATGCGCGGCTGGCGCGACTACTTCGTGGCCCCGGCGCCGGAACTCCGCGTCGTCGATGCACACGTGACGCCGCTCTCGTCGTACCTCGGGGTGCTCGGGACGACGGGGTTCACGGCCTGGGTGGGGTTGAAGCTCGTCGATCTCACCGGCGCGGATCGCGTGTTCGTGTCCGCCGCGGCCGGCGCCGTGGGCAGCGTCGCCGGTCAGCTGGCCAAGCTCCGAGGCTGCTTCGTGGTGGGCAGCGCGGGCTCCGCCGAGAAGGTGCAGGTGATCGCAAACGAGTTCGGCTTCGACGCCGGGTTCTGCTATCGCGACGCGATCAGCACGGACGGGACGGGCCCCGACCCGGGCAAGCTTCGCGAAGCGCTGACCTCCGCGGCGCCTGAGGGCATCGACGTGTACTTCGACAACGTGGGCGGCGCGCATCTGGAGGCGGCGCTGGCCTGTATGCGCGATTTCGGCCGCATCGCCGCCTGCGGCGCCATCTCGCGCTACAACGACGAGACGCCGTCACCCGGCCCGCGCAACATGTTCCTCTTCGTCACCCGTCGCCTCACCATGCGGGGCTTCATCATCCGCGACTGGGCGCGCGAGATGAAGGCCTTTGGGGCCGAAGTCGGGCCGCTCGTGGCCAGCGGGCAGATCAAAGCGCGCGAGACGGTGGTCGAAGGCCTCGACCACGCGCCGCAGGCGTTCCTCGATCTGCTGGGCGGCGCGAACGTGGGAAAGATGATCGTCAAGCTCTAGCGAGGCTCCGCCTCGGACCGTCAAGCATGCCAAGGTGTGGCTTCGCCTCGCTAGGGGCAGTGCTGGCTTTGCCCGGCCTCCGGCCGGGCGGGAAAACTCGACTCAAGTGGTTGGAAACCTGCAGAGTCAAGTTTTCTAGAGTCGTCCCGCACCGGTCCGCGCGTTACCGCATCATC
>JBQTIE010000196.1:0-3606 GCA_052389315.1 Acidobacteriota bacterium
GGAGGCGCCGGCGATACCCCGAGCCTGTTCTACAGCCGGCGGATTGGGCTCAATGCCGGCCGCGTGATTCCCATTCTGGCGGGCGGCCGCCTGACAGGCAAGGTGGGTCCGTTCGGCGTTGGCGTGATGAACATCCAGGCCAACGACGAGCAGGCCTCGGCGACGCCCGAGACCAACTTCACGGTCATTCGCATCAAGCGCGACATCCTGCGTCGCAGCAACGTGGGCGCGATGTTCACGAACCGGTCGGTCTCGGTCGATCGGACGGGGAGCAACCAGGCCTACGGCGTCGATGCCGGCTTTTCGTTCTACCAGAACGTGACCCTGGGCGGGTATTGGGCGAGGACTCGTTCGCCCGGCGTCAGCGGCGATGACGACAGCTACCAGGCGCGCTTCAACTACGGCGCCGACCGGTACGGCGCGCGCGTGGAGTACCTCAAGGTGGGTGACCACTTCAATCCCGAGATCGGTTTCCTGCGGCGAGACAACTTCGAACGGACCCTGGCGTCCGCGCGGTTCAGTCCGCGGCCGAGAGCGAGCCGGCTGGTACGCAAGTACTCCTGGGAAGGCACGCTCGAGTATTTTCAGAACGGGGGCGGATTCCTCGAGTCCCGACAGCAGACGGGCCGCTTCAACGTCGAGATGAACAACAGCGATCGATTCAACGTCGACCTGAACCGCAACTACGACGTTCTCATCGAGCCGTTCCGGATCGGCGGACGCCAGATTCCCATCGGAGGCTACTCCTATACCGACGCGGCGGCCTCCTACAGCCTGGGCGAGCAGCGCCTGGTGTCCGGGACCGTGTCCCTTGCGGTGGGTGGGTTCTACAGCGGCGACATCACGACCGTTGGATTCAGCCGAGGCCGCGTGGCGATGACCAAGCGGCTGTCGGTCGAGCCCAGCTTTTCGGTGAGCCGCGTCGATCTCCCGACCGGCGTCTTCACGACCAACGTCGTGCGATCGCGCGTGGACTACGGATTCTCACCGCGGATGTTCGCCAGCACGCTGCTGCAGTACAACTCGGCCGACCGCACCTTCAGCAGCAACGTCCGCTACCGATGGGAGTACCTGCCGGGCAGCGAGCTGTTCGTGGTGTGGACCGACGAACACGATACGAGGCCCAACAGCATCGGCTTGCGCAACCGGGCGTTGGTGGTGAAGGCGACGCGCCTGCTGCGGTTCTGAGGCGTCTTATTTCAACGTCTGGGCCGTTGCCGCCAGATCCAGATCCACCAGCGGCTGGCCGAATCCCAACGCCCTCAGCGTCCTCAAGTTGACGCTTCCCGTGGGCTCCAGCTTCTGGGACTCCTGAAACGCCTTGAGGCGGGTGCCAAGCTCCTCGGACCACTTGCCGTCGGAGACGAGGTCCTTGTGTCCGCGTTGCCGCAGCGCCGCCTGGATCTGCCGGATGCCACCGGGCCCGAGATACACGGGCGCCCCGGTGAAGGTCTCCGCCTTCTCGGACAGAATCTGCGCGACACCGTCGGTGGGCCACTTGCCGGGCTTGGGATCAGCGAACGACGCGGTCAACCCGAGGACATGCAGCAGGCTGAGGTCGAGCGTGCTGGTCACCTCCAGGTTCCTGGCTTTTTGAAAGTTCTGCGCCGCCGTCGCGGAGCCAGGCAGCCACACGCCAAACACGTTGTCGGTCGGGAACCCGCCCTCGGTGAGACGGTTCTGCAAGAGTCGCGTCAGTCGCGGGCTGATGTGCAGCGGCGCGCCGCCGGTGGCCGCGGCCTGGGCGCTCACCGGAGTCGTCGCGGCCGCCGGCTGCTCGCCACGGAGCACCTCGGGCATCCCCAGCGCCACGAGCGTCAGCTCGTCCAGGTCGCCTCCCGGATCCAACCCGTGCTTGCGTTGGTACTCGCTGAGAGCTGCAGACGACAAGTCGCCCCACGCCCCTGACACCGTCGGCACCGGCAGTCCCGACGCCAGGAGTTTTTGCTGCACGTGCAGCACGATGCTCGGGCTCACGTAGATCGGAGCACCCGACGGCGGGGGAGGGGCCGGCGGCGTCTGATTGGCAGGGGCGGCCGGTGAAGCGTTTCTCGGTCCAGCCGCCGATTGATTGCCCGGTTGCGACGGGGATTGATTCCCGGCGGGGGGGCGCTGGCCCGCCTGCCTGCTCTCGGCGACGCGGCCCGCTCCAACGACGTCCGCCTGGAACGTCATCCAGGTGAGGAGGAGCCCGACGATCGCGACCGGAACCGCCAGGTGGAGAGGACGGCTCGTCGAGCGGGCACGCGGCGCACGCATGTGAAAAGTGTACGACGTCCTGGGTTCTGACGTTTTGCGCCGCCACCCGCCGCCAACCCTCTCGGCCTCCTGCGCGGAGAACCGATCCTCGGTCAGGCGTGGCGTCCGACTGAAGCGTCCGCCGCTTTGCCCCCTGATCAAGATCGGCCGATTCGCCGCGCAGACGGTCTTGAACCAGTCTCACGGTGTTTCCGGGTGGAAGAATTGGGGTGTGATTTGTGCCATCACGGTCCCAGGATAAGACACACGCGCACAACGTGTTGACCTACCAAGGGTTGCGCCGGTCCGTCTGCCGGATTCATCGTGCGGAGTGTGCTAGATGGGAACAGGGCGACGAAACGGCCTGTCACCGCACACCGGCCTGTAAGTGTCTTTCTGACAACCGTTTGAATCGTCCCCAGGCGCCTCGCCGGCCGATGGTCGGGATGTTGCTCTCCTCTGGGCGGACCTTGGTGTCCCGGCGGCCCCCCGGCTCCGACACACGGATCCCTTATCAAATGCAGACTTCGTGGACTCGTGTGTGCCGTTCGTGTCCCGCCCTGGTACTGGCTGCGCTGGTGGCCATCGGCGCCGCGGGGCTTTCGGCTGGCCCCGCTCCTCTGGCGCTCGTAACCGGCGAGTTGCAAGCCAGATTGCTTCGGGCGCCGCACGAGCGCGTGCGCGTCATCGTGCAGGGCCAGGTGGCCGAGGTGCTCGAGGCCGCCGGTCGGCACGGGCTCGTGGTTCACCGCGTCCTCGACCGGATGGTCGTCGTGGGCGCCAATGCCGCGGAGGTGGCGTTGCTGCAGGCGGAGCCCGCGGTGTCGTCGCTGTCCGGCGACATACGCATGCGGCCGATGATGACGGTTTCGGACCAGGCGATGAGCGCCGACCAGACCCGGGCCGGGAGCACGGGGCCCCTGGGGCTCGGCTTCCCTGGCGTCACCGGCAAGGGCGTGGGCGTCGCCGTCGTGGACTCGGGGATCGCCGCGCACAAGGCCCTCGGCAGCGCGGTCGTGGCCGCCGTGAGCTTCGTGCCTGGCGATCCAAGCGTCGCCGACGCCTTCGGGCACGGCACGCACATCGCGGGCATCATCACGGGCAACGGGTCGGCGGCCAGCAAGGTCACGAGCCTGTACAAAGGCGGCGTCGCGCCGGGGGCACACTTGGTGAACGTGCGCGTGCTGGGCGCTGACGGCAGTGGCTACACGAGCAGCGTGATTGCCGGCCTGGACTGGGTGGTGGCCAACCGCTCGCGCTACGCCATTCGCATCGTCAATCTGGCGCTCGGCCATCCTGTGACCGCGCCCGGCGCGGTCGACCCCTTGTGTTCGTCGATTGCCCACGTCGTGCAGAGCGGCCTCGTCG
>JBQTIE010000197.1:0-3147 GCA_052389315.1 Acidobacteriota bacterium
ACGACTTCAACATCAACCTGGGTGGCGCCATCAAGGAGGACAAGCTGTGGTGGTACTTCAGCTATCGTGATCAGGAGAACCAGGTCGCGCAGCCGAACTTCGACTTCACCCAGACTTTCGACACGCGTCTGTGGAATCCCTCCGGCAAGGGCACCTTCCTCGTAAACCAGAACCACAAGCTGATCGGCTACTACCAGTGGGGCCAGAAGCTGCAGCCCTTCCGGCAGTTCAGCGGCGCCTATCGGTACAGCGCCCAGGACAGCCTGCGCAATCAGAATTCCGGAAGCTGGGTCTACAAGGGCGAGTGGAACGGCACCCTGAGCAGCAACCTCTATGTCGAGGGCCGCTACGGCGAGTTCGGCTACTACTTCCCGCTCGTGGGCTACAGCAACGAGCCGTGGCGCCAGGACGACGGTGCGCGGACGGTGACGGGCGGTGACTGGCGCTGGCAGCAGGATCGGCAGCGCAAGCAGGCGACGGGAGCGGCGACCTACTTCGTCGACAACGTGCTGGGCGGCTCGCACAGCATCAAGTTCGGCGGCGAGGTCAACCTCGAGACGCAGTGGAACGGCATCTCGAGCTACCGCCCGGGTGGCATCCAGCACATCTTCAGCAACGGCCAGGCGTTCCGCGTGACCCTCGGGTTCCCCACCGCGGATTGCGAAGTGGGCAGCTTGAGCGCTCGCGACTGCCTGCTGTCGATCGCCAAGCTCGACCACAGCAACGTGTTCTTCAGCGACACGTGGACGGCCAATCGCCTCACGATGACGCTCGGCCTGCGGTTCGACCACTACAAGTCGCACGTGCCGGACCAGACCCAGCTTGCCAACACCATCGGCGGGTTCTCGGTGGCGGGGACGACGTTCCCGGCACAGACGTTCTTCACCTGGAACTCCATCGTGCCGCGCGTGGGCTTGACCTACGACCTCCTCAGCGGGACGGGCCGCACCGTCGTCAAAGTGAACTACGGCTACTTCCGTCACAATCCCGGACCCGGCATCGCGGCGACCGGAAACCCGAACCAGAACCAGAAGACGCTCACCTACAACTGGACCGACCTCAACCTCAACCGGCTCTTCGAGTTCGGCGAGCAGGGCACGCTGGTGAGCGATTTGACGGGACCTGGAGGCGTGCGCATCGATTCGGGGATCAAGCAGCCCTACACGCATGAACTGTCCACCTTCTTCGAGCAGCAGATTGGCAACGAAGTGGGTGTGCGCGTCGGGTACGTCTACAAGACGAACGATCAGATGTGGCAGTCGTACCAGCCCTTCCGCGGGCCGGAGTTCTACACGTCAACGTTCAACTTCACGGACATTGGGGCGGACGGCATTCGGGGCACCGGGGATGATCGGGTGATTCCGCTCAGGGCGATTCCGACGGCGAGCCTTGGAGCCGCCACGACGGTGGTTCAGAACGTGCCGGCTTTCGGGCGGTACCACACCATCGAGCTGTCCTCGTCCAAGCGCCTGTCCAACCGCTGGTCGGCGGGTGCCGGGTTCGGGTACACCTGGACCGAGGAACACGGTAACTCCTACGGCGGGAACAGCGTGTCGTCGTCGAACTCTCCCGGGTTCCCGCAGACCGCCAACGATCCTGGCGTGCACGATTTCACGGGCTGGGGCTTCAAGGCGTACGGGACCTACGAGGCAATGTTCGGGATTCGGCTGTCGCCCGTGTTCCGGCATCAGTCCGGGCCGCAGTTCGGCCGAACGGTGTCGGTCACCGGCGTGCCGGCAGGCCTCTTCGCGTCGACCGCTGGCGCGATCCTGCTCGAACCGCTCAACTCCCGCCGGATGGACAACATCTACGTACTCGACGTGCGGGCGGAAAAGATCTTCAGCCTGACCACCCGGGCGCGGCTGCGGGCCTTTGCCGACTTCTTCAACATCAGCAACAGCAAGGCGGCCGAGCAGATCAGCTTCCAGACGGGCACCGCGTTCCTCCGCCCGACCAACATCCTCGCGCCGGCGACGATGCGGATCGGCGCGCGGTTCGAGTGGTAAGGAGTTCGGGTGCGAGAGGTGCGATCGAACGCACCTGAGCACCTCGACAAGAAGACTCCTGTGGGGGAGTCTGTTGACGGGAGCGGGCTGCGCCGGCCCCTCCCGTCTTTTTTTGTCCGCGTCCGCGGACTCGTCCGCAGAGTAGCTCCACAGATTCACGCATCCACAAATTACGTATCCACAAATTACGTATCCACAGATTACGTATCCACAGATTACGTATCCACAGATTACGCAGATTACACAGAGTACACAGAACAGGAAGCACGCTAACTGGTCTTTGGACCGCTATGCAGCCTGGAACGTGAATTGTGTCCTCGTTGCGGTTCGCATAGCGGTCCTAGGCCCGCGGAGCGGGCCGAAAAGACACTGGCAACCAGCCAAGGGATTCGCGGGATATCAAGGGCGAAGCCCTTGGCTGGTTAACGGGTCTCCGAGCGTGAGCTGCGCGGATCCAAAATGTCGTCCTTGTACCGATTTCAGCGTTCTGGCATAACGAGCATGTGCCGGATGTGCACCCGCCGCCGACGCCCGACGATCGCGACGCGCTGATCAAGCGACAGCAGGACGAGATTGCGCGGTTGCGTGATGCGTTGACGCGCGCCGAGCGCGAGCGTGATCGGCTTGAAGCGCCGCAACGACCGGCTCGAGGATCAGCGCGACGCGGCGCGTCGAGCGGGCTTCCGACAGGCCGCCCCCTTCGCCAAGCCCCAGCAGCAAGGCCGCGGCCGCCCGCCGCGGCCGGCGCGCCGGGCCCGCCTACGGACGGCCTGGGACGCGCCCCGTCCCCCGTCGGATCGATGACACCCACGACGCGGCGCTGCCCGCCGCGTGTCCCGCGTGTGGCGGCGCGGTGCAGGGCACGCACGTCGTGTCGCAGGATCAGGAAGATCTCCCGGTCGTCCGCCAGGTCCGTGTCCACGACGGCACGCGTGGCACCTGCGGGCGCCGCGTGCGCCGCGCCGACGTACGACGCGCTTTGTACGCAAGTCCGCGGCAGTCCGGTCGGGAGTTCCGACGAGACGGGGTGGAAGGTCGCGGGGACGCTCCACTGGCTGTGGACCTTCGCCACGCCCACCACCACCGTGTATGCCATTCGGCCGGGTCGGGGGTATGGGGACGCCGCCACCGTCCTGGGCGA
>JBQTIE010000198.1:0-9162 GCA_052389315.1 Acidobacteriota bacterium
GCTAGGGGCAGTGCTGGCTTTGCCCGGCCTCCGGCCGGGCGGGAAAACTCGACTCAAGTGGTTGGAAACCTGCAGAGTCAAGTTTTCTAGAGTCGTCCCGCACCGGTCCGCGCGTTACCGCATCATCACCACGACCTTCCCGACGACCCGACGCGCCGCCATGTCCGCGAGGGCCTCCTTCGCGCGATCGAGTGGTACCGTCGCGGAGATGTGCGGCGCGATGTGCCCGGCGGCGTGCCAGACGCCCAGTTGCCGAACGCTGGCGCGAAAAGCCTCGGGCTCGCGGCGAGCAAAGTCCCCCCAGAAGACGCCCACGATCGACGCCCCTTTGAGGAGCGCGAGGTTCAGTGGAATCTTCGGAATGTCGCCGGCCGCAAATCCCAGCACCAGATGCCGGCCTCGCCACGCGATCGACCTGAACGCAGGCTCCGTGTACCGGCCTCCCACTGGATCGCAGATGACGTCGGCCCCGCGGCCGCCCGTGAGCGCCTTGACGCGCTCGCGCACGTCGTCGGTCTCGTAGTTGATCGTCTCGTCCGCGCCGAAGCGACGGCACGCGAGCAGTTTGTCTTCGTCGGATGCGCAGGCGATGACCCGGCCACCGAGGACCTTGGCAATCTGGATCGAGGCCACGCCGATGCCACCGGCGGCGCCCAGCACGAGCGCGGTCTCACCGGGCTTGAAGGCCGCCCGGTCTCGCAAGGCGTGGTCCATGGTCCCGTAGGTCAGCAGCAGCGCCGCGGCGGTCGTGAAATCCATCCCCTCGGGTACCGGCAGCAGCCGCGCGGCGTCGACCGGGACTTCCTCGGCAAACGCACCGAAGGTGGTGAAGGCCATGACGCGATCGCCGACGTCGAACCCTTCGACGCCGGCACCCACCGCCTTGATCGTCCCGGCCAGTTCGCTCCCCGGCGAGAACGGTGGGGTTGGCTTGAACTGGTACTTGTTCTGAATGATGAGCACGTCGGGGAAGTTCACGCCGGCGGCGCGGACCGAGACGACGACCTGTCCAGGTCCGGCGACGGGAGACGCGACGTCGCGAACCTCCAGCAGGTCCGGCGGTCCGTATCGGGTGCAGAGGAGGGCTCTCATGGCCTGGCCCATCTCGTCGCGGCGTTCGGCTCCATCATCAGCTTGACTCCTGACATCGCTGCACCGATCATCCACGGACCCTGACGATCCGGGCGGGCAGGGCACGGCTGGATGCCGCCTTCAACCCCGGGCGCGGCCACCGACGCGGCCCCGAGCGCGACACGACCCTCGCTCGTAACCATATCGCGGACCCGAGATGCAGGATCCCATTGCCATCAGCATGGTCGTGGCCTATCTGGCCGTCACGACCCTCATCGGCATGGTCATGGTCCGGCGCAGCCGCGCCGGCGATGACTGGGCCGTCGCCAGCGGACGCATGGGCGTGCTGTTCATCGCCGTCGGCATCGCCGGCACGCGGGTCGGAGGGGCCGCAACCTACGGCGTCGCCGGCGACGTGATCACCGGTGGCGTCTGGAGCATGTGGTACGCGGTCAACACGTTCCTGGCCCTGGCGCTGGTGGGCGTCTTCTACGCGGTTCCCTATCGGCGACTGGGCATCCAGACCGTCGGCGAAGTCTTCGTGCAGCGATTCGCCAGCCGTCGCTGCCAGTGGCTGACGAGCCTGTGCGTGCAGGTCGAGTACCTGATCGTCAACATCATCGAGCCGTACGTCATCGGGCGCATCCTCGTGGCGATGACGGGCATGCCGTTCGGCGTGGCCACGATCCTCGCCGGCGTCGGCATCGTCACCTACACCTCGCTTGGCGGCATCTGGGGATCGGCCGCGACCAACCTCGTGCACTGCGTGACCATTCTTGTGGGCCTGACCGGGGTGGCCGTGATCGGCGTCAGCCATCTTGGAGACTGGGCCAGCGTGACCGCGGCCGTGGATGCCACGTTGGCCGCCGGCCCCGTGGCACCGCTCGAGTGGTGGTCCATCGCGGGCGCGGGGTGGCTGGCGGTGATCGGCATGTTCTTCTCGGCGACCATTCACACGCCGGCGGCGTCGGTGTATGCGAACTTTGCCGCGGCCGGCCGCGACGAACGCTCGGTCCGCCGCGCGTTCATCCTGGGCGGACTCATCGCCGCGCCGATGCCGCTGCTGGCCGGGGTGATCGGCATCGAGACGCTCGCGAAGTACGGGGCGGCGGCCCAGGTCTCCAGCTACCAGACGCTGACGCGCCTGGCCATCGACATCAATCCCTGGATCGGCGGCCTCGCGCTGGCGGCGGTGCTTGCCGCGGTCGTCTCGTCGGGAGGCCCGATCCTGCTCTCGAGCGCCACGATGTTCGTGCGCGACTGGATTCCCGGGTCGGGCCATTGGACACAAGCGCGCCGGCTCCGCGGCTATCGCGTGACCACGGTCATCTACGGGATGGTCGCAGCCGTGATTGCGTGGCTGGGTCCGATCACGTCGATCCTCGAGTTGCTGCTCTTCGGGTTTGCCATGGTCGTGCCGCCGGCGCTGGCCGTCACCTACTCGTTGTACTGGCGGCGGACGACGGAGGCGGGGGCGTTCTGGGGCATGGTGCTGGGCTTTGCCGGCGGACTGGTGTGGTACGTCCTCTCGCATTTCTCGCTGCTGGCGCTGGCGTCGCGGGTCGATCCGTCATATGCGACGACGCTGATCCCGCTCGTCGCCATTCCCGTGATATCCCTGCTCACGCCGGAGTCGGTCAACGGTCGAGACGCGTTCTACCCGACGTTGGGGCGTGACCGCCGTTAGAAGGGAGCGCCGCCCAACTCTCCCGCGCTCCGTCTTGCCGGGCTGAGCCGGCCTCGCGAGGCGCGGCACCGCGCGGTCCCGGGACTTAGGCCGTAAACCGCGAAGTCCCGGGATCTAGAACGGGTACCGGCCCGACGCGATCGCCGCGTCGCCGAGTCGTCGCCTCGCGGCCACGGTGTCGAGTCCGGGGTGGGCACTGATGTCGCGCAGCACGCCTTCAAGGGTCGTCGTCTCGGCTGCCTGTGCCGCGAGGGCCCGCACAATCTGCTTGCCGGCGCAGGCAATACGGTCGGCGGCGTCGCTCGCGTACACCCGTGCGGCGTCGGCGGCCAGGGGGGCCTTCGAGCCGTCTGCCAGGGCGAGTTTCTCCGCGCGCGCGGCGCCGCTTTCCACCGCGTAGGCCTCGATCACGATGTTCGCGACGTAGGCGAGCACTTCCTGCTCGTCACGCACGCGATCGCCATAGGCGCTCGCCGCCGCGCCGAGGGCCGCGATGGCCAGGCGTTTCGTATGGGCCGCCAGGTCGTATTCCGCTGCGAGTCCTGCCGCGCCGTGCGCGGCTGACACCGCCGCGGGGGAAAGGGCCGTGGCGCTCCTCAGCAGGCGGGTGGGAATGATGAGCCGGTTGATCTCGTTGGTGCCTTCGTAGATTCGGGTGATGCGGGCGTCCCGATAGGCGCGCTCGACGGGGAACTCCCTCGAATAGCCGTTGCCACCAAAGACCTGGACGGCTTCGTCCACGACATGGGCCAACGCCTCGCTCGTCCACACCTTGTTGACCGAGCACTCGACGGCAAAGCTCTCGATGATCTTCAGCACACGCCGCGCATCGGTCTGATCCACGGCATCGAGGGCCCGATCGACGTCGCCGAGCACTCGGTAGACCATCGCCTCGCCCACGAAGCACCGCACGGCCATCTCGGCCAGCTTCTGCTTCACCAGGCCGAACTCGCAGATCGCACGCCCGAACTGCCGGCGTTCCTTCGCGTACCTGATCGAGTGGTTGAGGGCCTGTCGAGCGCCGGAGATATTGCGCGCGCCCAGCTTGACGCGTCCGAGGTTGAGGATGTTGAAGGCGACTTTGTGACCTTCACCGATGGTGCCCAGCACGTTCTCGACCGGCACCGCCACCTCGTCGAGCATCAGGGTCGTCGTCGACGAGCCGTCGAGCCCGAGCTTCTTCTCGTCGGCGCCGCTCACGACGCCCATCTGACGCTCGACGAGGAAGGCCGTGAACTTCTCGCCATCGACCTTGGCGAACACCGTGAAGAGATCGGCAAACCCGCCGTTGGTGATCCACGCCTTCTGTCCGCTGAGCACGTAGTGTCGGCCGTCAGCGGTCAGGCGGGCCGTTGTCCGAGCCGACAGGGCATCCGACCCGGAGTGCGGTTCGGTGAGGGCATAGGCCCCGATGAGCTCCGCGCTGGCGAGCCGCGGCAGATACCTGGCTTTTTGATCGTCGGTACCGAAATAGACAATCGGGAGGGTGCCGATGGAGGTGTGCGCACCGAGCGATCCCCCGAAGGACGGGTTGACGGCGATCTGCTCGCCGACATACGCCGCACTGATCTTGTCGAGCCCGAGCCCGCCGTAGGCGGGTGGAATCTCGAGCCGCAGGAGGTCGAGGTCGGCCGCCTTCTTGAGGAGCACGCGAGTGAGATCCCAGTCATGCGCGTAGAGACGTGCTTCGTTCGGCAAGACCTCCTGGCGCATGAACTCCGCTGCGGTCTGGCCGAACAGGCGCTGCTCGTCGGTCAGCTCGTCTCGGGTGCACAACTCACCCACCTCGATCGCCTCGGTCAGGAACGATCCGCCGATGGCCACCTTCACCTCAGCCATGATTCCTCCTCGGCGATCCATGGTCTGCCGATTACCATCCGCCGATTGCCATCCGCAGATTACACAGATTACGCAGATTACCATCCGCAGAGGACCTATCCGCAGATTACGCAGATTACGCAGATGATCGTAGATGGCCGTCTCGCGTTGCCGCGATCGCCCCTGCGTCGATCGGCGCGCCTCCTGTGCGAGCGGCTGAGGCCTCCCGTCGGTCGTGAGCAATTCGACGGCCAATCGCCTCGTCCTGGTGCAGGCCGGCGCGCGCTGAAAGACCGTTCGCCTAGACGCTCACCTGGCCGCTGACCGCTTTTGAACTTGGGCAATCCGCGTGCTCTGTGGATGGGGAAAATCCGTGGATGCTGGAGACGTGGATGCGGACTCTGCGCCGTCTGCGTGCTCTGCGTTGTGGGTTCCGGAAATTGCGGCGCGTCAATTCCGGAAATTCTCGCGCTTTTTCCAGAAGCGCTGGCCAGTTGAATTGAGGCTGCATTTATCGTCGGGTCGTCAAGTCCTAAGTGTTTCGTCCGCATTGACGGTCCATCGAGTGTAAGCACGCGACCCCGCTCGAGAATGCGATCGACGATGGCCTGAGCCAAGTCCTCATCGTGCAGGACGCTCCCCCAGGCCGTGAGTCAATCAGTTCGGCGGCGGTGACGAACCGCGCGTCGAAGCCGTTTTGGATCGCCCGATACGCGATAGCGACGGCGAGATGCGTTTTGCCACGTCCCGGTTTCCCACCGAGAATTGAGCAGCGGCCCTCGGTTACAAACTCCGGCGCGAGTGCCGATCCCAGGAGCGAGAGTCGGACCGTCGACTGGTGGAGGAAGTTGAAATCATCGATCGTCTTCAGAAACGGAAGGCGGGCGCGCCGCACCAGCCGACACAATCGTGTCTGCTGGCGGTGCGCGATTTCCTCCGAGACCACCAGGGCGAGGAAATCGCGGTAGCTCCACTCCTCCTGCTCCGCACGCCGGGTCAGCTCTCGCCACGCCCGCCGCGTGTTGGCCAGGTGCAAGCGTTTGAGCAAGGCATCGAGCGCTTGATCAGAGAGCGGCATGATCGCCCTCCGTCGGCCTCAAAGGGTAGCGCCGTGCTCGCCCGCGTCGAGGCCCTTCGCTTCGCTCCGGCCCTGCGGGCGCCTGCGGCGGCCTCGACCCGGGCTCCGCGCGGCGCAGTGATCGCATTTGCCGACGTCAGGTCGAAGAGGGGTGGCTCGCTCGCCAAGCTCGACTGACCAGGATGCCCCAGGACTGACGAGCGATCGACGGTGTGACCCAGACTATCCCCCTCGATCGGCATTGGAGTGGTGACCGCGTTCGCCAGGAAGTGGGCGATGTACTCGGCGCCGATCGCTCGCTCGTGTACACCGCGCGCCAACGCCGCGCGCATCGCGTCGTCGCCGCAGGTCGCCAGCAACGTGTGCAGCCGGTCGATGTCGCGGAGCCATATCTGCGGGCGTCGATGCGTGAGCTCGGTCAGGTACGCGAGCGCCTCCGGCCCCAGTTTCAGCAATTGCTCGCGTTGCAGAGAGCGTTTGGCCCGTTTGCCGGAGACGGCGGCGACGTGTGGCGCGCGATGCTCGGGCAAGGTCGACCCCTCGCCTGGCATAAACTTCCGCTCATGCGTGACCGCGAAGCGGCCCGCCACGATCCGCACGCGGGTCCGATAGAGATACAGCGTGCCGGCGATGCCGATCGCGTCGCACGTCACGCTCGCGCGCCGTGTCGATCTGTGTGACCGTCGCCTCAGTGTCGACGCGTTGAACGCTTCGGCGAGAGACGCCGGCGAGTGTCGCCACCTCGATTTGACTGTGACCGGCTCGTCGAAGAACCTGAATCTCGAGCCGTTTGAGCATGTCGATCATCCCTTCCCTCGCTGCTTGGTGCAACGAGTCTGTGACCCGAAGGGGTCTGCTCAACACGGCCAGACTTTCCGGACTTCAGTGCGCCAGAATTTCCGGAAAAGTCGGCGTCAGAACTTCCGGAACCCGCATGCGTACCTCTGCGTACCTCTGCGTACTCTTTGATACTCTGCGTACTCTGTGTAATCTGCGTAATCTGTGGATAGGTACTCTGCGGATCGACAATCTGCGGACGCGGACTACTATAGGACCCTCATGCCGACCATCCAGGACCTGTTCAACCTCGCCGGCCGCGTCGCGATTGTCACCGGGGGCTCGCGCGGCCTGGGCGAAGAAATGGCCGAAGGTCTCGCCGAGGCGGGCGCCGCGCTCATGTTGTGTGCCCGGCGAGAGGAGTGGCTCACGCCGACGGTGGATCGCTTCCGCGCGCAGGGCATCCGCGTCGAGGGCATGATCGCCGACGTCGCCAAGGCCGCCGACGCACAGGCCGTGGTGGACAGGACGATGAAGGCGTTCGGGCAGGTGGACATCCTGGTCAACAACGCCGGCGTGACGTGGGGCGAGCGGCCCGAGACCATGCCGCTCGACAAGTGGCAGAAGGTGCTCGACGTCAACCTGACCGGCGCCTTCCTGTGTGCGCAGGCGGCCGGCCGCGAAATGCTCAAGCGCGAGTACGGGCGCATCATCAACGTCGCGTCCATCGCCGGCCTGCAGGCGTCGGTTCGCGGACCCCACTACGCCGGCTACTCGGCGACCAAGGCGGGCCTGATCGGCCTGACGCGGGAGCTGGCCGCCTCCTGGGGACGAAACGGCATTCGCGTCAACGCCATCGCGCCCGGCTTTTTCCACTCGCGTCTGGCCGATCCGGCCATCCCGCTGGCCGAACCGTCGATCAAGGCCTCGTGCCCGATTCCGCGCGTGGGCGCCGCCGGCGAGCTCAAAGGCGTCGCCGTCTTTCTCGCCGCCGACGCGTCCAACTACATCACCGGACAAGTCATCGTCGTCGATGGCGGGCGGACCATCGCGGGACATTGAGTTCAGGTGCTGAGGTGCGACACGCGCTCGGGTGCTCGGATGCTGGGATGCGACAGGTCCTCGGGTCCGACAGGTGCACAGTGCGGGGTGCTCACACGGCCTCGTGGTGAGGACATGCGATGGATGTGGAGAACCAGCGCGTAGATCACGCCTCTCGGCCCGTTGAAGGGCATGCGTCGCCGTATGCGGCTCGGCCGTGGCTGGCGCACTACGACTACTGGATTCGGCCACGGATGACGTATCCGACACGGGCGCTCCACGAGATCCTGGCGACGACCGCCGTTGAGATGCCCGACGCGACGGCGACGGCCTTCCTGGGAGCCACACTCACATTCGGCGAAATCAAGCGGCGCGCCGATCGGCTCGCGGCCGCGCTCCTGGAGCTGGGCGTCGCCAAAGGCGATCGCGTCGGCATCGTGCTGCCCAATTGCCCGCAGTACATCATCGCGGCCTTCGGCGTGCTGCGGCTCGGCGCGGTCGTGGTCAACATCAATCCGGCCTATACCGGCCGCGAAGTGTTGAACGTGGCGACCGACTCCGGGATCAGCGTGCTCATCACACTGGACCGGCTGGCGCCGCTGGTCCTGGACGCCAAGCCGACGACCGCGATCGAACACGTCGTCGTGACCTCGATCGGCGAGTACTCCGCGGAGGCCCTGGAGGCGCCGCGCGTCCCCGACACGCTGGCGATGGCGGATCTGCTGGCGAGCGACGAACCGATCGACCTGCCGCTCGTCGCCATCGAGCCCACCGACGTGGCCGTCCTCCAGTACACCGGCGGCACGACCGGCACACCCAAGGCGGCCATGCTCACCCACGCCAACATCTTCGCCAACGTCGTCCAGACGGAGACATGGCAGTACCGCCAGTACAGCCGAGGCGAGGGGCGCTACCTGGTCGTGATCCCGTACTTCCACATCTACGCCTTTACCGTGTGCATGATGTGCGGCGTCTGGGTAGGCGGCCTGCAGATCATCATCCCGAAATACGACGTCGAGCAGGTGCTGACCGCCTTGCGGGACTTCAGGCCCACCTACTTTCCAGCCGTTCCGACCGTGTTCGTGTCGCTGCTCGCGCACCCGCGCGTGAAGGAGTTCGGCCTGCACCTGGTGCGCACGTTCAACAGCGGTGGCGCTCCCTGCCCGGTGGAGGTCATCGAGGAATTCGAACGCCGGATTGGCCGACCGCTCAACCAGGGATACGGCCTGTCTGAAACCTCGCCGGTCACCCATTCCACGCCTCAGCTGGCCAAGCGCAAGCCCGGCACCATCGGGCTGCCCTTGCCGGACACCGACATGAAGATCGTCGACCTCGACACCGGGACGCGGGAGATGCCCGTCGGCGAGCCGGGCGAGCTGTGCATCTCGGGCCCACAGGTGATGAAGGGATACTGGCGGCAGCCGGAGGAGAGCGCACAGGTGCTTCGACGACACGACGACGGCCGCATCTGGTTCCACACGGGCGACGTCGCCACGATGGACGACGAGGGCTACACGTCGATCGTCCAGCGCAAGAAGGACATGATCATCGTGGATGGCTTCAACGTCTACCCGTCCGAGGTCGAAGGCGTGCTGTATGCGCACGCCGGCGTGCGCGTCGCGGCCGTCATCGGCCTGCCGCACGCGTACCACGGCGAGGTCGTCAAAGCGTGCGTGGTCACGCGGGACGC
>JBQTIE010000199.1:0-1571 GCA_052389315.1 Acidobacteriota bacterium
TTCGCGAGACGAGGTGCTCGAACCAGTCCTGGCTGACGGTCTCGGAAGGGAACGCGAGGCACTCGGGCTGATCCCCTCGAAACCGGATGCCGCCTACGCCAGGCTGCCAGATCCAGTAGTCGTCGCCGAGCTTGAAGCAGTCAGTGGGCGTGGATTCAAACGGCGCCGGCGGCCAGGTGGCGAGCAACTCACCGTGCGCCAACAGGTGACGATGGTGGGCGCTCGAGTCGACACCGGATTGCCAGGAGACGAGTGGCTGGGCCCACTCGCTCAGCGTTGTGGACTGCTGGTCGCGGCGGCTGGACATCGGTACGGCCGGAATCGGTGACCCATGAAGTGAGTGTCTGTCCGGCCTGGGACAGATCCTGCCCCGCGGTGCGGGGCAGGACGCTTCTGCTCGCGCGGCGGCATCGCGATCGTGTATCGGCTTCCTGCCGCTAGCTTGGCTAGTTCATCGGCATCGATTCGCCGCCGGGATCCGAACTGCCATCGGCTGGCGCACCTGACTTACCGAACGCATTGCCAGACCTGACGAAGTCGCGCAGGTTCCCCAGCTCTTCGAGTCGGGGACTGCGCCAGACCGGTTTGCCGGACTGACCGGCGTTCGTCATCGCGTCCATTTGCGACCGTCCTCCTTCATCCGTCCGTCGAAATTCATGAAGTGCCCTGTAGTGTTTTTACCATACCGGGACCCCGCGCTCAGTCCAGGCTGGCACATTGTGTATTGAAAGTGAGACAACGGCGACCGGATCACGTGGTGGCGTGTTCACCCAGCCATCGCTCCGCACTCAGGATTGTAAAGAGCCGCGCGAGCGCCTCAAAGGACAGTGTGTCAGCGCATGCAATCTCATGCCCAATCGTGATCGTCTGGATGACGCCCAGATCCGCGAGTCGTCGAATGACCGCGGCTCGTCCTGCATTGGCGATCGCCCGGCGCAGATCGCGAAGCTTGCGAAGCTGCAGATCCGCCGGATAGTCCTTACGTTGGTTCTCCAACCCCAGATGGGGCAGGTGCCGCTCGACAACGGGCCGCAGCAATCCCTTGTAGCGATCGCCGTGCACGAGCACGTGGGGAGGGATGCGGTTGAAGAAGTCGACGAGCCGCCGATCGTGGTACGGGCTCAGCAGACGCAGCCTACACCACGTTTCGATGTGGAACGCTGTTTCGTTCTCGTGATGCATGTACGGGTTGGCCAGCGATCGCAGCGAATGCTGATAGTAGCTCCTCGGTGCTCCACCCGCGGCGGTCAGCGGGGGCGTCCGTCGTGCAAGCAGCCGATCGATCAACGCTTCCCTCAGGCCGGCATCGGGGCACAGCCATGCAGGGAGTCGCTCGTGCCACTTGCGACGGTGATATCGGAGCTTCGGCCCTGGGGCGATCCTGGCCCACCATGAGTCGAGGTGCGGGCGCAGCCCTCCGGCCCACAACAGGCGACGCAGGGAACCCTTGACCGAGGCTCCACCCGTCACGATGTCGGACTTGATGAATCGATAGAGCTCACCAACGCGTCCGCCCCGCATCAGGTCTGCGGCGTGGCTGTCGGCGACGCCGAGCCAGTTGTCTCCCCCGG
>JBQTIE010000200.1:0-18282 GCA_052389315.1 Acidobacteriota bacterium
TCGTTGCCGGCGCGCGGCCGCTGGGCGAACACGGTCCCGCTGCCCAGGATGGACCCGAAGTCGAACATGTAGTGCTTGATGTACCCGCGGCCGTCGCGGGTCTCGAGCATGTCAAGGCTGTTGACGCCGCGCGAGTCGTCGTGGTTGAGCCACGCGCCGAACACGCGTGCGCCGCGCAGCTCGCGTCGATGCTCGTGAGGAACGATGTCGTTCGGATCGTCGGACCTCGTGCCGTAGTAGCGGAAGTTTCCCAACGGCCGCCCCGGCGCGAATCGGCTGACCAGCACCCGGTAGCGGCCACTCGGCTGGCGGGCGCCGCGCCGCAGCACGGCGTTGAGGTCTCGACGTTCGAAGCGTCTCCGCTTGCCCGTGTACTGATCGCGGACCGTGGCCTTCTCCGAGATGACGAGGGCACTGGCATCGAGCTCGGCGACATACACCTCGACCACGTGATAGCCCAGCGCGTGGTAGAACGCCGTGCCGATGATCTCGGCGCCCGTCGCCAGCTCGGGATTCGACGGCGGATCGACCTCGATCTGATAAATCTGCCCGCTTGGGTCGGTCATGCGGAACCCGGGCTGCACGCCGCTGCCCTTGTCGCGCGACACCACCCAGCCCTGCATCGACAGGGGCTCGGTGATCCGGTCCGGACCGCGAAGCAGGTCTGCCACCGGGAGGTCTCGCCGGCCAATACGGTTGGTGAACCAGGAGGAATCCGGCACTTCGTCCAGCGTGTTGACGTTGAGCGCTCGAAGGTTTCGCCGCTGACCGGGGTTGAGAAACGAGTTGACGACGAAGTCGTAGGCGTTGCTGTCTTCCTGCTCGGCTGCCTTCGACGCGTCGAGCACGGCATCGTCTTCCGTCCAGAGGGGGTCGTCTGGATAGAAACGCGGCCCGGCGGCCTGCGAGGTTAGCCCAACCAACAGGACCGCTGCACTCATCGCCACGTATCGCTTCATGGGTCACCGATCTCCAGTCATTGCGTCGACCACCACTCAACCACTCACACTCAGGACTCGACGCGTCATCCGACGCACCCGAGCCACCCAGGGCTTAAAACACGCCTCCGAACACGATGTGGAGGTGTTTGCCGTCCGTGCTGCCGAAGGCGGCATCGACGCGCATGATCACCCCGTTCGAGGTGTTGAAGCGGAATCCGAAGCCGTAGTCCTTCTCGAGGCGCCTGAGCTTGAGATCCGAACGCCGCGTCCCCACCATGCCAGCGTCATAGAACAAGGCGGCGTCGAGGCCCGACCACAGTTCCCAGCGATACTCCGCCTGGAGCAGCAACGAGTGCGGGCCGCGGAAGCGGTAGTTGCGAAAGCCACGCAGAGACTCATTGCCGCCCAGCGTCGGCATCATGTAGAACGGGATGCCCGCGCTCCCGTCCGTGGGGGTGCTGGTGGAGAGAAAGCCCCGGAGCGCGATGACGCGACGATCGGCGAAGAAGCCGATGAACTGCTGAAGATCGACTTCCGTGCGCCGAAAGCTCCACCGATCATCACGGTCGCTGAACTTGCCGACCTTGAAGCGGTACAGTCCGCCTCGCCTGGCGTTGACGGGTTCCCGGTAGTCGACCTCGACGAACCCGGAGGTCTGCAGGAAGTCGACGTCCACGCCGAGCCCGGGTGCCTGGGCCGGGGTGAAGATCGTGGCAATCGACGGGAGCCTCGTGTTGGTGCCACTGCCGGTTCGCGGCCGCACCAGCCCGACCTCCCCGCCGAACAGGAGCGGCCTGACCGGGCGCACGCCGGCCCTGCCCGACACGTGCGCGGTGCGAAGCAGGAACGAGGTGCGATCGCTACGTTGCGAGTCCGGGCCGAGGCCGAAGAACGACTCTTGCGGGTACTCGCGCAGGCCGCCGACGACTTCGGCCATGACGTGGCCGCCAGCCAGGTCCGGGAACGACGTGCGGGCCTCCACCGCCCAGTACCGTTTGAAGCTCCCCGCCCCCCACAGCTCGAGCGCGCCCTGGTGCGCGAAGATGTCGCGGTCGCGGTACCCGAGGCCGAAGCTGAACCCGCTGCCTGTCGTGAGGCTGCCCAGCTTCGGAACGAAGCCATCGCGCGACATGAGAAACAGGGCCCGGTTCTCCGCGTAGTTCAACGCGCGCTGCAGGCGATCCGGCTCGTTGGGCTCCAGCTCCTTTTGTTTCTGCTCACGTTCCTGGCGCTGCGCCTCGGCCCGCGTCGTGGCCGGGGCCTGAGCCCCGGCGCCGCTGGCGAGCGAGAGCACGACGGCGCCGGTAAAAGCGATTTGAATCGAGTTCATCGAGGTTCCTCGCGGTCGGTCGAGCCGCCGTGGCCACGCATCGGAGCGCGCCGCTCGGTGATCGCCTGGGAGGCGACGACCGAGAACAAGGGGCGGATGTCGAGGTGGCTGTACGGGTTGACCTGGATCATCATGATGGGAATGAGCTCCTCGACGGGATCGATCCAGAAGATTGTGCCGTTGGCCCCGCCCCACGTCCAGGTCCCCACGGACAAGGCGTCTGGAGCTTTTGCCCGGTCGAACAGTACCGCGCCGCCCAGGCCGAACCCATACCCGGCACCGCGCACGTACACCAGCTTGTCGGTCCCGATCTGATTGGTGAACATCGCGTCCACGGTCATCCTGCCGAGCAGCCGCACCCCGTCGAGCTCCCCGCCGTTGAGCAGCATCTGCGCGAATCGCACATAGTCGCTGGCCGTCCCGCTCAGCCCCGCGCCCCCTCGGAACAGCGTGGTCGGCTCGCGGAACTCGGGTTTGCGCAGCAGCTCGATCGTCCCATCCTTGCCCGGCCGATAGATCGCGGCCACCCGCGAGACTTTCTCACGCGGGACGTTGTAGTGGGTGTCGGTCATCTTCAGCGGCTGGAGGATGCGCTCGCGGAGGAATTGATCGAGGCTGACCCCGGAGATCTTTTCAACCAGAATCCCGACGAGATCGGTCGAATCTCCGTAGAGCCACCGATCGCCCGGATGGAATCGAAGTGGCGTCGCGGCCGCGCGGTCGATCAGTTCCGCCAGCGTCTTGGCCGGCGACGGCGACCCACCCTCCGGGGTCAACGTGATCCCCGACGTATGCGTCAGCACGTGGCGCACGGTGATGGGGCGATCGGGCTTCACCAGCCGACCGTCCACCAGGACCTGCTTGTCGCCGTAGGCGGGCAGCCACTTCGAAATGGGATCGTCCAGCATGAACCGGCCGTCTTCCCACAGCATCATCAGCGCCGCGGACACGATGGGCTTGGTCATGGAGGCCAGCGAGAACAACGTGTCGGTCTGCATCGGCTGACTGGCTTCCTTGTCGCGCCAGCCCTGAGCCTCGAAGTGCACGATTTGCCCCCTGCGGGCGACCAGCGTCACGGCGCCCGCAATCCGGTTGGCGTCGATATAGCCCTTGATGAAACTCGAGATCCGGGACAACCGTTCCGACGACATACCCACGGATTCGGGCTTGGCGATCGCCGGGCCGTTCTGAGCGTCCGGCGCGACAGGGGCGGCGAGCACGAGCGCGAGGGCCAGGGTCAGGCCAGACGCCGGGCGGCAGGTCCAGGTCATGGTTGCTCTCCTTCCGGGTCCGATTCTCTCGCCGACGCGGTAGATTCCACAAGCGTTTCGTCACGACGGGGGATCACCGAGGCGGCCAACTCGTCGAGCGTCTGCACTCGCCGACAGTCGGCGTGCCCGTAGAGAGCCCACGGGTCCAGCAGCACCCCCTCCTGCAATCCTGCCGCCCTCGCCCCGGCCACGTCGACATGGAAGAGATCCCCGATGTGGGCCGTTCGGGCCGGGTGGGCTCCGACTTGCTCCAGCGCCAGCTGAAAGAGCCGTGGGTCCGGCTTCTCAACACCCCACTCATGCGAGTCGAGCATCGCGTCGACGTATCGCGCCAGGCCCACACGGGCGAACAAGTGGCGCAACCGTCCGTTGGCGTTCGACACGACGACCAGCGACAGACCCAGCCCCCGCAGCCGTTCGAGGGCCGGCGGGACGTCGGCCGGGACGTGCTCCCAGAGGTTTTCCGCCTGGTGGTACTCGCGCAGGCGCACCAGGGCGGCGCGGGTCGCCTCGGACGGCGAGATGCCCGCGTGTGCGAGCACTAGATCGAAGTACAGCCAGCCGCGTGACGCGTCAGTCGTGGTACCGACGACCGAGGCTTCGTCCAGGCTCTTCTTGGCGTACGGCTCCGCGCGCCGCGGGGCTTCAGGGCTGACCTCGACCCCCTGGTCGGCGAGCGCCGCGCTCACGCGGGGCCAGGACGGATGGCACAGCACGCCGCCCGCGTCCAGGAACAGCGTGTCGATGGCGAGGTGCGGAAGCGTCACGGCGCCACGGCGATGGCTTCGATTTCAACCTTGAAGGCGGGATCCGCCAGGCGCACGACCTGCACGAGCGTGCTGGCCGGCCGGTGGCCGGCGAAGTACTTGGCGCGGATGGCGGCCACGTCGGGAGCCCGGAATTCGTCGACGCTCGTCACGTAGATGTTGATCTTCGCCACATGGCTGAAATCCAGTTTCTGCGACGCGAGGGCCGTCTGCAGGTTGCGCAGCACCTGCTCGACCTGCTCCTTCATCCCGGGCCCGGCGATCTTGCCTTGTGCGTCGGCTCCCACCTGCCCGGCGACATACACCGTCGTCCCGGCTCGGACGATGTGCGTGTAGGTCTGTGGGGTGCTCAAACCGGGCGGGTTGACGCGCTGCAGCGCCTGCGCGCCGGTGAGGGTGGCCGCCCCGAGAATCGCCCCGATCCCGACGAGCATTGCGGTTCGCATGAATCACTCCTTTCCATTTTCCATGTCACTGAAGTATGTCGGCCACGCTGCCTCGCAACGGCGAAAGATCCAGCGTGGCCTCGTCTACCGGCAGCGATCGATGGTACTCGAGCAGAGGCCGGTCGTCGGTGAGGAGCAGGCCGGGGCCGACGAACCGGCGCATGTCGTCCGGGCCGGCCGTGTACCAGCTGCGCAGGATGTCGAAGGAGTGCAGCCCGATGTCGTCCATCGCCGCCTCCGTGCGCGGGTTGCGCCGCTTGCGCTCGAACGCCGCTTCGTCCAGACGCAGGGGCGTGAGCGAACCCACCATCAGGTTGCCGTCGAGCCAGAGCGTCGCGTGCGGGAACACGTCGAGAAACGTCCGCATGATGAGCCGGTACTGCGTCGGCGGGCGATGACCAATCCACTGCAGGACCAGCCCGTTGGGGTTCAGCGCGTTGCGCACGAGCGTGAAGTACTCCCGGGAGTACAGGTTGCCGGCGCCCGCATGAACCGGCTGAATGATGTCGGCCGTGATGACGTCGAAGGTTTCGCCGGAGAGGAGGAGGAAGTTCCGGCCATCGTCCACGCGTAGACGGACGTTGGGTTGATTCAGCACATCGTAGTTGACGTGCGCAAAGAACGCGGCCGCGCGGCGCACGCCGTCGGAGAGCTCGACGATCTGAACGCTCGTGTCGGGATTCTGGCTGACGGCGCCACTCGTGGCCCCTCCGCCCAGCCCGATGACCAGCGCCGTCGCTGGTGACGGGTGAAGCACCATCGGCAGCTGACCGATGGTGCGGTGCAGCTGGACCATCTCGGGTGTGTCGTTGGCCTGGTGGAGACCGTCGAGGTAGAGGCTCCGCCGGAAGAGACTGGCGTGCACGCTGACCGCCGTCTGCACACCTTCATCCCGCCAGAACTCACGCATGTCCTGGCCGTAGCGGCGAGTGTAGGCGGCTTGAAACGGATCGGGGACGCGGACCGCCATGAACCCGAAGACGACCGCGGTCACGGCGGCGAGGCCGAACAGCAGCTGGCGCCGCCGATGATGCCACACGAGCAGTAACCCGCTCGCGCCGTAGGCGGCGGCCATGACCACCAGGGCGCGACGCGTGCCCAGCAGGGGCAGCACCAGAAAACCACCCATCAGCGCCCCCGCAATCGCGCCGAGCACGTTGAGCGAGTAGAGGCGCCCGACGCGACGAGCGATTCGGCTCGGTGTGTCGGTAGGGCCTGGCGCGGCGGCAAGACGCAGCGCCATGGGAAAGCTGAGCCCCATGAGGATCGTCACAGGCAGGATGGCCGCGGCGCTGGCCTGGAGATCGCTGCCCGTCCGCCATCCGGCCGCGTAGCTCCAGCCCAGGAAGATCGCCGAGCCCAGGACGGCGATCGCCGTGCCGAGCTGCGTGACTGCCAGCCAGGCCAACCAATCACGCGAGGTCCTCAGCAGGCGGGCTCCCAACGCGCCCCCGATCGCAATTCCCGCCAGCACCGTCGCCAGCATCGTCGTGAACGCGTAGGTCGTCGCCGCCAGGTACTGGACCAGCATCCGGAACCACAACACCTCCAGCGCAAGCGCCACGAGCCCCGATATGAGCACGACGGCAGCCACGGCTCGGAGGGCCGGCGCGGGATGGACAACGGCGGAAGCCTCAGGCGCGGATGGTTCGGGCGCAGCCGGCTGCCCGGCCAGGGCGTCCTCTCGCCGATCGAGCCAGACCGCCACGAGGCCGACGGCGATGTTCATCGACGCCGCGATCAGGAAGGATCGGCTCATGCCAATCGCACCGATCAGGTAGAAGCCCGCCACGGCCGCGCCGGTCACGGCGCCGGCGGTGTTGACGGCATACAACGCGCTGACGCGAGAGCCGAAATGCGAACGGCCCACCAGCCGTGACGCACTGAGCACCGGCAGCGTCACGCCCATCAGCATCGTGGGGACCAGCAGGACGACGAATCCGGTCACCAGGCGGGCGGCCGTCAGGAGCGCAAAGGAATCGGGAGACACCTGGTGGAGGCGCTGATAGAGGGCCGCGGCCGCATCGAGCGCCACCGGCGTCGCCAGCGCCGAGAGGCCGATGCCGACCTCTGCCAGCCCGAATGCCTGGAGCGGCCGCTGTGCGCGGCTGAGCACGCGGCCGGCCACGGCGCTCCCGAGCGCGAGTCCCGCCATGAAGGCCGCCAGCACCGTGCTGGCCGCATAGACCGTCACGCCGAAGATGAGCGCGAGCAGGCGCAGCCAGAGCACCTGGTAAATCAGGCCGCACGCACCGGAACAGAAGAAGAGCACGAGAAGGAGGCCGAGCGGCACGATGCTCTAGTCTATCCGCGGAGCACGGCGGTTCCGGGTGAGGCGAGCGTCGCTCGACAAGTTCGATCTGCCGCCGACATCGAGCCGCAGAAGCAGACGGCGCGCGCGATGATGCGCATGGCGGCCGACATCAACGTCCAGGTAGCCAAGGCCGTTCCCGACGCAGCCTCCAAGGGGCTCCAGGTTACCTGTTTCACCTGCCACCGCGGGGCGCAGCACCCGCAGCACACGCCGCCACCGCCCAAGCCGCCCGGCGCGTAGGGGCAGGCACGCGCGCGGCATCGACGTGCGCGCGCGGCACGCCGGTCAGGTCCTGACGTTTTGAACTTGGAACTTGTAGCTTGTAACGTATAGGTTTCCGAGGAGTGTCGAATGGCCGTCCAGACCGCGAGCGGGCAGGCACAGTGTCCGGAGTGCCTTGCCGACATCACGCTGACCGACGTGATGCAACACGAGATCACCCAGTGTCCTGGCTGCGGCGCCGAGCTCGAAATCTCCGCGCTGTCTCCCCTCACCTTGGAGGTGGCTCCGCAGGAGGAGGAGGACTGGGGTGAGTAGGCCCAAGGTCGGGGTGCTCTACAGCCGGGTGCGCGCGGAAGAGAAGCTGCTGTTTGAAGCGTTCGAGCGGCGCGGGATCGACCTCGATCTGCTCGACGACCAGACGCTCGTCTTCGACATCACCGACGTCACCAAACAGCCGTATCGCGATTTCGACGTGATTGTCGAGCGCTGCATCAACCACAGCCGGGCGCTTTACAGCCTGAAGATCCTCAACGACCAGGGCGTGCGCACCGTGAATACCGCGCTCGTCGCCGACATCTGCGGCAACAAGCTCATGACCACCAGCGCGTTGGCCGCAGCGGGAGTGCCCCAGCCGAGGGTGCTGGTGGCCTACACGCCCGAGAGCGCGCTGGCGGCCATCGAGGAACTCGGCTATCCCGCCGTGCTCAAGCCGACGGTAGGGTCGTGGGGCCGGCTGCTGAGCAAGGTGAACGATCGCGACGCCGCCGAGGCCATTCTCGAGCACAAGGAGACGCTCGGCAGCTATCACCACAGCATCTTCTATATCCAGGAATACGTGAAGAAACCCGGACGAGACATCCGCGCGTTCCAGGTGGGCACGGACACGATCTGCGCGATTTACCGGACCTCGCCGAACTGGATCACCAACACGGCGCGCGGCGGCGTGTCGAGCAATTGTCCGGTGACGCCGGCCCTCGCAGACCTCTGCACGCGGGCCGCGCGCGCGGTGGGGGGCGGCATGGTCGCCCTTGACCTGTTCGAGGATCCAGACCGTGGGCTCCTGGTCAACGAAGTGAACTACACCATGGAGTTTCGCAACAGCATCGCGCCCACGCGCGTGGACATTCCCCACCGCATGGTTGACTTCTGCCTCGCGGTCGCGCGCGACGGGTGGGCGAAGGCCAACGGGTGGCCGGAGGGTACCGAACCGCAGGTGACCGTCATCTCGCTCGCCGAAGGCGCGTCGGTCTAGGACGGCGCCCTCGCATGAGCGATCGCCTGTCCGCTGCCATCGTCGGCGCTTCCGGGTACACGGGCGGGGAGCTCGTCCGGCTCCTGCTGGACCATCCCGGCTTCGACCTCCGATGCGTGACCAGCGAGCGTCTCGACGGTCAGTTCGTGCACTTCACACATCCGAACCTGCGCCGGAGGACGTCGCTGAAGTTCGTGCGGGCGGAGGCGCTGCCGCACGTCGACGTGCTGTTCCTGTGCCTGCCGCACGGGAGCGCGGTCAAGCGCATCGAGGGCTTTGTCGGTCTGGCCGAGCGCGTGGTGGACCTCAGCGCCGACTTCCGGCTGCGTCGGGCAGAGGATTACGCCCGCTGGTACGGTGCCCCGCATGCCAGCCCGGCGTGGCTCGAGAGGTTCGTGTACGGTCTGCCCGAGCTGCACCGCGCCGAGATCGCGACAGCCACCCTGGTCAGCGGCGTGGGCTGCAATGCGACGGCGACCACGCTGGCCATCTGGCCGCTGGCGGTGGCTGGCCTGCTGGAGGCTTCGAGAGGAGTGGTGTGCGAGGTGAAGGTGGGCAGCAGCGAAGGGGGCGCCGTGTCGAGCGACGCGACCCATCATCCCGAGCGCGCGGGCGTGATGCGCAGCTTCGCGCCGACCGGCCATCGCCACACCGCCGAAGTGCTGCAGGCGCTTCGCCTGTGCCACGTCAGCCCCGAGGTCCATCTGAGCGCCACGGCGGTGGACAACGTGCGCGGCGTGCTTGCGACCGCCCACGTGTTTGTCAGGCCAGGAGTGGCGGAACGCGACCTGTGGAAGGCGTACCGCGACGGGTACGGCGCCGAACCGTTCGTGCGACTGGTCAAGGAGCGCACGGGTGTGTACCGGTACCCGGAACCAAAGATTCTTTCCGGGACCAACTACGCCGATGTGGGCTTCGAGTTCGACCCTACGACCGGACGGGTCGTCGCGATGTGCGCTCTCGACAACCTGATGAAGGGCGCCGCTGGCACGGCGGTCCAGTGCGCGAACCTGATGGCCGGGTGGGATGAGACAGCGGGACTCGAGTTCCCCGGCCTCCATCCGATCTAGGGGCGACAGATGCGGCAGGTGCGGTGCAGCGGTCGGGTGCGTTCGACGCGGCGGGTGCGCCCACGCCGCGGGCGGTGACTGAGATGATCGTCGTAAAGGCGGGCGGGGGGACGTCGCTTGACGTGGATGCCATCGTGGCCGACATCGCGGCGCTCCGGGCGCGCGGGACCCCCCTGGTCCTCGTGCACGGCGGCGCTCAAACGACCAACGTGGTCGCCGCGGCGCTGGGACATCCCGCCGAGTTCGTCACCAGCGAGTCGGGCCACACCAGCCGACGCACCGACCGGCGGACGCTCGAGATCTTCGAGATGGTCTATTGCGGACAGTTGAACAAGATGTGGGTCGAGAAACTCCAGGGCCGCGGCGTCAACGCCGTGGGCCTCTCCGGGTTGGACGGCCGGCTCTTCGAAGGTACGCGGAAGGATACGCTCCGCATCCGGAGGGACGGCCGACGCCTGGTGCTGCGTGACGACTGGACCGGCACGGTCGATCGCGTCAACGTCGGCCTCCTGCGCCTCCTGCTCGACGCGGGCTATTTCCCCGTGCTCACGCCTCCGGGCGCATCGACCACCGGCGAGGCGATCAACGTCGATGGCGACCGGGCGGCGGCGATGGTCGCCGGCGCGCTCCAGGCCGAGGCGCTGGTAATCCTCACCGACACACCCGGTCTGCTCCGCGTCTTTCCCGATGAATCCACGCTCATCACGGAGATCCCGCGGGCTCGAGCGGACGAGTTCATGCAGTTCGCCGAGGGACGGATGAAAAAGAAAGTGATGGGCGCCGTCGAAGCCATCGGCGAGGGCGTTGGCAAGGTCATCTTCGCGGACGGCCGCCTGGCCGATCCCATCTCCCGCGCGCTCGCGGGCGCCGGGACGCACATCCAGTGATGGAATCGAACGAGGATGAACCGATGATTGACGACCGGAGCGTCGTCGAAGAGCGCGTGCTGGGCGGGACGACCGCACGACGCGGCGACGCGGTCTTCGTGCGCGGATCGGGCTGCTGGCTGCTCGACAGCGCCGGCCGGCGCTACCTCGACCTCTCGTCGGCGCAAGGGGTGGCGATGCTCGGCCATTGCCACCCGCGGGTCAGTGAAGCCATCAAGCGGCAGGCCGACACGCTCACGCTCTGCCCGAATTACCTGTACAACGACGTGCGCGCCATGTTTGCCGATGCGCTGGCACGCGCCCTGCCGCCGCACCTCCCGCACGCCTTTCTCACCAACAGCGGCGCCGAAGCCGTGGACGGCGCCCTCAAGTTCGCGCGGCTGGTCACCGGACGGTCCGCCTTCGTCTCGGCGACCAAGGGCTTTCATGGCCGCACCATGGGCGCGCTCTCGGTCACGTGGGAACCCAAGTACCGTCAGGACTTTCTGCCGCTCCTCGAGACCACGCATGTGCCCTTCAATGACGTGGCGAAGCTCGATGCGGCGATCGGCGAGACGACGGCCGCGGTGATCCTCGAAGTCGTGCAGGGCGAGAGCGGTGTGAACATCGGAACTCACGAGTTCCTGCAGGCCGCCGAGCGCCTGTGCCGCGAGCGAGGCGCGCTGCTGATCCTCGACGAGATTCAGACCGGCTTTGGCCGGACCGGCCGCTGGTTCGCGCTGGAGCACGCGGGCCTCCACCCCGACATCATCTGCCTGGCCAAGGGCCTGGGCGGCGGGTTCCCGATGGGCGCACTCGCCTACACCACACGCGTGCGCGACGCGCTCTCGCCGGGCGTTCATGGAAGCACATTCGGTGGCTCGCCGCTGGCCTGCGCCGCGGGGCTCGCAGCCCTGCAGGTCTACCGCGACGAACAGCTCGTCGAGCGCAGTGCGACGATCGGTGCCGCCATGCTCGAGCGGCTCCGGACGGCGCTGGGTGGCGTGCCGATCGTGCGCGAGGTCCGCGGCCTGGGACTGATGCTGGCGGTCGAACTCAGGGTCAAAGTGGCACCGCTGCTCAAGTCGCTGATGCTCGACCACGCGGTCATCGCGCTTCCAGCCGGCCCAACCGTCCTTCGCCTGTTGCCGCCGCTGGTCATCACCAACGACGAGGTGGACATCGGCGTCGAGGCCGTCCTGCAGGCGGTGCGGCAGGCGGGCGCGTGATGGACCGCACGGCGGCCACCGATTTCCTTCGGGGGCTGGTGTCAATCCCGTCGCCCTCGCGGCATGAAGCCGCGGCCGTGGACTTTCTGGTCGGCCAGATGCACGCCGCGGGCTATGAGCGGGCGTCGGTCGACGAGGCCGGCAACGCCGTCGGCGAGTTGGGCGCGGCCGACGCACGCCGCACGATCGTCCTGCTCGGCCACATCGACACGGTTCCGGGGAACATTCCCGTCCGCATCGCCGACACCGAGAAGGGCGCCGTGCTCTACGGACGCGGCAGCGTCGACGCCAAGGGGCCGCTGGCCACGTTCGTCGCCGCCGGGGCCCGCCTCGGGGAGGCGTGGGCGCGAGATGCCAGCGTCCGCCTCGTCGTGGTGGGGGCGGTCGAAGAGGAAGCGGCCACGAGCAAGGGTGCGCGGTTCATCGCCGCACGCTTCGACGGCACGCGTGAGCCTGTGCCCGACGCCTGTGTCATCGGCGAGCCCAGCCACTGGCACCGCATCACGCTGGGCTACAAGGGCCGCCTGCTGCTCGACCTCGAGGCTCGCCAGCCGATGGCGCATACCGCGGGACCCGACCCAGGCGTCGCGTCCGTGGTGGTCGACCTGTGGAACTGGGTGGCGCAGCACGCGGCGACCCTCAACGTCGGCCGAGACAAGGCGTTCGACCAGCTCACGCCGAGCCTGCGACGATTCGTCACCGCGACCACGCAGGCGATGGACGACACCGCCGATGCGCAGATTGCCTGGCGGCTGCCGCTGGGCGTCGACGCGGAGTCGCTGGTCTCGGATCTCGTGTCGTGGACCGCGCGACACATCGAGGCGCCAGACCCGTCCGGCGAGCCGGGGGACGTGCTCGAGGGGGCGTCGGTGGCCCTGACCGGCACGCGGACCTCACTCGAGTTGTGCTTCCGCGGATGGGAACACCCGTGGAAGAGTGACCGCCACAACGATCTCGTCCGTAGCCTGCTCGCCGCCATTCGAGCCGCGGACCCCGACGTGCAACCAAGTTTCGTGCTCAAGACCGGCACGAGCGACATGAACCTCGTCGCGCCACTCTGGCGCTGCCCCATCGTGGCCTACGGCCCGGGCGACAGCGCGCTCGATCACACCCCGAACGAGCACGTGTCGCTCGACGAGTACTGGCGGGCGATCGGCGTGGTGGAGGCGATGCTACGGGGATGGGCCGCCGGCAGGACCAGGGCGTAGCGACCCGATCACCGCCCAAGCTCTGCAGGCGGCTGTCCTGTTTCTCCGGCTCAGGTTGTGGTCCTCGAGCGTACGTGGGATAGTCGAACCGCGGCCGCGACAACGGTCTCCGCGGATCACGCCGGCCACCTGGTTCGTTGGACTGACACGAGGAGTCTATGAACGTTCCCGGCAGCAAAGCGCAGGACCAGGTCCTGACCCGGGGGTCGGCCACATGGGCTCCCGCCGAAAAGCACTTGCCGGAGAACGTCGGCAAGACCGCCTCGGAATTGATTCTCGTCGAGCTCAAGAAGCGGTAGGGAGCTCTCGCGATGTCCGTGTTCACCAATTCCGCGTCGCGATCAGCCGAGCAGGCGCGAGCCTACACGAGTGCCGTGCTGGATCTCTTGGGCACCAGAGATCCCCTCGAGGTGCTGGAATCGACCGTTGGTCAGCTTCATGCCGTGGTCGCGGGACTGTCGCGTCAGGCGGCGAGCCAGGCGGAATCGCCTGGCAAGTGGTCTGTGCGTCAGGTCCTGCGGCACCTCGCCGATTCGGAGCTCGTGTGGGGATACAGGCTCCGTCTGGTGCTCGCGCACGATCGGCCGGCTCTCGCGGGATACGACCAGGACCTGTGGGCCGATCGGCTGGGCTACGACGAGGCGGAGATGAACGACTCGCTGGAGGTGTTCGCTGTCCTCAGGCGGGCGAACCTCGGTCTGCTGAAGGACGCGTCGCCTGAGGACCTCGCACGCGTCGGTGTCCATGCAGAGCGCGGAGAAGAAAGCGTCGCGCACATGGTCCGCCTGTATGCGGGGCATGACCTGTTGCACATCGCACAGCTCGAGCGGATCCGGGGGGCGGTGACCGGGGAATCCGCGGGATGACTGCCAGCGCCTCACTCGTACCTCAGCGCCCGCATCGGATCGATGCGTGACGCGCGCAGCGCCGGCAGCAGCCCGGCGCCCAGCGCGACCACGCCCAGCAGCGACGCGGCGATCGCCAGCGCCGCTGGATCGTGCCCTTGCATCTCGAACAGCAGGGCCTGGGCAAAGCGGCCCAGGCCGATGGCGGCGGCGAGGCCGACCACTCCGCCGACGAGCGTCATCTTCATCACCTGTCGCAGCACCATGGCGCGAAGGTCGGCACCGTCCGCGCCGAGGGCCATCCGCAACCCGAACTCCCTCGTGCGCTGCGCCACGGTGTACGCCAGGACGCCGTAGAGCCCGATCGCCGCCAGGAGCGTCGCGAGCAGGGCGAAAGCCGCCGACAAGGTCGAGATCATCCGCTCGAGGAAGATGTTCTCGCGCACCTGCTGCCGCAGAGTCTTGAGCTCCTCGACGGGCAGGTTAGGGTCCAGTCGCGCGACCACGCCCTGCATCGTCGGGAGCATCTGTTGGGGTTCCACCGCGGTCTTGACGTAGAAGGTCATGAACCCGAGACGCTCATCCTGGCGGTACGGCAGGAAGAACACGGGGGGGATTTCCTGCTTGACCTCACTGTATTTCGCGTTCTGAGCGAGCCCGACGATCTCCATGTCGAGCGGCGATGCAGGGTCATTGCTGTTGCTGATGCGCTTGCCGACCGCGTCGCGCCCGAGGTTGAACTTCTTGGCGAACGCCTCGTTGACGACCACCACTTTCGGGGCCCCGACAGCATCGGCACGGGTGAACTCGCGGCCGGCGAGCAGCGGGATACCGAGCGCTCGAAAGTAGCCGGGACCGACTTCATTGAACCGAGAACCTGTATCGGTGTCTGGCCCGGCTTCGAAGCCCTGCACCCGCACGCTGTTACCCCAATTGTTGCCGGCAATCAGCGGCACCATCGCGGCCGTCACCGCGGTCACCCCCGGCGTCGCGGCCAGTTCGTCTTCGAGGCGCTCGAACAACGTCGCCGAACGAGCCGGCGTGTACCCACTGAGTTGCGGCGAGATTCCGAACGTGATCACGTTGTCGGCTTGAATGCCCAGGTCGACGCGGGTGACGTTGACGAGGCTGCGGGTGAACAACCCCGCCACCACGAGCAGCGCCATCGACAAGCCGATCTGCGCGGTCGCCAGTGTCGTCCGGAAACGCGCCGCGGTGCGCGAGACGGCCCGCTGGCCGGCCTGATCGTTCAGCGTCGACACCAGGTTGGGTCGCGTGCTGTGAAGGGCGGGGAACAGACCGAACAGCAAGCCCGTACCCAGCGCGAGGAAGGCCGACCACACGAGGGTCGAGGTGTCCAGCGAGAAGTCGATCGTCGCTACGGCTTCCGGCGGCAGCAACGCCGCCACGCCGTCGAGCGTCCCGCGCGCCACGAGCAGCCCGAGCACGCCGCCCAGCACCGACAGCAGCAGCGACTCGGTCAGGAGCTGCAGGACGAGCTGTCGGCGGCTCGCGCCCACCGACCGGCGGACCGCCCTCTCGCCCGCCCGTCCCGCCGCGCGTGCGAGCAGCAGGTTCGCGATGTTGGCGCAGGCGATCAGCAGCACGAAGCCCGTGACGCCCAAGAGCAGGAGCAGCGGTGTCTGGGCCTCCTCGTGGACGTCGCTTTGCCCGCGGTTCCCCTCCGTGAAGACGATCTCGCGCGCCTTGAAACGTGCCATCGTCTGATCGCTCATCCCCTGCTGGAGTGGCGCCTCGACGTCGCTCAGAATGGCGCGGTAGGGGCCGTTGGTGACCGTCGCCGCCTGCTCGATCGACACGCCCGGCTTCAGGCGCGCGAAGACGTAGGCCCAGTAGTTGCGGCGGTTCTCGAAACCGTTGCCGTTAGGCCCCGGCCTGACGAAGCCCGGTTGCATCAGCCCGCGCATCGTGATCGGCACAAACACCTGCGGACGCGACCCCAGGCTCGTGCCTTCGAACCCCCGCGCCGCCACCCCCACGATCGTCATGGCCTGGCCGTTGACGATGAGCGTGTCGTTCAGGACGTTCGGGTTGGAATCGAAGCGTGTCCGCCAGTAGCCCTCGCTGAGCACCGCCACGAAGTGACCGCCGAACGTCGTGTCGTCCTCGCCGGTCAGCACGCGGCCGAGTGCCGGCTGCACCCCAAGCAGCCCGAAATAGCTGCCGGACACGAGCATGCCCTCGCCATTCAAGGTCTGACCGCGATAGGACGAGTTCGCTCCGAACGCCCGATGCGCGGCCACGCCTTCGAAGCTCGTCTGCACGCGCTCCAGGTCCTTGAACATCGGGTAGCTGAACACCTCCTCGCAGGAACCCTGGTTGTTGCACGAGTTCGATCCGGGCTTAGGCCCGGGTGCCGAGAGGTTGACGAGCCGCTCGGGCTCACGCACCGGGAGCGGCCGCAGGAGAATCTGATCGAACAGGGAGAAGATGGCGGCGTTGGCCCCGATGCCGAACGCGAGCGAGATGACCGCGACAATCGTGACGAACGGGGTCTTGAACAGCGTGCGGAAGGCGAGGCGGAGATTGGCCATGGACCATTGGACGGAACCGGACACCGCGAAGTTTGTGCCTCTCGGCGGCAACCGTCTCACCACCTGATCCGTCCAAGGCAACAGTCGTCCGTCGACCCCACCAAAACAAGGAGCCTCAGCCGTGGTCAGCGCGATCCGAATCGCGTTCCGTCAGTTTCGCCAGCACCGGACCTTTGCCCTCGTCACCGTGATGGTGCTGGGCCTGGGGATTGGCGCCGCGACCACGGTGTTCACCGTCGTCGACGCGGTCGTGCTTCGCCCGCTGCCGTTCACCGCCCCGGACCGCCTCGTCACCCTCTGGGACGCAAACGCGGAGAAGGGGCTGGCCCACGATCCCATTTCGCCCGTGAACTTCATGAACTACCGCGCGCTGCCCGTCTTCGCCGACGCTGCCGCGTGGTGGCGCCCGGGCGTCAACGTCGTGGACCCCGGGCTCGACCCCGTACGCGTCAAGACCATCGAGGTCAGCGGGAACGTCTTCGATCTGCTGGGAGTCCGACCACAGGTGGGCGCCGGCTTCCCCGTCGGTGGTCCGCTGTTCGTGACGAACGAGCTCATCGCCGTCATCAGCGACCGGCTGTGGCGCACTCGTTACAACGCCGACCCCTCGCTGATCGGACGCCAGTTGTCGCTCAACGATACGCCGTACACCGTCGTCGGCGTGATGCCGCCCCGGTTTCATTATCCAGACGACGTCGATGTCTGGGAGCGGCTGCGGTGGGACATGACGCAGCACAGCCGCGCCGCGCATTTCATGGAGGCCGTCGCCCGGTTGTCGCCGTCCACGACGCTCGACGAGGCTCAGAGCGCCGTCGCCACCCTCGGGCTGCGCCTGCAGGGCGCCGTCTCCAACAGAGGCCGTCGTGGACCTCCGCGCGCTCGGTCTTGGCCTGGCGGTGGTCGTGTCCACCACGGTGGTCTTTGGCCTCGTGCCGGCGCTGCTGATCCTGCGCGGCAGCCTCACGTCCGAGCTCAAGTCGGGCGAGCGCGGCAGCTCGCGGGGCGCGCGGCGTCTCTACTCCGTGTTGGTGGCCGCCGAGGTGGCGCTCGCGTGTGCCCTGCTGGTGAGCTCGGCGCTGCTCGTCCGCACGGTGAGCCGGATGATGGAGACTCCGACAGGCGTCTAGCTCCCACCCTGCCACTGCTTCACGACGTCCAGCGGATAGAGCAGCATCAGGATGTTCAGCGCCAGGTTGTCGCGAATGGCTATGGCGACGCCCACCTCCATCACCATCGCCAGGCTCACACTCGCCCACACCGGCGCCCGGCGCGCGATGGCAAATCCCAGCATCATGGCGCCGATGTCCGACAGGGAATTGAGCACGCTGTCGCCGTAGTAGTCGAGCGCGATCGTGACCTCGCGGTAGCGATTGATCACGAACGAGGTGTTCTCGAAGACTTCCCACGCAGACTCGATCACAACCGCCAGAAGGAGGCGGGCATCCGGCCCAGATCGCCGTAACACGAGCCACAAGATGCCGTAGAAGGCAAGGCCGTGAATGACATGCGAGGGTGTATACCAGTCCGTGAGGTGCTGCGAATTCTCCGAGCTGAGGACGACGCCGTGCCAGAGCTTGACGTAGCCGCAACGGCACCACGCAACGCGTCCCATCGCCAGCTCGATGGCGGCGGCCAGGACGATCACGAGCGCCACGCCACCGACGACCCACCGTCTGCGGCTGTCCATGCGGTCCGCGGGATTATAGCTGTGGCTCGGCGGACCGCGGAGCACGGCGAGACCCTCGGACAGGTGAGGCCCAGAAGCCGGGCGAGGCTGAGCTTCGTCGGCGCCGAGACGACTCGCCGTCGGCCTTCAACGGTCGCGGTCGTTTCTGACGTCTAAGTACTGCGTTTCACAATTACGGTGGCATTCGGCCGGCGATGCATCCCGCCTGGCGGCGTTGCTCCTTCCTCAAATACTCCAGGTATTCTCGGTCGTCGCGCCTTGCCATCCGGGCGCCTCGCC